>NZ_CP095187.1:2767500-3075000 GCF_022965755.1 Pseudoxanthomonas sp. F37 | reverse complement strand
CCGGCACTGGGTGGATTCGCAGTAGCCGAGCAGCTGGTCCAGCTTGCGCCGTTCCAGGCGCTTGCGTTCTTCCCCCGCCTCCGACTGCTCGATCATCTGCTTCAGCAGCACCACATCGCCCAGCCCGTAGCACAGCCAGGCTTCGGCCGCCTCGCCATCGCGGCCGGCGCGGCCGGTTTCCTGGTAGTAGCCCTCCATCGACTTGGGCAGGTCCACGTGCGCCACGAAGCGCACGTCCGGCTTGTCGATGCCCATGCCGAAAGCGATCGTCGCCACCATGACGATGCCGTCCTCGCGCAGGAAACGCCGCTGGTGGTGGGCGCGCACCTCGGCATCCAGGCCGGCGTGGTAGGGCAGGGCATTGAAGCCCTGCTCGGCCAGGTAGTCGGCGAACTGCTCCACCCGCTTGCGCGAGAGGCAGTAGACGATGCCGGCCTCGCCCTTGTGCTTGCGCAGCATGTCGCGCAGCTGGTGGCGGGCGTTGTCCTTCTGCACCACGGTGTAGCGGATGTTGGGGCGGTCGAACGAGCTGACGAACTTCTGCGCGTCCACCAGGTTCAGCCGCTCGGCGATCTCGCGCTGGGTGGGCGGGTCGGCGGTGGCGGTCAGGGCGATGCGCGGCACGTCGGGCCAGCGCTCGTGCAGCAGGGCCAGTTCCAGGTACTCGCGGCGGAAATCATGGCCCCAGGCGGAGACGCAGTGGGCTTCGTCGATGGCGAACAGGGCGATGCGGCTGCGCTCCAGCAGCGACAGGAAGCGGCCGGTCAGCAGCCGCTCCGGCGCTACGTACAGCAGGTCCAGGTCGCCACGCAGCAGGGCCTGTTCGACCTGCTGGGCCTCATCCGCCGCGAGCGAGGAATTCAGGAACGCCGCGCGCACGCCCAGCTGGCGCAGGGCATCCACCTGGTCCTGCATCAGCGCGATCAGCGGGGAGACGACGATGCCGGTGCCCTCGCGCAGCAGCGCGGGCACCTGGTAGCACAGCGACTTGCCGGCGCCGGTCGGCATGAGGACCAGGGCATCGTGGCCGGCGGCGAGGTGTTCGACGATGGCCTGCTGATGGCCGCGGAAGGCGCTGTAACCGAAGACGCGCTGCAGTGTTTCGAGGGCGGGGGACGACATGGGCACAGGATACCGCGGCGGGGCCCGGCAGCCGACTTGGCTGGCGTGGGGAGCGGTGGGAAACGGGCGCGCCGCAGGGTAGGAATTCATCCAGGCTTGAGCGGGACGCGATCAAGCCCCTCTTCCTGCGGGAGAGGCGTTGGGGAGAGGTCCAACGAAGTCCGTGTGTTCGTCCTTCATGGCTGCCACCACATCCGCGATGGCGCCCGCTTTGGTGGCCTTGCGAGAGAGGTTTCTGTCTCGGACGCATGGCGCCGCTCGCCGCGGCGGGCGTCCCTTTACCAGCCATACGGCTGTTGAAAAGCACTTCTTTGCCCGTGCAAAGAAAGGAACCAAAGAAACACGCCCCAGGCGGCACGCCCTGCGCTTCGCTCCGGGTCCGCGAGCGGGCCGGGAACTACGTATGGCACATCCCTGTGCCATACGAAAACGCCGTCATCCATGACGGCGCCCTGCGGGTTTTACCCGGCCCACTCGCCGTGCCTAGATGGGGCCCCAAGGCAGGAGCAACAGCACATGCAGATCCCGGGCGCGGGCGCGTTTGCTTTTGCTCCTGGGGCCCCTTAGGTCCGGCAGTCCCGGCGGGTAAAACCCGCAGGGCGGCGCACAAGGATGTGCGCCGTTTTCGGCCGGGGCAGGATGCCCCGTCCGAAAATTCCCGTCGGGACTGCGCACCCGCCGCGCAGCGGCGGGCGGACCGCCGGGGGGTGTTTCTTTTGCTTACTTTTCTTTGCACAAGCAAAGAAAGTAGGGCCCCCGCGGCGAGCGGCGCCATGCCCGCACGCTCAAAGAACCATCCCGCGAGGCCCAAGACCGCACGGCGACAATGCGCATCCGGACACGCCGCATGCGGCGGGCGGACCGCCGGGGTGTGCTTTCTTTGCCTACTTTCTTTGCACAAGCAAAGAAAGAAGGCCCCCGCGGCCAGCGGCGCCATGCCCGCACGCTCAAAGAACCATCCCGCAAGGCCCAAGACCCCACAGCGACAATGCGCATCCGGACACGCCAAGGCCCCACTGAGCAACGGACTCCGTTGCCCCTACCCCAACCCCCCCCACGGGGAGAGGGGGCTTCAAAGGGCCCCGACAGCAAAACGCCCGGACCAGCCGGGCGTCTCGCGCTTCGCTCACTCAGGCCTCGCTTACTGCAGCAGCGAACGCAGCATCCACGCGTACTTCTCGTGCGTCTGCAGGCGCTGGGTCAGCAGGTCCTCGGTCGGCGCATCGTCGGCGTCGTCGGCGATGTCCAGCACCTTGCGCGCGGTGCGGCAGACCGCCTCGTTGCCCACCACCAGCTGGCGGACCATTTCGCGCCAGTCGGCACTGTCGGTCAGGCCCGGCTCTTCCGGGATCGAGGTCAGGTTGACGAATTCGCGGTACGAACCCGGCGCGTTGAAACCCAGCGCGCGGATGCGCTCGGCGATCTCGTCCAGCGCGGTCCACTGCTCGGTGTACTGCGTCTCGAACATCGTATGCAGCGAATTGAACATCGCGCCGGTGATGTTCCAGTGGAAGTTGTGGGTCTTCAGGTACAGCGTGTAGCTGTCGGCCAGGAACCGCGACAGGCCGTCGGCGATCTTCTTGCGCTCGCCGCTGCTGATCCCGATATCGATGTTCGGTGCCGACGGGGCCGAGGCGAGGGGGGCGCCGGCGGGCGCGGCCTTGGTCTTGGCGGGCTTGGTCTTCGGCTTGGCCATGCGGATTCTCCTGAGGGTGGGTTGAGGCGGCACAATAGGCACACTAGAACATGTGGCGTGAGAGAAAAGTTTCAACCGCTTGCCGAAGAATGAACATCCCCCGTGACCCCGCCCCCACCCGTCCCGACCGCGCCGCCCTCGAACAGGGCCGGCGCGCGCTCGACCGCGCGCTGAGCCGCGACCGCGGCCGCCTGCAGGGTCTGTGGTCGCGCTGGCAGGGCAAGCCGGCCGACGCCGGCGTGCGGCAGGCCTTCGAGCAGGCATTGAACGCGTCGATCGCCACCCGCGAGCGCCGCCTGTCGACGGTGCCGGCGGTGACGCTGGACGCGTCCCTGCCGATCGCCCGCGAAGGCGAGCGCATCATCGAGCTGATCCGCCAGCACCAGGTGGTGGTGATCGCCGGCGAGACCGGTTCGGGCAAGACCACCCAGCTGCCCAAGCTGTGCCTGGCCGCCGGGCGCGGCGTGGCCGGCATGATCGGCTGCACCCAGCCGCGCCGGATCGCCGCCCGCGCGGTGGCGCGGCGCGTGGCCGAGGAACTGAAGACCGAGCTGGGCCGTGGCGTGGGCTTCCAGGTGCGGTTCAACGACCAGGTGGGCGAGGACACCCACATCAAGTTCATGACCGATGGCATCCTGCTGGCGGAGATCGCCAGCGACCGCTGGCTGTCGGCCTACGACACGATCATCGTCGACGAAGCGCACGAGCGCAGCCTCAACATCGACTTCCTGCTGGGTTACCTGAAGCAGCTGCTGCGCAAGCGCCGCGACCTGAAGGTCATCGTCACCTCGGCCACCATCGATACCGGACGCTTCGCCCGGCATTTCGACGACGCGCCGGTGATCAGCGTGGAAGGCCGCACCTATCCGGTCGAGGTGCGCTACCGCGCGCTGGAAGGCGAGGGCGGACAGGAAGGCGACCGCACCGTCAACGACGCCATCGTCGGCGCGGTCGATGAGATCACCCGGCTGGATGCGCGCGGCGACGTGCTGGTCTTCCTGCCCGGCGAACGCGAGATCCGCGACGCGCACCAGGCGCTGGAGCGGCGCAAGTACCGCAACACCGAGGTGCTGCCGCTGTACGCGCGCCTGTCCAACCAGGACCAGGACCGCGTGTTCAATCCGGGACCGAACCGGCGCATCGTCCTGGCCACCAACGTGGCCGAGACCTCGCTGACCGTGCCGCGCATCCGCTACGTGGTCGATCCGGGCTTCGCCCGCGTCAAGCGCTACAGCCCGCGCAACAAGCTGGACCGCCTCCACATCGAACCGGTTTCGCAGGCCAGCGCCAACCAGCGCAAGGGCCGTTGCGGGCGCGTGGCCGAAGGCATCTGCTACCGCCTGTACGCCGAGGCCGATTTCCAGGCGCGACCGGAGTTCACCGACCCGGAAATCCGTCGCTCCAGCCTGGCCGGGGTGATCCTGCGCATGCTGCAGTTGGGCCTGGGCCGGATCGAGGACTTTCCGTTCCTGGAAGCGCCGGACGAGCGCGCCATCGCCGATGGCTGGCAGCAGTTGGCCGAGCTGGGCGCGATCGACGGCGAGCGCCGCCTGACCGCCATCGGCAGGCAGATGGCGCGGCTGCCGGTGGACGTGAAGCTGGCCCGTATGCTGGTGGCCGCGCAGGCCGCCGGCTGCCTGCGGCCGATGCTGGTGATCGCCTCCTTCCTGGGGATCCAGGACCCGCGCGAGCGGCCGGCGGACGCGCGCGGCGCGGCGGACACCGCGCACGCGCAGTTCGCCGATGGCCGCTCCGAGTTCGTCGGCGTCCTGCGCCTGTGGGATGCGTATCGGCAGGCCCACGAGGACCTCACCCAGTCCAGGCTGCGCGACTGGTGCGGGCGCCATTTCCTGGGCTTCCTGCGCATGCGCGAGTGGCGCGAGCTGCATCGCCAGCTGCGCCTGCTGTGCGAGGAACTGGGCTGGAAGGAAGAGGACGCCGACGCCTCGATGGCGCCGCTGCTGGACGGCAGTCGCGCGCCGCCGGTCGCGCGCGATGACGCAGCGGCCGCGAAGGCCACGCGTGGCCAGCTGCATCGTGCCGCCAGGCTGGCGCGTGAAGGCAGGACCGAAGCGGCGCCGGTGGCAGCGCGCGTGCAGCCCGAGCCGGCACCCGCCGGGGACGGCTACAGCGAGCGCGTGCGTGCCGGCGCGTACCAGACCCTGCACCGCGCGCTGATCGCCGGCCTGCCCACGCAGGTCGGCCATCGCACGGAGAAAGGCGATTTCCAGGCGCCGCGGCAACGCCGTTTCCTGCCATTCCCGGGCTCGCCGCTGTCCAAGCGGCCGCCGCCGTGGCTGCTGGTGGCCAACCTGCTGGATACCCAGAAGGTGTGGGGCATGACCCTGGCCGCGATCGAACCGGACTGGGTGATCGCCGAGCTGCCGCACCTGCTGCTGCGCAGGCACTTCGATCCGCACTGGTCGCGCGCGCAGGGGCAGGTGTTGGCCTCCGAGCAGATCAGCCTGTTCGGGCTGGTGCTGGCGCCGAAGAAGCCGGTGCACTACGGCCGTATCGCGCCGGGGGAAGCGCACGACATCTTCGTCCGGCAGGGCCTGGTCACGGGAGAGATCAACACGCGCGCCGGCTTCGTGGCCGACAATCTGAAGACGCTGGAGCAGGCCCGCGAGGAAGAAGCCAAGCTGCGCCGGGCCGGCCTGGTCGCCGATGAGGACTGGCAGGCGCGCTGGTATCTGGACCGCGTGCCGTCGGAGATCCATTCCGCGGCCGGCCTGGACGCGTGGTGGAAGGCGCTGCCGGCGGACAAGCGCCGCGCGCTGCACTGGTCGCTGACCGACCTGCTGCCCGGTGAAGGCAGCGAAGAAGACCGCTACCCGAAGTACTTCGCGCTCGGCGACGCGCGCCTGCCGCTGCACTACCGGTTCGAACCCGGCGCGGCCGACGATGGCGTGACGCTGGAGGTGCCGCTGCACCTGCTCAATGCGCTGGATCCGGCACGGCTGTCGTGGCTGGCGCCCGGCTTCGTGGCCGACAAGGCGGCCGGCCTGATCCGCAGCCTGCCCAAGGCGATGCGGCGCAACTACGTACCCGCGCCGGACTTCGGTCGCGCGTTCTTCGAGGCGTTCCCGAAGCCGACCGCCGATGATTTGCGGGGCGAACTGGCGCGTTTCCTGTCGCGGGCCACCGGCGTGGCGGTGGGTGCGATCGATTTCGATGAAACGGCGCTGGAGCCGCACCTGCGCATGAACCTGCGCCTGCGCGAGGACCCGCGCGGCGGTGACGAAGGGCGCGTGCTGGCCGAGTCGCGCGACCTGGACGCGCTGCGTGCCCGCTTCGGCGCGAAGGCCGGGCAGGCCTTCGCCGCACGCGCGGGCCGCGCGATGGCGGCGAGCGGCCTGAGGGACTTCCCGGCACAGGCCATCCCGCACGAAGTGCCGGGCGAAGCCGGCGTGCCGGCCTACCCGGCCCTGCGCGACGAGGGCGATACGGTGGCATTGCAGGTATTCGCCGACCGTGCCGAGGCCGAGGCGTCCCATCCGCACGGCGTGCGCCGCCTGCTCCGGATCGCCCTGGCCGACAAGGTGAAGCAGGCCCGCAAGCAGCTACCCGTGTCGCCCAAGACCGGCCTGCTGTACGCGGCCATCGAATCGCAGGAACGCCTGCGCGGCGACATCGTCGATGCGGCGATGAACGCCGTGCTGGCGGACGTACTGGACACGATCCGCGACCGCGCCGCGTTCGAACAGCGGCGCGAGGAGGCCGGCAGGCGCCTGTTCGGCGAAGCGATGGAAAGGCTGAAGCTGGCCGAGGCCATCCTGTCCGCCGTCGCCGACCTCAAGCCGCAGCTGGAATCGCCGCTGATGGGCTGGGCGCGCGGCAACCTGGACGACCTGCGCGCGCAGCTGGCGGCGCTGGTGCATCCCGGCTTCCTGCGCGATACGCCGGCGGATGCGCTGGCGCAGTTGCCGCGCTACGTGAAGGCGATGCGCCTGCGCGCCGAGCGCGCCGTGCGCGACCCCGCCCGCGACCAGGCCCGCATGCTGGACATCAAGCCCTTCGCCGACGCGCTGGCGCAGGCGGTGGAGGATGGCGTGGCGGAATCGCCCGGCTGGCAGGCCCTGCGCTGGGACCTGGAGGAACTGCGCGTGTCGATGTTCGCCCAGGAGCTGGGCGCGCGCGCCGGCGTGTCGCCGAAAAAGCTCGCGCAGCGCCTGCAGGCGCTGCGCGGCTGAGCGGGCGTCACTTGATGCGGCGCACCTTGGCCGGCGTGTTGTAGCCGTCGATGCGGAAGAACCAGTTGTTGAACAGGCCGGGCTTGATGGTCACGGCGGGGTTGGTCTTGCGTACGCCGCTCAGGCTGGCCGCTTCGATCTGTTCCCATACCTGCCCGTTGGCCAGCGTGTAGCGGTTGCCTTTCGCGAACCCCCTGAACTCGCCGGCCAGCGTGCTCTTGATGGGTTCGTCCGAGCCGAAATCGAAGAAGCCGCGGTTCTCCCGCTCCACCTGCTGGCGCGTATCGGCCTGCGCCTGGGCGACCGCGGTCTGGGTCTCCTGGCGGACCTGTTCCACCGCGCGCGCGGTCTCGGCGCCGACCTTGCGGGTCAGCCATGCGCTGAGTGCCGACAGCTCGGCATCGGACAGCTTGTCCAGGCCGGCGGCCCTGAATTCCTCCGCCGTCATCGAGGCGCGCAGGTCGGCGAACCGCGCGTCGGTCGACGCGTCCTGGGCCAATGCGGCCAGCGGGGCGGTCAGCAACACGAGGGATAGAAACAAGCGGCTCATCTTCATGGTTGTTCCTGCGGTCGACTGGCCGGTAGTGTAGTCATTCCGGCGGCGCTTGGCCGCGGTCCCTTTCCGCCATGGTGCCCCCCGTTCACGACATCGCCACGCTGCTGCAACGGCCCGCGCTGCAAGCGCTGCCGGAGCCGCTGCGGCATTCGCTCGCCGCCGCGTCAATGCAGGACGGCGCCGATGCCGGCATGCCCGATCCGGTGGGCGTGGCCGCGGACACGCTGGATACGCTGGCGGTCCTGTCCGCCGATGGCGACGTGATGCTGGCCGCGCTGCTGTACGCGGTGCCTGCCCTGCAGTCCGCGGTGCGGGGCGGCAAGGACACGTCCGCCGCGCTGGCCGACCTGCGCGAGGGCCAGGCGGCGGCGGCCCAGGTGTGGGCCCTGCACGCCGAGCAGGAACGCAGCGTCAACACCGAAGGCCTGCGCCGGTTGCTGCTGGCGATCGTGCGCGACCTGCGGGTGGTGACGATCCTGCTGGCCCGCCAGCTGGCGCGCATGCGCGCGGCCGGCGCGCTGCCCGAGGCCGAACGCCAGGCGCTGGCGCGGCTCACCCGCGACATCCACGCGCCGCTGGCGAACCGGCTGGGCATCTGGCAGCTGAAGTGGGAACTGGAGGACCTGGCGTTCCGCTACCTCCAGCCCCAGGTCTACAAGCAGATCGCCACCCAGCTGGACGAGAAGCGCACCGGGCGCGAGCGCTACATCGCCGCGGTGATCGCCAGCCTGCAGAAGGCCCTGGCCGAGCACGGCATCCGCGCCGAGATCAGCGGCCGGCCGAAGCACATCTACAGCATCTGGCGGAAGATGCAGCGCAAGCAGGTCGGGTTCGACGAACTCTACGACCTGCGCGCGGTGCGCATCGCGGTGGACGACGTGGCGGCGTGCTATGCGGCGCTGGGCGTGGTGCATGCGCTGTGGGTGCCCATTCCCAGCGAGTTCGACGACTACATCGCCCGGCCCAAGGCCAACGACTACCGCTCGCTGCACACCGCGGTGGTCGGCCCCGAGGGAAGGACGCTGGAAGTGCAGATCCGCACGCACGAGATGCATGCGCAGGCCGAACTGGGCGTGGCCGCGCACTGGAAGTACAAGGAAGGCAAGGGCGGCGGCGACGCGTTCGACCGCAAGATCGCCTGGATGCGCCGCCTGCTGGACGGCAGCGGCGAGGCGGCGGGCGAGGGCACGCTGGCCGGCGACCTGGACGCGGAGCTGGTGGAGGACCGCGTGTACGCGCTGACGCCCAAAGGCGAAGTGGTGGACCTGCCGCGCGGCGGCACGGTACTCGATTTCGCCTACCACGTGCACACCATGGTCGGGCACCGGACGCGCGGGGCGAAGGTCAACGGGCGCATCGTGCCGCTCAACCACGTGCTGCGCAGCGGCGATCGCGTCGAGATCCTGACCTCGAAGGAGCCCGAGCCCCGCCGCGACTGGCTGCTGCCGGCCAACGCTTTCCTCGCCAGTGGGCGCTCGCGCGACAAGGTGCGGGCGTGGTTCCACAAGCTGGACCGCGTGCGCAACCTGCAGGCCGGGCGCGAACTGCTGGAGAAGGAGCTCAAGCGGCTCGGCCTGCACCAGGCCGACCTGGCCGGCGTGGCGAAGAAGTTCCATGCCGACAGCATCGACGATCTCTACATCCAGGTGGCGCTGGGCGATGTCGGGCCGCACCAGGTCGGGCGCGCCCTGCACGAAGAGCAGCGGGCGGCCGCCGAACCCGAAGCCTCCGCGCTGCCCGTGCGGCGTCCGCCACGCAGGGTCGCCGCACCGGGCAAGTCGAAGTTCACCGTGCAGGGCGTGGGCAACCTGCTGGTTCAGCTGGCGCGCTGTTGCCAGCCGGTGCCCGGCGAGCCGATCGCGGGCTATCTGACGCGCGTGCGCGGCGTCACCGTGCACCGCGCCGACTGCGCCTCGTTCGCGCGGCTGGCCGCCGCCAGCCCGCAGCGCGTACTGCCGGTGGAGTGGGGCCAGGCCGGCGGCGGCTACGAGGTCGACGTGCAGGTCACGGCGCTGGACCGCAAATGGCTGCTGAAGGACATCACCACGCTGATCGCCCAGGAAGAAGCCAACGTGCTGGACATCAACAGCCAGGGCAACCGCGCCAGCGGTCGCGTGCATCTGCGCCTGCGCCTGAAGGTGGCCGATTTCGGCCAGCTCTCGACCCTGTTGGGCAAGCTGGATGCGCTGCCGGGCGTGGAAGACGCACGACGTTCAGGCTGAGCCGTTATCCTGCAGGCGTGACCCGCGAAGAGCGCCCCGACACAGGCCGCGATCGCCGCATCGAACCGCGCATCGACTGGACGCGCGCCATCGCGGCGGCGCGCACGCATCGCGCGCCTCCGGTGCCTGCCTGGCGGGACCGGCGGCATTGGCGCTGGGCCCTGCTCATCGCGCTGCTGCTGCTCGTGCTGCTGGTGGTGCTGCGCCGCCCGCTGGCGGATGCGTTGTGGCCCGAAACCCGGATACAGGCCCTGCTCGACCAGGCGGACAGCGCACTGGCCGGCGGGCATCTCGATGCCGCCGACGGCAGCGGTGCGCGCCAACTGTACGAAGCGGCCCAGGCGCTGGATACGGACCGCGGCGAAGCGGCCATGGGCCTGCGGCGCGTGGGCCAGCAGGCCCTGCGCCAGGCAGCCGGCGCGCTGGCGCAGGACCGGTTCGCCGAAGCGCGCGAACGCCTTGCGCTGGCGCGCGAGCTGCAGGTGCCGCGTGCCCAGGCCGATGCGCTGGACGCCCGCCTGCGCGCGCGCGAGGCCGAGCATGCCGGGCTGGACAGCGTGATGCAGGCGGCGGTGAGGGCGCACGCGGCCGGGCGCCTGGTCGGCGATCCGGCGGCCGCGCTGCCGTTGTACCAGCGCGTGTTGGCCCTGCAGCCGGCCCGGCTGGAAGCGCTGGAAGGGCGTGAGGATGCGTTGTCGGACCTGCTGCAGGAGGCAGGCCGCCATCTGCAGCGCAACCAACTGGAACCGGCGGCGTCGCTGATCGCCCAGGCACGGGTCTTCGACCCCGGGCACGTGGACCTGCCGCAGGCGCAGGCTGCGCTCGCCACTGCGCTGGAGACGCGTCGCCGCGCGGCGGCGCGCGATCTGGGGCGCGGTCGCCTGGCGGCGGCGCGGGCGGCATACGATGAGGTGCTGGCGGCCGCGCCCGGCGACGCGGCCGCTCGCCAGGGTCTGGAGCAGGTGGGCGTGGCCTACGCAGTGCGGGCCGAGCGGCATGCCGCGGATTTCCGCTTCGAGCAGGCGCGGCGCGCGCTGGTGGAGGCACGCGAGCTTGCGCCGCAGTCCGCACGCATCGCCCAAGCGGAGCAGGCCGTGGTCCGTGCGGAGCAGGCGCGTGACCGTCCCGGTGCGGCCATGCCGCCCGGCGAGCGCGCGCGCCGCGTGCAGACCTTGCTCGCGGACATGGCAAGCGCCGAAGCCCAGGGCCAGTGGCTCACGCCGCCCGGCGAAAGCGCCTACGACAAGCTGCGCGCCGCCCAGGCGCTGGCACCGGACGCGCCGGAGGTGAAGCGTGCGGCATCGCGGTTGCTGCCGGCCGTGCGCGAATGCTATGAGGCGGAACTGCGCGCGAACCGCATCCGCCGCGCCCAGGCCTGTCTGCAGGCCTGGCAGACGCTGCAGCCGCGCCAGGCCGGCCTTGCCGATGCGCGCCGAAGGTTGGCGGAGAAGTGGATCGCGGTGGGCAGCGAGCGCCTGGGCGCCGGCGACGTGGCGTTTGCGGCGCAGGCGCTGGAAGAGGCGCGCCGTCTGGATGCGGCAGTGTCCGGTCTGGACGACTTCCAGGCGCGCGTGCGGCTCGCGCAGGCACCGCAGGCGCGCTAGAAGAAGATCCGCCGGACCGTGTCGCGTGCGGCATCCATGGAAAAGTGCCTGCGGATGTTCTCGCGACCGTGCGTGGACAGGCGGTTCCAGAGCGAGGCGTCTTCGTACAGGCGCACCACCGCATCGGCGAAGGCCTCGGCGCCTTCCGCGACCAGTACGTCGTGGCCGTCCGCCAGGTGCATGCCCTCCACTGCGCACGGCGTCGCCACCACGGGCTGGCCATGCGCCATGCTCAGGTTCACCTTGCCTTTGACGCCGGCGCCGAAGCGCAGCGGCGCGACCGCCACGCGCGCCCCCTCCATGTAAGGCGCGAGGTCCGGCACGTGGCCATGCACCGTGATGCCGGGAATGTCCTGCAGCGCACGGACCTGCGCGGGAGGCTCGGCGCCGATGCAGTGGAGGCGCACCTCGGGCAGCCGCGCCCGGATGCGGGGAAAGATCTCGCGGCCGAACCAGAGCATGGCATCGGCATTCGGCGGATGGCGGAAGCCGCCCACGAACACCAGGTCCCGGCGTTGCGCGAAAGCTGCGCCGTTGCCGGCGAGTTCGTGCAGGTTGGACAGTACCTCCACGCGGGCGGTCGCCGGCAGCAGCGCGGCCAGCA
Organism: Pseudoxanthomonas sp. F37; assembly: GCF_022965755.1. Classification (NCBI taxonomy): domain Bacteria; kingdom Pseudomonadati; phylum Pseudomonadota; class Gammaproteobacteria; order Lysobacterales; family Lysobacteraceae; genus Pseudoxanthomonas; species Pseudoxanthomonas sp. F37. Next base: position 3,063,003 of record NZ_CP095187.1, on the reverse strand, counting down.
TGTCGCGTTCGACCGGGCTGACGACCAGCGTCGTGTCCGCCCGGCGCATCAGCGCGAGTTCGCGGTCGCGCGTCTTCCCGGCGCTGCGGCGGAGGGCGTCGTCGCCGGCGAGGTCCGCGCCGCGCTGTTCACGGAGGAAATGCAGGTCGACGGTGTCGAACACGACGCGCGCCTGCGGCGCGAAACGGCGCACCAGCGGAATCAGCTCGGCGGCCACGTAATGGCGCGACAGCAGCACCACGTCGAAGCGTGCACCGTGCGCACGCATCCACGAGGCGATGCTGCCGGCGAACGGGGCATGCCAGCTTTCGACGCCAAGCTGCCGCAGGGCCGCCGTGTCCTCCCCTGCATCGCGCAGGTCCGCCGGCAGGAACACCACATGCGCGCCTTCCGCGACCAGCAGGCGCATCAGGTTGGCCATGCGCAATGACGCCGAATCGTGCCGGGGGCGTGGCGTCTCGGTATCGACGACCAGCACCTGCCGTCGGCCGCGCGCCAGCGTCGAGGGCGAGGGCAGGGTGCCCGCTGCCGGTTGCCCGATGAGCGCCCGGGCCCACTTCCGCGCGAACAGGGCGCGGTTGCGCACCTGGTAGGCCTTGATTCCGCTGCCGGTGTCCGTGCCGGCCGTGATGCCTTCCAGGTGCACCACACGCGCCGCCGGCTGGTAGAGCACGCGAAGGCCGCGCGCGCGGACGGCGAAGGCCAGGTCGGTGTCTTCGTAGTAGGCCGGCGCATAGCGCGTGTCGAAGCCGCCGATATCGCGGAAGAGCGCGGTGGGCACGATGATTGCGGCACCCGAGCAGTAGTCGGCATCGCGCACGCTGGCGTAGCGCGGATCGTCGGGCGATTCGAAGCGTCCGTAGTTCCAGGCCGAGCCGTCGTCGAACACCACGCCGCCGGCTTCCTGCAGGCGGCCGTCCGGGTAGACCAGCTGAGCGCCCACAAGACCCGCCTCGGGCCACGCGCCGAACGTGTCCAGCAGCGCGTCGAGCCAGCCCGGCTGCGGGAACGTGTCGTTGTTGAGGAAGACCAGGTAATCGCCGCGCGCCAGCGCGGCCCCGTCGTTGCATGCGGCGATGAACCCTCCGTTGCCGGCGCGCACGTGGTAACGCAGTCCGGCGATGGATGTCATCCAGGCGTGCGTCTGGTCGCTGGATCCGTCGTCCACGACGATGATCTCGCAGGCGACCGACGGTGGATGTCCGGCCAGCGCGCGCAGGCAGCCCAGGGTATGCGCGGCCTGGTTGTAGACGGGGACGACGATGCTGACGCGGGGGGCGTCGCTGGCGGGCACCGCGAACGGGGCGAAGGGCGCCTCGGCCGGCCGGTACAGCGACGCGGGCGGCAACCGGGGGTGCCGCGTGAACTGCCGGCGCACCCGCGCCCAGGTCGCCGCCAGGCCGCGCGTGCGCAGACTGGTCAGGCCTCGACGGACCAGGCCGCGCGTGCGTTCCAGCATGAAGCGCACGTCGGCCCACGTCATCGACATTCCGTTGCAACTCCAGCTGAGCGAAAGGGGAGCGGGCCCGGCGCACCTTCGGCGGCTGCGCTAGACTCGCCCGAATTCCCATTGTCGCATCCCCTGTGGCCCGCAACGACTACGACGACGAAGCGCTGGACGAAGACGACATCGACGACGGCGACGGGCGACCGGCCTGGCGGCAACGCCTGTTCGGTTGGGCACTGGCGGCGGTGGGCCTGGGCCTGGGGTTCCTGATCCCCTACACGCTGTACCTGAACCACCAGGTCACCGAGCGTTTCGGCGAACTGCGCTGGCAGATCCCCACCCGCGTGTACGCGCGTCCCCTCCAGCTGGCGCCCGGGCTGGCGATGGATGCGCAGACGCTGAAGACCGAGCTCGACGCCGCCGCCTACCGCGACGACGGCGCCGGCCAGGCCCCGGGCACCTACGCGCGCGAAGGCGGCCGCTTCACCATCTCCAGCCGCGGCTACATCGACGTGGACGGCCGCGTGGCGCCGCGTCGCATCCAGGTGACGCTGTCCGGCGGACGCGTGGCGGGCGTGCGCGATGTCGCCCGCAAGCAGGCGTTGAAGGCCGCGCGGCTGGACCCGGCGCGCATCGCCACGCTGTATGGGCAGAAGCAGGAAGAGCGCCGCCTGGTGCGCCTGGAAGAAGTGCCGGAGCTGCTGGTCACCGGCCTGCAGGCGGTGGAGGACCGCGACTTCAAGGACCACCATGGCGTGGACCTGTCCGGCATGGTGCGTGCGGCATGGCTGCTGGTGAAATCCGGCGGCGACACCCGCCAGGGCGCCAGTACGCTGACCCAGCAGCTGGCGCGCAGCGGCCTGCTCGGCATCGGCAAGGAGCAGACGCCGACCCGCAAGTTCAACGAGATCCTGTTCGCGCTGATCCTGGAGGCGCGCTACGACAAGCGCACCATCCTGGAGGCGTACTTCAACCAGGTGTACCTGGGCCAGCGCGGCAGCCAGGCCATCCACGGCGTGGCGGCGGGGTCCGAGTTCTGGTTCGGCCGCGACCTGGACAGCCTGACCACCGAACAGGTCGCCCTGCTGATCGGCATGGTCAAGGGGCCGTCGTATTACGACCCTCGCCGCAATCCGCAACGGGCGAAGGAGCGCCGCGACTATGCACTGCTCAAGCTGCACGAAACCGGCCTGATCGACGACGCGGAGTACAAGCGCGCGCTGGCGGCCCCGCTGGGAGTGACCAAGACGCCGGGCATGGCCGCGGCCAACCGCTTCCCGGCCTACGTCGACCTGGTGCGCCGCCAGTTGGCGCGGGACTACCCCGAGAGCGCGCTGCAGGGTGCCGGGCTGACGGTGCTGACCGGCATGTCGCCCTCGGCGCAGGCCTATGCCGAAGCGTCGGTCACGCGCACCATCAAGGCGCTGGAGAACAAGCGCCGGCCGCCGCTGCAGGCCGGCATGGTGGTGACCGACGTGCACGACGGCGACGTGCTGGCCGTGGTCGGCAGCCGCAACGTGTCGGAAGTGGGTTTCAACCGCGCGGTGGAAGCGCAGCGGCCGGTGGGTTCGCTGCTCAAGCCGTTCGTCTACCTGCTGGCGCTGGCGCAGCCCGACCAGTACTCGCTGGCCTCGTGGGTCGACGATTCGCCGGTGACCGTGCAGCTGGGCAAGAACAAGCGCTGGACGCCGGCCAACGCCGACCGCCGCAGCCACGGCACCGTCCGCCTGGTCGACGCGCTGGCGCGGTCGTACAACCAGGCCACGGTGCGGGTGGGCATGAAGGTCGAACCCGACCGGCTGGCGCAGCTGATCCGCGTGCTGGCCGGCATCCAGGCCGAATCCAACCCCGCGCTGATCCTGGGGGCCACCGACCAGAGCCCGTACGCGATGGCGCAGCTGTACCAGTTCCTCGCCTCCGGCGGCGAAATCCAGCCGTTGCACGCCGTACGCGGCGTGCTCGACCCCGATGGCAGGCTGCTCAAGCGCTACGACAAGACGCCGGCACCGGCGCAGGAGGGCGATTCGATCGCCGCCAACCTGATCACGGTCGCCCTGCAGCAGGTGGTGTCCAGCGGCACCGGCCGCCAGCTGATCGGCGATGGTCTGGGGCGCCTGCAGTCGGCCGGCAAGACCGGCACCAGCAACGACGGGCGCGACAGCTGGTACGCGGGCTATACCGGCGACCATCTGGCCGTGGTGTGGATGGGCAACGACCAGAACGAGCAGACCGGACTGTACGGCGGTACCGGCGCCATGCGCGTGTGGTCGGGCCTGTTCGCGCGCCTGCCCAGCGCGCCGTTGAAGGTCTCCGGCAAGGGCCTGGACTGGCAGTGGGTGGTGGGTTCCAACAGCACCGATGCCGGCTGCCCCGGTGCGCGCCAGCTGCCCTTCGTTTCCGGCCATGCGCCGGCCTACGCGGCCTGCGTGGTCGAGCAGCCGCTGATCGAGGGCGAGGAAGCCGACAGCGGCGGCGGCTGGCGCAGCTGGTTCGGCCTGGACCGCAAGGAAGAACCCGCACCGCCCCCCGAAGAGACTCCGCCGCCACGCCCCTGATCATGAAGTTCCCCTTTCCCCTGTTCCTGCTGGCGCTGGCCGGCTGCGCGTCCTCGCCGACGCCCGAAGCCCCCGCCCCCCGCGATCCCATGACCCCCGGCCAGCGCGTGGCGGCCATCCATGCCGCCGCGGGCGACGACGACCGCGAACTGGCCGTGCAACCGCTGCGCGACCCACAGGTGGAGGACCTGCGCGAGCGCGCGCAGCAGGCGCGCGCCGCCGGCGATGCCGCCGCCGCCGGGGACGCGTTGAACCAGGCGCTGCTGCTGGTTCCCGAGGATCCGGCCGTGCTGCAGGAGCGCGCCGAAGTGGCCCTCCTGCAGGGCGATTACGCACGCGCCGAGACGCTGGCCCAGCGTGCCTTCCAGCTGGGCTCGCAGGTGGGACCGCTGTGCCGGATGCACTGGGAGACGGTGCGCCAGGTGCGCCAGCACGAGCTCGCCGTGCTGGCGCCGCTGCCCGCGCGCCACACGCCGGAAGACGCCGCCCGGCACGCCGCGCGCGCGGCCACGATGCAGGCCGCCATCGCCGAGGCGGAAAGCCGCCGCGATGCCTGCACCGTGCCGGTGATCGAGCGCATGTGAGGCGCATGCCGCGCGCGGGGCGACGCGGTACCCTTGTCGCTGCACGCCGCCTTACGTTTCCCTGATGTCCCAGCTAGCCCAGGCCAGCCGCGATGCCCTCAGCGAGGGCGGCGCGCTGGCGGAACGACTCGACGCCTTCGCGCCCCGCGACGCCCAGCAGCGCCTGACGGCGGCGATCGCCGATGCGTTCGACGCCCGCGAGGTGCTGCTGGCCGAGGCCGGCACCGGCACCGGCAAGACCTTCGCCTATCTCGTGCCCGCGCTGCTGTCGGGCCTGAAGACCATCATCTCCACCGGCACGCGGGCGCTGCAGGACCAGCTGTACCACCGCGACCTGCCGCGCGTGCGCGACGCGCTGGGCGTGGCCGGGCTGAAATCCGCGCTGCTGAAGGGCCGCAGCAATTACCTGTGCCGCTACCGCCTGAACCAGGCCAAGGGCGATCCGCAGGCGCTGCGCACCACCTTCACCAGCCGCGAACAGGTGGACCAGTTCCAGCGGATCGTCGCATGGGGAGGGCGCACCCAGTTCGGCGACATGGCCGAACTGGCGTCGCTGCCGGACGACTCGCCGCTGCTGCCGCTGGTCACCTCCACCATCGACAACTGCCTGGGCAGCGAATGCCCGTTCTGGGACGACTGTTTCGTGGTGCAGGCGCGCCAGCGCGCGCAGGCGGCCGATATCGTGGTGGTGAACCACCACCTGTTGCTGGCCGACCTGGCGCTGAAGCAGGAGGGCTTCGGCGAGATCCTGCCGGGCGCACAGGCCTTCGTGATCGACGAGGCCCACCAGTTGCCCGAACTGGCGGCGAACTTCTTCGGCGAAGGCTTCGGCATGCGGCCGTTGCAGGAACTGGCGCGCGACTGCCTGGCCGAGTGCAAGGACGTTGCGGGTGCGCTGTCGGCCCTGCAGCCGCCGGTGCGCGCGCTGGAACAGGCGCTGCGCGAGGCCCGCGCGGCGATGGAGGGCCTGCCCGCGCGGGGCACCCGCGAGCGCCTGCTGGCCAGGCCGGAGGTGGCGGCCGGCTTCGACGCCATCGATCATGCGCTTGCCGACCTGTCCGCCGCGCTGGCGCCGCTGGCGCAGGCATCGCTCGGGCTGGAGGCCTGCGCCGCGCGCGCCACCGAATTCGCCAAGCGGCTGGCGCGCTGGCATGCCTCATCGTCCGGCGCGGGGACCTTCGACGGTCAGCAGGCGCACCCCGACGACGGCGACGTGCTCTGGTACGAACTCACGCCGCGCGCGTTCCGTTGCCAGCGCACGCCACTGGACGTGTCCGGTCCACTGCGCCAGCACCGCGAGCAGTCGCGTGCGGCATGGGTGTTCACCTCGGCCACCCTCGCCGTCGGTGGCCGCTTCGACCATTTCGCCACCCGCCTGGGCCTGGACGACCCGCCGACGCTGCTCCAGCCCAGTCCGTTCGACTGGCCGCAGCAGGCGTTGTGCTACCTGCCTGCCGGCCTGCCGGACCCCAACGCGCCCAGCTTCGGCCAGGCGCTGATCGCGACCGTGCGGCCGGTGCTGGAAGCGTCGCAGGGAAGGGCGTTCCTGCTGTTCGCTTCGCATCGTGCGCTGCGCGAAGCCGCCGAGGCGCTGTGCGGCGGGCCCTGGCCGCTGTTCGTCCAGGGCGAGGCGCCGCGCGGCACCCTGTTGCAGCGGTTCCGCGAATCGGGCAACGGCGTGCTGCTGGGCGCGGCGAGTTTCCGCGAGGGCGTGGACGTGGTCGGCGAGGCGCTGAGCGTGGTGGTGGTGGACAAGCTGCCCTTCGCCGCGCCGGACGACCCGGTGTTCGAGGCGCGTCTGGAGGCGGTGCGTCGCGCCGGCGGCAATCCGTTCCGCGACGAGCAGCTGCCGCAAGCGGTGATCGCCCTGAAACAGGCGGTGGGCCGGCTGATCCGCAGCGAGACCGACCGTGGCGTGCTGGTGCTGTGCGATCCGCGGCTGACCGGCAAGCCCTATGGACGCATCTTCCTGGATTCGCTGCCGCCGTTCGCGCGCACCCAGCGGGTACAGGACGTGCAGGGATTCTTCGGCGCCACGATCAGCGAAGACGAGGTGGCCGCGAAGGCCCCGGCGGCCGACGACTGGTTCGCCGACGCCCGCTTCTGACCCGCACGGGTATCCTTGTCCGATGACTGCCTGCCGACCCGCATGAAGCTGCTCGCCTTCGAAACCGCCACCGAAGCCTGCTCCGTCGCCCTCTACACCGATGGCGAGGTGCGCGAGCGCTTCGAAATCGCACCGCGCCGCCATGCCGAGTTGGCGTTGCCATGGGCCGAACAGCTCTTGGCCGAGGCGGGTATCGCCCGTTCGCAGCTCGATGCGGTGGCGCTCAGCCGCGGGCCCGGCGCCTTCACCGGCGTCCGCCTGGCCATCGCGCTGGCGCAGGGCATCGCCCTGGCGCTGGACCGGCCGCTGTTGCCGGTCTCTACGCTGGCCGTGCTTGCGGCGCAGGTGCCGCCGCCGGCCGCGCTGGCGGGGGAGGGCGGCTGCGATATCGGCGCGCCCCACGCCATCCTTGCCGCGATCGATGCGCGGATGGGCGAGATCTACACCGGCACGTTCGTGCGCCAGGCCGATGGCCTGCAGGCCACCACGGATGAAAGCGTCGTCGCGCCGGCCGACTACCGGCTGCCCGGCGATGCCACCGGCTGGATCGGCCTGGGCACCGGCTTCGCCGCGGCCGGAGGTGCCCTGGCGACGGCGCTGCAGGCGCGCCTGGCCCGCATCGATGCGCAGGCGCTGCCGCATGCCGCCGACCTGGCGCGCCTGGCCGTGGACGCCTGGCATCGCGGGGAAGCCATCGCGCCCGAGCGGGTGGAGCCGGCCTACCTGCGCAACAACGTCGCCCTGACCCTGGAAGAACAGAAAGCCCTGCGCGCCTCGCGCTGAACCGGCCGCCTACTCGTCGCGCACTTCCCCGCCCGGCAGGAAGCGCCAGGTGCGGGTGACGTGCAGGATGTCCACGTTCTCGGACGTCTCGGGCAGGGGCGGGAACGGCGAGGCCAGCTGCACGATGCGCTGCGCGGTGGAATCCAGCAGCGGAACGCCGCTGGACTGGATGATGCGGGTCTGCTCGACGCTGCCGTCGCGACGCACCGCCACGCTGATCACCAGCGTGCCGGCCAGGCGTCTGCGGCGCGCTTCGTCGGGGTAGTTGAGGTTGCCGACGCGCTCGGCGCGGTCGACCCACGCACGCAGATAGTTGGCGTAGACGTATTCCTTGGTGCTGGCCGAGACGAACTTGCGCTTCGGGCGCTTGGCGTACAGCTCGGAACGCAGGTGGTACTCCGCGGCCAGGCGCGCCATCTCGGCATCGCGCTGGACCTTCTGCTCGCCCTGCGGCAGGTCGGGCTGGTCAGGTTGCGGACGGGCTTGGGGCGCGGGCGCGCGCGCCTCGCTGTCGCGGGTGGCGACCACGCGGCTTTCCGGCGGCGGCACCGGCGCGGTGGTCTGCGCCCGCAGCGGCTGCGGCGCCAGGCCGGTGTCGGGCTGGGGGATCCAGCCGGCCTGGCTGTCGCGCGGGCGCTTGGCCTGCTCGCTTTCGCCGCCGCCTTCCTGGTTGGCCGCGGCCAGGAAATCGGCTTCCTTCGGCGTGAGTGGCGTACTGGTCTGGCTGAGGATCACGTCCAGGGTGGGCATCACCGGTGCCGCGTCGTCCAGGGCGAAGCCCACGCCCAGCACCAGCAGGCCATGCACGATCAGCGACAGCGCCAGGGTGGCGCCGAGCCGTTCGTTGGCGCCGATCTTCGGTGGGGTGACGGGGACCGCCGACATCTCAGGCCAGTTTCTTCTCGATCGCGTCGAACAGCAGGCCGGCGATGTTCAGCCCGAACTGCGCATCGAGCTCGCGCACGCAGGTGGGGCTGGTGACGTTGACCTCGGTCAGGTAGTCGCCGATCACGTCCAGGCCGACGAACAGCATGCCGCGCCGTTTCATCTCCGGACCCACCTGGGTGGCGATCCAGCGGTCGCGCTCGCTCAGCGGCCGGCCTTCGCCGCGGCCGCCCGCGGCCAGGTTGCCGCGGAACTCGTCGCCCTGCGGGATCCGCGCCAGCGCATAGTCCACCGGTTCGCCGTCCACCAGCAGCACGCGCTTGTCGCCGTCCTTGATGCCGGGGATGAACCGCTGGGCCAGGGTCAGGCGGCCGTCGCCGACCAGGGTTTCCAGGATGACGTTGGTATTGGGGTCGCCGGCCTTCACCCGGAAGATCGAGCGCCCGCCCATGCCGTCCAGCGGCTTCAGCACCGCCTCGCCGTGCTCGGCCACGAAGGCCTTCAGCGCGGCGGGATCGCGGCTGACCAGGGTCGGGGGGCAGCACTGCGGGAACAGCAGCGCCGCCAGCTTCTCGTTGTAGTCGCGCAGGCCCTGCGGGTCGTTGACGATCAGCGCGCCGGCCTGCTGGGCGATGCCCAGCACATGGGTGTCGTACAGGTACTGGTCGTCGACCGGCGGGTCCTTGCGCATCAGCACCACCTGGCCGGGGCCGAAGGTCAGGGTGCGCGTGTCGCCGAGGGTGAACCAGCCCGCCTTGTCGTCCTTCACCGTCAGCGCCGCCACCTGGGCCTGGGCCACGCCGTCGCGCAGCGACAGCCGTCCGGGGATCACGTACTGCAGGCGGTGGCCGCGCCGCTGGGCTTCCAGCAGCATGGCGAAGGTGGTGTCCTTGGCGATCTTGATGGACCCTATGGGGTCCATGACGACGACGACATCCAATGGCATGGGGGCGGTTCTGCGGGAGACTGCGCGATGGTATCAGGGCATGCCGGCCGGCCGGGCCGACGGGCATGGAACACCCCGTTCGCGCCGTCGCCGCAAACTGAGACGCAGTTCGCACCACGCCGCCCCACGGCCCCGTCCGCCCGGGTGCGGCTTGACAGTGCGCGGCGGGATAGGGGATATAAGCAGCAACGCAGCGGGGCCGGTTCGTCTATGAAGCCACGCGCGCACGGGGAAAACAGGTAATGACGCAGAACGAAGGCCAGGCCGGTGGATTCCACGGCCTACGGGTCATGGTGATCGATGACTCGAAAACCATCCGCCGCACCGCGGAGACCCTGCTCAAGCGGGAGGGTTGCGAAGTGGTGACCGCGACGGACGGGTTCGAGGCCCTGGCCAAGATCGCGGACCAGCAGCCGCAGATCATCTTCGTGGACATCATGATGCCGCGCCTGGATGGCTACCAGACCTGTGCGCTGATCAAGAACAACCAGGTGTTCAAGTCCACGCCGGTCATCATGCTGTCGTCCAAGGACAGCCTGTTCGACAAGGCGCGCGGGCGCATCGTCGGCTCGGAGCAATACCTGACCAAGCCGTTCACGCGCGAGGAACTCCTCGACGCCATCCGCGCCCACGTCAGCACCTGAGGGGCTGGCGGCATGGCGACCATTCGCACTGAGTGCACAGGGGGCGGGCCATGATCCGCACACCGTTCGATACGCTGGCCGAATACGAGCGCCGCAGCCTGGCGCATGCCGTCGCCCAGCCCGCCCGCGAGATCGCGCAGGACCAGTACCGCGGCGTGGGTTACCGCGTGGGCAAGCGCCGGCTGATCTCCAACTTCGGGGAAGTGGTGGAAATCGTGCCGATGCCGCCGGTCACGCCGGTGCCCGGCGCGCAGCCGTGGCTGCTGGGAATCGGCAACCTGCGCGGCAACCTGTTCCCGGTGGTGGACCTGAAGCAGTTCCTGGAGGGCGAGCGCACCGTCCTGCACGAGGGCCAGCGTGTGCTGGTCATGCGCCAGGCCGGCGGCGACGTGGCCCTGACCATCGACGAACTGTACGGCCAGCGCAGCTTCCACGAATCGCAGCAGGTCGAGCCGGGCGACCTGGCCGAAGGCCGCTACGGGCATTTCATCGATCGCGCTTTCGCCAGCGACGATCAGCGGTGGGGGGTGTTTGCGCTGGGCCTGCTGGCGCGCACGCCGGAATTCCGCCAGACCGCGCTCTGAGCGCGACGACAAGAACTATCCAGGGGTTGAACGATGAGCACTGCGACGGATTCTCCTAGCGCCAGCAAGATCGGCAGTTTCGGCAACAGCTTCTGGCTGGCGTTGCTGGCGATCTCGGTGATCGTCTTCGGTGCCAACACGGGCGTGGCCACCTACCAGGGCAGCCGCCTGTCCGGCGCGAGCACCGGCGCGTCGGACATGCGCGTGCTGTCGCAGCAGCTGGCCAACCAGGGCCGCGAGGCGGTGGCCGGCAATGCCGAGGCGTTCAAGGCGTTCAAGGAAACCAAGCAGTCGGTGGAATCGACCGTGTCGGACCTGCAGAGCCGCTTCGGCAGCGAAGGCGCCATCGCCGGCCCGCTGGCCAAGCTGAGCGCCACCTGGGCGCCGCTGGGCAAGAGCGCCGACCAGATCGTCGCCTCCGAGGCCGCGGTGCTGGCACTGGCGGGCAACGCCGACCGCTTCGCCACCCAGGTGCCCAACCTGCAGGCGCAGCTCAACGAAGTGGTGCGCGCCATGTCCGCCGGCGGCGCGCCGTCCTCGCAGATCTACAGCGCGCTGCAGCAGGTGGTGCTGGCCGGCACGATGGCCCGCCGGGTGACGGAAATCCGCGCCGGCGGTGCCGGCGCCGCCACCGCCGGCGACGCGCTGGGCCGCGACGCGGTGCTGTTCGGCCAGGTGCTGGACGGCCTGCGCGACGGCAACCCCGACCTGGGCATCGCGGCGGTGCGCAATGGCGCCGCGCTCACGGCGCTGCAGAACTCGCAGACCCTGTGGACGGCGATGAAGAAGGATCTGGACGCGATCCTGGCCAGCTCGCGCAACCTGTTCGCCGCGCAGGCCGCGGCCACCGCGCTGACCAACGGCTCCGGCCAGATGCTCCAGGACAGCACCAACCTTTTCCAGGCGTTCTCGGCGTTTGGCTCGGTGCGCGACACCCGCCTGTTTCCCAATTTCTGGGTTGGCATCGCCTCGGGCATCGCCTCTCTAGCCTCCATCGTCGGCCTGCTGTGGTCGCTGTACCGCACCCGCCAGCGCGAACAGGAAGTGCGCTACCAGACGCAGGTGGAATACAACAGCCGCAACCAGCAGGCGATCATGCGGCTGCTGGACGAAATCAGCTCGCTGGGTGAAGGCGACCTGACGGTGAAGGCCTCGGTGACCGAGGACATGACCGGTGCCATCGCGGACGCCATCAACTACGCCGTGGACGAACTGCGCAACCTGGTGACCACCATCAACGACACCTCGGTGCAGGTGGCGGCGTCCACCCAGGAAACGCAGGCCACCGCGCTGCAGCTGGCCGAGGCCGCCGGCCACCAGGCCGACCAGATCACCACCGCCTCCGACCGCATCAGCGAGATCGCCACCAGCATCGACCAGGTGTCGAAGAACTCCACCGAATCGGCCGAAGTGGCGCAGCGCTCGGTGCAGATCGCCACCGAGGGCGCCGGCGTGGTGCGCGAGACCATCCGCGGCATGGACCAGATCCGCGACCAGATCCAGGAAACCTCCAAGCGCATCAAGCGCCTGGGCGAGTCCTCGCAGGAAATCGGCTCGGTGGTGGAACTGATCAACGACATTTCCGAGCAGACCAACATCCTGGCGCTCAACGCGGCCGTGCAGGCGGCCTCGGCCGGCGAAGCGGGCCGCGGTTTCGCGGTGGTGGCCGACGAAGTGCAGCGCCTGGCCGAGCGCACGTCGCTGGCGACCCGCCGCATCGAGTCGCTGGTGCAGACCATCCAGGCCGACACCAACGAAGCCGTCAGCTCGATGGAGCAGACCACCGCCGAAGTGGTGTCCGGCGCCCGCTTGGCCGAGGACGCGGGTACCGCGCTGGGCGAGATCGAACGCGTGTCGAACGATCTCAACAACCTCATCAAGAACATCTCCTCCGCCGCCCAGCAGCAGTCCACCGCGGCGTTGGACATCACCCAGACCATGGGCGTGATCCGGCAGATCACCTCGCAGACCTCGCTGGGCGCGGGCCAGACCGCCGAATCGATCGGCCACCTGGCGCAGCTGGCGTCGGACCTGCGCCGTTCGGTCGCCGACTTCAAGCTGCCGGGCTGAGGACGGGACGTACCGCATGAAATTCCTACGCCATCCCGCCCGCCCGCAGCGCGAGGCTGACGGTGCCGCCGTCGCCGCGGGAGCCCCCCGATGAGCGCGCTGCGAGAAGCCATGAGCCACGCCGTGCTCGGCTGGGTGAAGCCCGAGCTGGACGAGACCCTGCGCCTGGTGCGGCAGGAGATCGAGGCCTTCGTCGAGACGCCCGCGGACACCAGCCGCATGCGTTTCTGCGCCGGTTACCTGCACCAGGTGCAGGGCACGCTGCGCATGGTGGAGCTGTATGCCCCGGCGATGGTGGCCGAGGAACTGGAACTGCTGGCCAAGGCGTTGCAGGAAGGCGCCGCGGGGGATCGCGACGAAGCCTGCGCCACGCTGATGCGCGGCGCGGTGCTGCTGCCGGACTACCTGGAGCGCCTGCAGGAAGGCCATCGCGACATTCCCATCGTGCTGCTGCCGCTGCTCAACGAGATCCGCGCGGCGCGCGGCGCGTCGGGGCTCAACGAGAGCATGCTGTTCCCGCCGGGCACGGATGACGTCGCCGCACCCAGCGAGGCCGAGATCGACCACGCGCGCAGCAGTCTGAGCGGACGCAACCGCGAGCTGCTCGACACGGTCGGCAACGCGGTGAAGGAAGAGCTGCTGCGGGTGAAGGATGCGCTGGACCTGCACCTGCGCACCGGCAGCGATGCCGGCGAACTCGAGCCGCAGGTCGCCGAACTGGGCAACGTGGCCGACACGCTGGGCATGATGGGCCTGGGCGTGGCGCGCGACGTGGTGATGCAGCAGCGCGACACGCTGCGCGACGTCGTCGCCGGCAGCCGGCCGGCCGACGAGGGCACGCTGCTGGATGTGGCCGGCGCGCTGCTTTACGTGGATGCGTCGCTGGACGATCAGGTCGCCCGGCTGGGCAGCGCCGGCGATGCCGCGCCGGACCCGAGCACCGCCGAATCCCAGCGCACCGTCGAGGTGCTGGCGCAGGAAGCGATCATCAATTTCGCCGGTGCGCGCGAGCGCTTCGTGGCGTTCATCGAGACCAACTGGGACCACGGCGAACTGGCCGAAGTGCCGCGCCTGCTGGATGAAGTGGCCGGCGCGCTGCGCATGCTCGAACTGGGCCAGGCAGGCGACTACGTGACCGGCGTGCGCCGCTATGTCGGCAGCGAGCTGATCGGCAAGAAGCGCGTGCCCGGCGGACAGCAGCTGGACACCCTGGCCGACGCGATGGCCAGCCTGGAGTACTACCTGGAGGCGCTGCGCGAGCGGCGTCCCAATCGCGAGGACATCCTCGAGATCACCCGCGGCAGCCTGGAGGCGCTGCGCTACTGGCCGCTGCCGCCGGAGGCGCCGGCCGAGCAGGAAGCGGCTGTCATCACCGCACCGGCGGTTGCCGCGACCGAACCCCCTGCGGCACCCGCGATCGAGGCACCGGCCGCGCAGCCCGCAGAGGACACCGCGCCCGCACCGTCCTTCGGCGCGCTGAGCCTGGAGCCGCTCGATACGGCGCCCGTGCTGGGCGACGCGAATCCCTTCGATCCGGTCGGTTTCGAAGAGGCCGCTGCGGACGTCGAAGCCACGACGTTCGTGGTCGAGCTCGAAGAACAGGCGGCTGCGTCGGCGCCGGACGACGCGCCGGTCGAACCCGAGGCGCCTGCGGCGCAGGAAGAGGCCGCTGCGTTCGCCCCGGCCACACCGGTCGAGGCGGAAGAAGACGCGCTGCCGGACCTGCGCCACGAAATCGCGGCCGCGGCCGCCGCGCTGCCGGCGGCGGCGATGGTGGGGGGCTTCGATGCCGACGCCACCGACATCGACGACGAGATCCGGGAAGTCTTCCTGGAGGAATTCGACGAGGAGATCGTCAACCTCCGCCAGCTGCTGCCGGTATGGCGCAGCAACCCGGAAGACCTGGAGCGGCTGCGCCCGATCCGTCGCGTGTTCCACACGCTGAAGGGCAGCGGGCGCCTGGTCGGTGCCAAGACGCTGGGCGAGTTCAGCTGGAAGGTGGAGAACATGCTCAACCGCGTGCTGGACCGCACGCGCGAGCCCAGCCATGCCGTCGAGGCGCTGCTGGAACAGGCCTGCGATGCGCTCCCGCAGCTCAACGCCGCACTGCGCGGCCAGGGCAGCGTGACGGCCGACCTGGCCGGCCTGCAGGGCGTGGCCGACCGCCTGGCCGCCGGCGAAGACGCCTACTACAGCGCCGAAGCCCCGGTGCTGGCGGAGGACGAGGAGTTCGTCGAGCCCGCCTACGTCGCTCCGGTCGCGGAGGACGTGCCGGCCGTGTTCGAGCCGGAAACCGAAGGCACGCCGGCGTCGGTGGACGCGGTGCTGCGCGAGATCCTGGAAACCGAGGTGGACAACCACCTGGACACGGTCGACACCTGGCTGCAGAAGGCGCAGGTGGAGGCCACGCCGGTCAACGAAGAACTGCTGCGCGCCATCCATACGATGAACGGCGCCCTGGCCATGGCCGACGTGCCCGAGATCACCCACGTCACCGGCCCGGCGGAGCAGTACGTCAAGCGCCTGCTGGCCGCCGGTGAGACGCCCACGCCGGAAGGCGTGGCCGCGCTGGCCGATACCGCGCAGGCGATCCGCCGCAGCGTGGCGGCCCTGCAGGCGCCGTCGCCGCGCATCCCCGTGTTCGCCGCGCTGTCCGCGCAACTGGCGGCGCTGGGCGACAGCCTGCCCGACCTGCGCACCGGGGCGCAGATCGTCGACGACACGCGCCAGGGCACCTATGTGGGCCAGACGCCGATCACCGCGCCGGTCGGTCCCTCCGACGTGGAGCTGCTGGCCATGGACCTGTCGGCCTACCTCGATGCCGAGGCGGCCGACGTGGCGGGCGGATTGGCCAACGTGATGGACGCGGAAGGCGCCGCCGAAGTGCCGGCCGATACCGTCGCAGCGGCTCCCGCCGAGGCGGTGGAGACGGTGTCGCGGGAGGACATCCCCGCTGCCGTGCCGCAGGTGCCGTCGCCCGCCGATCAGAGCATCACCTTCTACGACATCGATTACCGCATCCTGCCGCGCACGCAGGTGCAGGACGCCGGCATCGTGGCGCCGCCGGGCGAAGCGGCGCAGCAGGACCTCGCGCCATCGGCGACCGACGAGATGGCCGCCGCCGATGCGGGCGCCGACGCCGCTGCCGATGCAGGCCTGCACGAGGTGGCGCAGACCGATCAGGCCGACGAGGCCGTCCCGCAGCCGGCGGACGAGGCGGAGCATGCCGCGGACGAAACCGGCTTCGTGGCGGACGACGAGGCCCTGCGGGTCGATGCCGATCTGCCCGCCTTCCTCGCCGGGGCCGATGCCGCACCGCGGGCCGGGAGCGCCGGCGACGGAGAGGTGGCCGACGACGCCGCTGCGCAGGACGAGGTCGGCGCAGGGGTGTCCGGAGAGGAGATCGAGACCGGGGCGGGCGAGCCCGTCATGATGGCGGAGACCCCCGACGCTGCCGTCGTCGTCGAAGTCGTCGAAGTCATCGAAGAGACCGCCATCGAAGAGACCGCCGTCGACGGCGACGCCGTCGCGGCCATCGACATGTCTTCGCCCACAGTGGAAGACGTGGCTGTAGCCGAAGCCGAAGCTGATGCCGAAGCCGAAGCCGAAGCCGAAGCCGAAGCCGAAGCACTGCCGATCGTCGACAGCATGGAGGTGGAGGACGCATCCGCCGAACCCTCCGAGCCGATCGAAGTCGTCCGGACCGCCGAAGCCGGCGAAGCGGTGGATGCATCCGCAGCGGAAACTTCCGCAGCGCAGGACGTCGAACCCGTTGCCTCCCTCGAAGCCGAGGAGTCTGCCGTGACCAGTGCGCCCGCCGACATGCCGGAGCCGGAAGAGGCCCTCGACCTGACCGGGCTGGACCTGGATCTGGTCGAGATCTTCATCGAAGAAGGCAACGACCTGCTCGACCACTCCGACGACCTGCTGGCCAGGCTGCGCGAGACGCCGGAAGACCGCGCGCTGGTGATCAGCCTGCAGCGCGACCTGCACACCCTGAAGGGTGGCGCGCGCATGGCCGGCATCCACGCCGTCGGCGACCTAGGCCATGCCATCGAGTCGATGCTGGAATCGATCGCCGGCCAGCGCACCGAGTTGGACCGCCGGGCGATCCAGCTGCTCGAGCGCGGCTTCGACACCCTGCATGCGCAGCTGGCGCGGGTCACCGCGCGTCGCGCCGTGGCCATCCCGGATGGCATGATCGCCGAGTTCAATGCGCGTGCGCGCGGCATCGAACTGCCGGCCGCGCCGGTGGCCGCGGAAGCGGCTCCCGCATCGATCGAGCTGGCGCCGCTGTCGGCCCCGATCGAGACCGAACTGGCTGCGCCCGTCGAGGAGGAGTTCTTCCCGATGGGCCAGCAGGAACAGGTGCGCGTGCGCGCCGACCTGCTGGACCGCCTGGTGAACCATGCCGGCGAGGTCGCCATCTACCGCGCGCGCCTGGAACAGCAGTTGGGTGCATTCCGCGGCGCGATGGCCGAACTGGACCGCACCAACATCCGCCTGCACGACCAGTTGCGTCGCCTGGACCTGGAAACGGAAGCGCAGATCGTGGCGCGCTACCAGCGCGAGCACGACAAGCAGGATCCGACGTTCGACCCGCTGGAACTGGACCGCTTCTCCACCCTGCAGCAGCTCAGCCGTGCGCTGGCCGAATCGGCCGCCGACATCAGCGGCCTGCAGGGCGTGCTGGACGACCTGTCGCGCCAGTACGACAGCCTGCTGCAGCAGCAGTCGCGCGTCAGTTCCGAACTGCAGGACGGCCTGATGCGGGCGCGCATGGTGCCGTTCGAAGGCATCGTGCCGCGCCTGCGCCGCGTGCTGCGCCAGGCGGCCAGCGACACGCAGAAGCAGGTGAACCTGCAGCTGTCCGGTACCCACGGCGAAATGGACCGCAACGTGCTGGAGCGCATGACCGCGCCGCTGGAGCACCTGCTGCGCAACTCCGTGGCCCATGGCCTGGAATCGCCCCAGGCGCGCCGCAAGGCCGGCAAGCCCGAGGAAGGCACCGTGCAGGTCGCGCTGCGCCGGGAAGGGTCGGAAATGGTGCTGGTCGTCTCCGACGACGGCGCCGGCCTGGACCGCCAGGCGATCCGCCGTCGCGCCGAACAGCGCGGGCTGATCCAGCCCGGCGCCGCGTTGGCCGACGCCGACCTGGACCGCCTGATCCTGGAATCCGGCTTCAGCACCTACGACCAGGTCAGCCAGCTGGCCGGCCGCGGCGTGGGCATGGACGTGGTGTACAACGAAGTGCGCCAGCTGGGCGGATCGCTGGATATCACGTCCACGCCGGGCCAGGGCGCCACCTTCACCCTGCGTCTGCCGCAGACGCTGGCGGTCACCCAGGCGGTGTTCGTGCAGATCGGCGAAACGCAGTTCGCGGTGCCGGTGGCGGCGGTCAGTGGTATCGGCCGCATCAGCCATGCCCGGTTCAATGCCGGCGCCGGCGCCTATCACTACGCCGGCGAAGACTATCCGCTGTACAACCTCGGTCATCTGGTGGGCCACGGCCCGGCCAAGGCCGAAGGCCAGGCGCAGGTGCCGCTGCTGCTGGTGCGCGCCGGCGACCTGCGTGCGGCCGTCGCCGTGGACCAGGTGCTGGGCAACCGCGAGATCGTGGTCAAGCCGGTCGGCCCGCAGATCGCCTCCATCCCGGGCATCTACGGCGCCACCATCACCGGCGATGGCAGCGTGGTGGTGATCCTGGACGCCGCCCCGCTGGTGCGCCGCCACCTGGCCCAGCCGGCCCAGCCGACCCAGCCCACGGCGGCCGTCGAACAGCGCCGCGTGCCGCTGGTGATGGTGGTGGACGATTCGCTGACCATGCGCAAGGTGACCAGCCGCGTGCTGGAGCGCCACAACTTCGAGGTCTCGGCCGCGCGCGACGGCGTGGAAGCGCTGGAGAAGCTGGAGGAGCGCGTGCCCGACCTGATGCTGCTGGACATCGAGATGCCGCGCATGGACGGCTACGAGCTGGCCACCGCGATGAAGGCCGATCCCCGCTTCAAGGACGTGCCCATCGTGATGATCACCTCGCGCACCGGCGACAAGCACCGCCAGCGCGCCTTCGACATCGGCGTGCAGCGCTACCTGGGCAAGCCGTACCAGGAGCTGGACCTGATGCGCAACGTGTACGACCTGCTGGGAATCGCCCGTGTCCGTGAGTGAAGCCAAACGCGTCGCCCTGCTGGCGCGCCCGGGCGAGGCGCGCGAGCGCCTGCGCGTGGCGCTGCACGAGGCGGGTGCCGACATCGTGCTGGAAGACGACCCCAACACCCTCGACGCCGATGCCCTGGGCGGCAGTGCGCCGCAGGTGGTGCTGGTGGCGCTGGAACCGGCCATCGAGGACAGCCTGGAGCGCTTCGACAGCGTGCTGCACGACCCCGCGGTCGCGGTCATCTTCGACGAGGCCGATCTGGCCGCCCGCCGGCAGGGCTGGGACGCGCAACGATGGGCGCGGCACCTGGCCGCCAAGCTGCACGGCCACCGCGACGTCCTGCCTCCCGGCCGTGAAGAGGACATGGTCCTGCAGCTGGAGCCCGGTCTGCCGGTGACGCCCGCGCAACTGCACGAAGCCGACGGAATCGCCCTGCACCTGGAGGAGGCGGCCGACCGGGCGCTGGAACTGCCGAGCGACGATTTCGCCTATACCGGAGGCCTGCAGGCGCGCCAGGCCGGGGAACAGGTGGTCGATGCCGACGACTGGCTGCGCACGGCCAGCCAGGAAACGGCGCCGGCCCCGTCTCCGGCCGTACCGCCGCCGCTGCCGGACGCGCCTTCGGCCCCGCCGCCGGTCCCGGCGCCCAAGTTCGACCTGTCCAGCCTGGAACTGGAACCCCTGGACGCCGGCGGTACGTCGGCGGCCGCCCGTGTGCAGGGCGCGGTACTGGTGTTCGCCGGCATCGGCGGCCCCGATGCGGTGCGCAAGCTGCTGGCCGAGCTGCCGGAGGGGTTTCCCAAGCCGGTGCTGGTGCACCTGCGCCTGGATGGTGGCCGCTACGACAACCTGGTCCGGCAGATGGAGCGCGTGGCGCACATGCCGGTGGTGCTGGCCGAGGCCGGCACGCCCGCCGAAGCGGGACACGTCTATGTGCTGCCCGGCGACGTCGTGCCGTTCGTGGATGCCGGCCAGGTGGCGTTCCGCCCCGGCGCGGTGATCCACACGATGATCCCGCAGCTTCCCCCTGCCGACAGTGCGGTATTGCTGCTCAGCGGCAGCGACAGTGCGCTGGTCGATCCGGCGGCGACGCTGGGCACGCAGGGCGCGCTGGTGCTGGGCCAGTCGCAGGAAGGCTGCTACGACCCGGCCGCGCCGCGTGCGCTGGCCGCCCGCGGCGCCGATCTCGGCACGCCCGCGCAACTGGCGCAGCGCCTGACCGACCGCTGGTTCTGAGGAACACACCATGGCCCATTCCAACGATGAGATCCGCGGCGTCCTGATCCAGGCGGGCGAGCACCGCCTGCTGCTGCCCAACGCCACCGTGGCCGAGGTGCTGACCCGCGCACCGGTCGAGCCGATCGCCGGCATGCCCGACTGGCTGCCGGGCCGGATCGACTGGCACGGCTGGCCGGTGCCGCTGGTGGCGTTCGGCCGCCTGAGCGGCAACGCGAACGAACCGGTCGCACTGAACAGCAAGATCGTGGTGCTGAAGGCGTTGAGCGGCGACAAGGACCGTCCGTACTTCGCCCTGCTCACGCCCTCGTTCCCGCGCCTGGTGTCGGTGCCGCGCGACGGCCTGCTGGCCGACGCGACCGAGGAAGCGCTCCCGGTCGGCGTGAAGGTCCGCGTGCTGCTCGGCGACGAAGCCGCCGTGCTGCCGGACCTGGAAGTGGTGGAGACGATGATCGGCGAGGCGCTGGCCCAGGCGGCCTGAGACACACCGGAACCCGCAGGAGCGGCGGATGGCCGCGATGCTTCTCGGTTCCATGGGAAGAGCATAGCGGCCATGGGCCGCTCCTACAGATGCTTTCCTGTGGGGTGGCGGCAAGCCGTAGGCGGGCTTGGTGGACCCGGCACCGCGGGCGCGGACAGATCCTGTGCTGAGTTTGTCAACCCAGCCTGCGAACGCCAGGTGCAGTCGCCCTACAGGTCGCCGAAGCGCGATTGCAGCGCGGCGATGGCGGCCAGGCCGGCGGTTTCCGTGCGCAGGATGCGCGGACCGAGGCGCAGGCCGGTGAACCCTGCCGCCGACAGCGTGTCGCGATCGCGCGGCGACCAGCCGCCCTCCGGACCGATCGCGATCACCACCGCTCCCGTCGTGACCTGCACGGTCGCCAGCGACACGTCGCCGGTGGGGTCGAGCGTCAGGCGCAACGCATCGCCGGCGATGCCGCGCGCGGCGTCGTTGAGCGGGGTCGGCGCGGACAACGCCGGCAGGCGCGCACGGCCGCTCTGTTCGCAGGCCGAGGCGATGACACTGCGCCAGTGCGCCACGCGCTTCTCCGCGCGCTCGGCATCCAGTTTCACCTCGGTGCGTTCGGCCATGACCGGGATCACGGCGGCGACGCCCAGTTCGGTCGCCTTCTGCAGGATCAGGTCCATCTT
Source organism: Pseudoxanthomonas sp. F37 (assembly GCF_022965755.1). Taxonomy (NCBI): domain Bacteria; kingdom Pseudomonadati; phylum Pseudomonadota; class Gammaproteobacteria; order Lysobacterales; family Lysobacteraceae; genus Pseudoxanthomonas; species Pseudoxanthomonas sp. F37. The sequence goes on along the minus strand of NZ_CP095187.1, from coordinate 3,041,853 downwards.
CTCGCCGCGCGCGACGCCCTGCAGCAGGGTGACCTGCAGCGGCGATTCGGTATGGACCGCGCGCGACGCCTGCAGCTCGACCACCACCTCGCGCTTGCCGATCGACGCGATGCGGCCGTCATGATCCTGGCCGTCGCCGTTGAACAGCACGCAGGCGTCGCCTTCGCGCAGCCGCAGCACGCGGGCCAGGTGGTTGGCCGTCAGTTCGGGCAGGACGACGCGCGCGCCCGCCCGCAGCGGCAGCTCCACGTAACAGCGGGTCAGGCGCATGCGGTGGCTTCCTCGATGGCGTGGCGGGTGACGTCGGCCAGATGCTGCAGGTCGTCGGTCTCCACGCAGTACGGCGGCATCCAGTACAGCACGTCGCCCAGGGGGCGCAGCACGACGCCCCGCGCCAGCGCGGCGCGGTAGGCCTTCAGGCCCACGCGTGCGGCGGCGGGGAAAGGCGTGGCCTTGTTGCCGTCCCGGGTCAGTTCGAACGCCAGCACCATGCCGGCCTGGCGCACGTCGGCCACATGGCGGTGGCTGGCCAGCGGTTCGGCCAGCGCGGCCATCGCGCGCGCGGTGACGCGGTTGCGCGCCAGGATGTCGTCGTCGCGGAAGATGGCCAGCGATGCCAGCGCGGCGGCGCAGGCCAGTGGATTGCCGGTGTAGCTGTGCGAATGCAGGAAGGCGCGTTCGCGCGAATCGTCGAGGAAACCGTCGTAGATGGACTGCGTGGCCAGTACCGCCGCCAACGGCAGGAAGCCGCCGGTCAGGCCCTTCGACAGGCACAGCAGGTCGGGCATCACGCCGCTCTGCTCGCTGGCGAACAGGGTGCCGGTACGGCCGAAACCCACCGCGATCTCGTCGGCGATCAGGAACGCGCCGCTGGCGTCGCAGAGCTCGCGCACCCGCGCCAGGTAGTCCGGATGATGCATGCGCATGCCACCGGCGCACTGCACGCGCGGCTCGACGATCACCGCGCAGATCTCGCCGGCGTGCCGGTCGAGCAGGGCGGCCAGCGCATCGGCGGCGCGCGCGGCGCATGCGGCCGGGGATTCTTCCGGCTGCGCCAGGTAGGCGTCGGGCGACGGCGCGAACAGCGCTTCGGCCAGCAGCGGCGCATACACGCGCCGGTACAGCGGGATGTCGCCCACCGCGAGCGCGCCCAGCGTTTCGCCGTGGTAGCCGTTCTCCAGCGCGACGAACCGGGTCCGGCGGTGCTCGCCGCGGTTGTGGAACCAGTGGAAGGCCATCTTCAGCGCCACTTCCACGCCGGCAGAGCCATTGTCGGCGTAGAACACCTTGGACAGCGGCGCGCGACCGGCCTGCCGCGGCGCCACCGCCAGCAGGCGCTCGGCCAGTTCCACCGCGGGCGCGTGGGTGAAGCCGGCCAGCATCACCTGTTCCAGCGCCCCCGCCTGTGCGGCGATGGCGGCGCCGATGCGCGGCTCGGCGTGGCCGAACAGGTTGGTCCACCAGCTGCTGACCGCGTCCAGGTAGCGGGTGCCGTCATGGCCCACCAGCCAGGCGCCCTCGCCGCGGGCGATCGGCACCAGCGGCAAGGTGTGCGGGTGCTCACGCATCTGGGTGCAGGGATGCCACAGCACCGACAGATCGCGGCTACGCCAGTCCTCCGCCTCTGCTAGCATTCCCACTCGATGATCCTGTTGTCGCATCCCCACATGATATCGGGCTCCGCCCCCTGCCGTCGTCGCGCCCTGCGTGCCGGGCGCGGATGCCGCGCCGCCCGATGAGCCGACTGCCGATCATCCATGGCATCACCCAGCGCACCGACGGGCCCGACCGGCATGTCGAAGAACTGGACCTGGAATTCAGCAACGGCGAGCGCCGTCGCTACCACCGGTTGCGTTCGCAGGGCCATGGCGCCGTGGTCGTGGTGCCGATGCAGGACGAGGACACGGTGCTGCTGGTGCGCGAGTACGCCGCCGGCATGCACCGCTACGAACTGGGCCTGGTGAAGGGCCGCATCGACGCGGGCGAGACGCCGGAACAGGCGGCCGACCGCGAACTGAAGGAAGAGGCCGGCTTCGGCGCGCGCCGCATCGACGTGCTCCGTGCCCTGACCCTGGCGCCCACCTACATGAGCCACCAGTCCTGGCTGGTGGTGGCAAGAGACCTGTACCCCGAGCGCCTGCCGGGGGATGAACCCGAGGAGTTGGAAGTAGTGCCCTGGAAGTTGCAAGACCTCGACCGGCTGATGCTGCGCGAGGATTTTTCGGAAGGCCGTTCGCTGGCGGCGTTGTTCATCGCCCGCGAATGGTTGAAAGAGCGGACATGAGCCGCATGACCGCCGACCTGCACGAAGCCGTCATCGTCATCGCCCGCGAAGCGGGCCAGGCCATCATGGCCGTGTACGAAGGCACCTTCGACGTGCAGCAGAAGACCGACGACAGCCCGCTGACCGCCGCCGACATGGCCGCCCACCAGGTGATCACCGACGGCCTGCGCAGGCTGACCCCGCAGTGGCCCGTCCTGTCGGAGGAAGCGGCCGACATCCCGTGGAGCGAACGCAGCCAGTGGCCGACCTACTGGCTGGTGGATCCGCTGGACGGCACCCGCGAGTTCATCAAGCGCAATGGCGAGTTCACCGTCAACATCGCGCTGATCGAGCAGAACGAACCCATCTTCGGCGTGGTGCACGCGCCGGTGAGCGGCGAAACTTGGCATGCGCGCCAGGGACGCAATGCCTACCGTCGCGTGGGAGACGTGGATACGCCGATCCGCACGCGCTCGCCCGCGACCGGTGCGCTGAAGGTCGCCGCCAGCCGTTCGCACCGCGATGCGCGCACCCAGGCCTTCCTGGATGCGATGGGCGGCATCGAGGAGGTGTCGCTGGGATCGTCGCTGAAGTTCTGCCGCATCGCCGAGGGCGCACTGGACGTCTATCCGCGTTTCGGTCCGACCAGCGAATGGGACACCGCCGCGGCGCAGTGCGTGCTGGAGGCCGCCGGTGGCGCGCTGCTGGCGCCGGATGGCCGCGCGTTCCGCTACAACCGCCGCGAGACGCTGCTCAACGGCGACTTCGTCGCGATGGGCGACATGACGCTGCCGTGGCGCACGTGGCTGGCCCGGGCGCTGGGGGATGAACATGGACATGCCCGCACCGCCTGAAGGCGGCATTGCGCGCCTGCTGGCCATCATGGCGCGCCTGCGCGCCCCCGATGGCGGTTGTCCCTGGGACCTGGAGCAGGATTTCTCGACCATCGCGCCCTACACGATCGAGGAGGCCTACGAAGTCGCCGACGCGATCGACCGTGGCGACCTGCCCGCGCTGAAGGACGAACTGGGGGACCTGCTGCTGCAGGTCGTCTTCCATGCGCGGATGGCGCAGGAGCAGGGCGCCTTCGCGTTCGCCGATGTCGTGGACGCCATCTGCGACAAGATGGTGCGCCGGCACCCGCACGTCTTCGGCCCTTCGACGGACTCGGGACAGGGGGCCTCGTTGGCCGATGCCCAGGCGCAGACGGTCAGCTGGGAAGCGATCAAGGCCGCCGAGCGCAAGGCCGCCGGCGAAGAAGACACGTCCGCGCTGGCCGGCGTGTCGCGCGGACTGCCGGAGTGGCAGCGCGCGGTGAAGCTGCAGTCGCGCGCGGCCCGCGTGGGCTTCGACTGGCCGGATACCGCGCCGGTGATCGACAAGCTGCACGAGGAGATCGACGAAGTGCGCGTCGAGCTCGCCGCCGCGCCTTCGCCCGAACGCGATGCGCGGCTGGAGGACGAGATCGGCGACCTGCTGTTCGTCGCCGCCAACCTCGCGCGTCATGCGAAGGTGGACGTGGGCGGCGCGCTGCGCCGGGCCAACCTGAAGTTCGAACGCCGCTTCCGGGCGATGGAGGCGCTCGCGGCCGCCGAGGGAACCACGATGTCCGCGCTGGGCCTGGACGCGCAGGAAGCGCTGTGGGCGCGGGTGAAGCGGGATGAAGCTCCGTAGGGCCGGGCATGCCCCGCTCCGCGGGCGCGGCGTTCGCTGTCGCCGGTGGTAGACGCAGCGGAGCGGGCTCCGCTCTACTGTGGGCATGAAGACCCTGCTGCTGTTCCTCGTCACCGCGCTGGCCGAGATCGTCGGCTGCTATCTCCCCTACCTGTGGCTGCGCAAGGGCGGCAGCGCCTGGCTGCTGCTGCCGGCCGCGGCCAGCCTGGCGCTGTTCGCATGGCTGCTGACCCTGCACCCCACGGCCTCGGGCCGGGTCTATGCGGCCTATGGCGGCGTCTACATCACCATGGCGATCTTCTGGCTGTGGGCCGTGGACGCGGTGAAGCCCACGCGCTGGGACCTGCTGGGCGCCGGCTTGTGCCTGGCCGGCATGGCGGTGATCATGTTCTCGCCACGCGCTGCCTGACCCTGTGGGAGGGGACATGAGCCGCTTCGCCGGTTTCCGCGAGTTCTATCCGTTCTATCTGGCCGAGCACAGCAACCGCACCTCGCGCCGGCTGCACTTCATCGGCAGCTGCGGCGTGCTGGCCCTGGTGACGCTGGCCGTCGTCGAACGCAATGCCTGGTGGCTGCTCGCCGCGCTGATCTGCGGCTATGGCTTCGCCTGGGTCGGCCACTTCTTCTTCGAGAAGAACCGGCCCGCCACCTTCAAGCACCCGTTCTATTCCTTCGCCGGCGACTGGGTGATGTTCAAGGACATCATTACGGGGAAGATCCGGTTCTGATCCTTTTCTCCCGTAGGAGCGCCCCATGGGCGCGATGCTCTTGGTGCCGTCCCGGAAAAGCATCGCGCCCATGGGGCGCTCCTACGGGGCTCATTCGTAGAACATCAGGAACGCCGCGCCCACGATCAGGGCGAACGCCGCGTAGTGGTTCCACTTCAGCGGCTGGCCCAGGTACCAGGTGCTGAAGCCGGCGAAGACCAGCAGGGTCAGGATCTCCTGGATCGTCTTCAGCTGGACCACCGAATAGACCGCGCTGCCTATCCGGTTGGCCGGCACCATCAGCGAGTACTCGAAGAAGGCGATGCCCCAGCTGGCCAGGATCGCCACGACCAGGGGGGCGGACTTGTACTTCAGGTGGCCGTACCAGGCGAAGGTCATGAAGACGTTGGAGGCCAGCAGCAGGCACAGGGGCAGGACGCGTTCGATCATGGCGGGGCCGTCGGGGAGGGAGGGCGAAGCCTATCCCTACTGCCGCCTGAATGCAGCGGCGGCCTTCACATGGCGTCCACCGGGCTCCGGGTAGTTTCACAAACCTGAAGCCTTTCAAGGGAGCTGTCATGCGACACAGTCAGGAAACCGCAGGTCTGGTGCTGGTGGTGGAAGACAACCGCAACATTTCCGAGATGATCGGGGAATACCTGGAAGGACGCGGGTTCGAGGTCGACTACGCCACCGACGGCCTGGACGGCTACCGCCTGGCGGTGGAGAACAGCTACGACGTGCTGGTGCTGGACCTGATGCTGCCGCGCCTGGACGGCATGGAGGTCTGCAAGCGGCTGCGCAACGAAGCGCGCAAGTCCACGCCGGTGCTGATGCTCACCGCGCGCGACACCCTGGACGACAAGCTGACCGGCCTGAGTTCCGGTGCCGACGACTACCTCACCAAGCCCTTCGCCATCCAGGAGCTGGAGGCCCGCCTGCGGGCGCTGATCCGCCGCGAGCGCCGTCAGGTGGGGGCCGAGGTGCTGAAGGTCGCCGACCTGGTGCTCGACCCGGTCAGCATGCGGGCCACCCGTGGCGGCACCGAGCTGATGCTCTCGCCCATCGGCCTTCGCCTGCTGACCATCCTGATGCGCGAATCGCCGCGCGTGGTGACCCGGCAGGAGATCGAGCGCGAGATCTGGGGCAACGGCCTGCCGGACTCGGACACCCTGCGCAGCCACCTGTACAACCTGCGCAAGGTGATCGACAAGCCGTTCGACAAGCCGCTGCTGCACACCGTGCAGAGCGCCGGCTACCGCATCGCCGACATCGGCTGACCCGGCCGTCGGCGCGCGGCATACTCCGGCTTTCGCCCGACGGATCCCCATGCGCCACGGCCTGCCTCGCAAGCTCAGGATCGCCTTCATCCTGCAGGCCGTCATGGTCAGCCTGGCCATCGTGCTGGGCGTGTACCTGATCTCGGCGGTCATCAAGCACAGCCTGATGAACACCGCGCTGCAGGAGGAAGCCGCGCACTTCTGGGAGCTGTACAGCGCCAGCACCGCGCAACCCCCGCCCAACACGCACAACCTGCGCGGCTACCTGGTGGTGAAGGGACACTCCAACCTGGTACTGCCGGAAAACCTGCGCGAGCTCAGGCCCGGCTTCCACGAGTTGAAGGACGACGACCTGCTGGTGCTGGTGGACGAACAGCCCGCGGGGCGCCTGTACCTGGTGTTCCTGCGCTCGCAGGCCGAACGGCTGGCGTTCTACTTCGGCACGGTGCCGATCATCATGACGCTGGTGGCGATCTACCTGGTGTCGTGGCTCACCTACCGCGCCTCCAAGCGGCTGGTCTCGCCGGTCAGCTGGCTGGCACGCCAGGTGGCCGAGTGGGACCCGCGCCGTCCCGACGTCAGCACCCTGGCCGCCGACCGCCTGCCCAACGACGTGCAGGGCGAGGCGCGGCAACTGGCCTCCGCCCTGCACGGGCTGGCGCAGCGGGTGACCGCACACGTGGCGCGCGAGCGCGATTTCACCCGCGACGCCAGCCACGAGCTGCGCACGCCGCTGACGGTGATCCGCGTGGCCAGCGACATGGCGATGGCCGAGGATTCGCCGCCGCGGGTGGCGCGCGCGCTGCAGCGCATCCAGCGGGCGGGCCGCGACATGGAGGCGGTGATCGACGCCTTCCTCATCCTGGCCCGCGAGGCCGAGGTGGAGCCGCAGAGCGAGGATTTCGACGTGGCCGACATCGTCATGGACGAGGCCGAGAATGCGCGCGCGCTGCTGCTCAACAAGCCGGTGGACCTGGAGGTCACGCTGCATGCGCGCCCGCGCCTGCATGCGCCGCCGCGCGTGTTCCAGGTGGTGGTGAGCAACCTGCTGCGCAACGCCTGTTCCTACACTGACCGCGGCCGGATCGACGTGATTCTGGAGCCGGACCGGGTGATCGTGCGCGATACCGGCATCGGCATGTCGGCCGAATCGATGGTGCGGGTCTTCGAACCCTTCTACCGCGCCGACCCCAACCGCCCGCATGGCAGCGGGCTGGGCCTGTCCATCGTCAGCCGCCTGTGCGACCGGTTCGGCTGGAAGATCGAGCTGGACAGCGAGCTGGGCCGCGGCACCACCGCGACCATCCGCTTCGTTCCGTAATCCATACGGGAACTGACCGGCGCGCGCGGCTGTCAACGCCGCGGCCCCCGGTGCGTTCCCCTCCCCGAATCCCCTCTTCCGAGCCGACTCACTGCATGAGCCAGCCTGCACGTTCCACCCCGCGCAAGAAGTCCATCGCTCCCTCCCTGCTGCTCGGCATCGCCGTGGCTGCCATCCTCGGCGGCGGCGCCTGGTGGTGGACCGCCCGCCAGAGCGGGGCAGCGGAGAGCGCCTACCGCACCGCCACCATCGAGCGCGGCGACATCCGCGTGGCGATCTCGGCCACCGGCACGCTCAGCGCCATTTCCACGGTCACCGTGGGCAGCCAGATATCCGGCCAGGTGACCGACGTGCTGGTCGACTACAACAGCGAGGTCAAGAAGGGCGAGGTGCTGGCGCGCATCGATCCCAGTACCTACGAGGCCCAGATCGAGCAGGGCAATGCGCAGATCGCCAATGCGCAGGCCAGCCTGAAACAGGCGCAAGCCACGCTGGCCAATGCCGAACTGGACTACGCCCGCAAGGCCGACCTGGGCCGGCAGAAGCTGGTCGCGCAGAGCGACGTGGACCTGGCCCGGGCCGCCCGCGACCAGGCGCGCGCGCAAGTCAATGCGGCGCAGGCGTCGATACGCCAGCAGACGGCGTCCACCCAGACCACCCGGGTCAACCTGGACCGCACGGTGATCCGTTCGCCGGTGGATGGCGTGGTGCTGACGCGCACCATCGAGCCGGGGCAGACCGTGGCGGCCAGCCTGCAGGCGCCGGAGCTGTTCACCATCGCCGAGGATCTGTCGAAGATGAAGATCGAGCTGGCCGTGGACGAGGCCGACATCGGCCAGGTCAAGGTGGGGCAGGCGGTGTCGTTCACCGTCGACGCCTTCGCCGACCGCCAGTTCCGCGGGCAGGTGCAGCAGGTGCGGTTGTCGGCCACGACCACCAGTAACGTGGTGACGTACCCGGTGGTGGTCAGCGTGGACAACAGCGACGGCACGCTGCTGCCGGGCCTGACCGTCAATGCCGAGATCGAGGTCAGCAAGCGCGACGACATCCTGAAGGTCTCCAACGCCGCGCTGCGCTACAAGCCGACCGGTGAGGCCGCCAATGCCACCGCCGCCGCGCAGGCGCCGCAAGGCGGCCAGGGCCGCGGCGGCGGCATCGGCGAAGACCTGGCGCGCGTGGCCGGCACGCTGCAGCTCAAGCCCGACCAGCAGGCCGCCTTCGATGCCGCGCTCACGGCATTGCGGGAACGCCAGGCCGCGCGGATGGCGCAGGCGCAGCAGCGCAGCGGCGCCAGCATGTTCGGCGCAGGCCCCCGGCCGGGTGGCAATGCCGGCGGCGGCGGTGGCGCGATGCAGGCGCAGATGCGCCAGCGCATGGCCGAGCGCATGCAGCAGGACTTCGCGCCGTTCCGCGCCACGCTGGACGATACGCAGAAGCAGCGCTGGGATGCCGAGCTGCGCGCCCTGCTGGGCGCCAAGCGTGCGCCCATCTACGCGCTGGTCAACGGCAAGCCGGAGATGGTGCAGGTCCGCATCGGCGCCAGCGACGGCACCAGCACCGAGGTGTCCGGCGCGGTGAAGGAGGGCGATGTGGTGGTCGTGGGCGAGCGCGCGAAGGAATGAACATGCCGTCAGCGATCGCGGGCGAGCGCACGCCGGTCATCCAGACGCACGCGCTGGGCAAGGTCTATTCCGCGGGCACCGAGGCGGAAGTCGTCGCGCTGAAAGGCGTGGACATGCGCGTGGACCGCGGCGACTTCGTCGCCATCATGGGGCCGTCCGGCTCGGGCAAGTCCACCCTGATGAACCTGATCGGATGCCTGGATACGCCCACCGACGGCCGTTACCTGTGCGACGGGATCGATGTGGCCACGCTGGACGCCGAGCAACTGGCGGTCCTGCGCCGCGAGAAGATCGGCTTCGTGTTCCAGGGCTTCCACCTGCTGCCGCGCATGACCGCGCTGGAGAACGTGGCCATGCCGTTGGGGTATGCCCAGGTGCCGCCGGCACAGCGCACCGAACGCGCGCGCCAGGCGCTGGCCGCCGTCGGCCTGGCCGAGCGCGCGGGCCATCGCCCGAACGAGCTGTCCGGTGGCCAGCAACAGCGCGTGGCCATCGCGCGCGCGCTGATCAACCGGCCGCCGATCCTCCTGGCCGACGAACCCACCGGTGCGCTGGACAGCAAGACGGGCGAGGAAATCCTGGCCCTGTTCAAGCGCCTGCGCGACGACGGCCACACCGTCATCCTGATCACCCACGACCCCGAAGTCGCCGCGCACGCCGACCGCATCCTGGTGATGCGCGACGGGGAGCTGCATGAAGAGCCGGCAATCGGGAATCGGGAATCGGGAGTCGGAGAAGCGCACGCATGACCCGTCCTGTTTCCCCGTCGGTGCTGTTCCCTTCCGCGAGGCTTCGCTCTGCGGTTGCGAATCCCGACTCCCGATTCCCTATTCCCGGCCTTTCGTCATGAAATTCTCCGACATCCTGCGCACCGCGCTGCATGCGCTGCGCGGCAACTGGATGCGCAGCGCGCTGACATCGCTGGGCGTCATTATCGGCATCGCCGCCGTCATCGTGATGGTGTCGGTGGGGCAGGGCACGCAGGCCGAGATCGACAAGCTGGTCTCCGGCCTGGGTTCGCAGCGGCTCGACATCAGCCCCGGGGCGGGCCGCGGCCCGGGCGGCGGCGGTGTGCGCATGAGTTCCAGCAGCTTCTTCACCCTCAACGAGGGCGATGTCGATGCGATCCGCAACGAAATCCCGGAAGTGCAGTACGTGGCGGGCGCGCTGCGCGGCAATACCCAGATCGTGTTCGCCGAGAACAATGCGTCCACCAGCTGGCAGGGCGTGCAGTCCGACTTCTTCGACATCAACAGCTGGGTCATCGCCAACGGCGAAGGCTTCGACGCGCAGGACTACTCCAGCGCCGCCAAGGTCGTGATCCTCGGCGAGACGGTGCGGCGCACGCTGTTCGGCGAGGACAGCGGGATCGGCCAGACCGTGCGCCTGGGCCGCGTGCCGTTCACCGTGGTGGGCACGCTGGCGCCGAAGGGGCAGGGCGGCTTCGGCCAGGACCAGGACGATGTGATGATGGTGCCGCTGGAAACCGCGCGCCGCCGGCTGATGGGTTCGATGGGCCTGCCGCCGGGCGCGGTGATGCAGGTGGCCCTGACCGTGGCCGACGCCAAGGACCTCAGCTACGTGCAGGGTGAAGTGGAAGCGCTGCTGCGCCAGCGGCACAGGATCGATCCGGGCGAGGAGGACGACTTCAACGTCCGCAACATTTCCGAGATCGTCGCCACCCGCACGGCCACGACCAAGCTGATGTCGCTGCTGCTCGGCGCGGTGGCCACCATCTCGCTGATCGTCGGCGGCATCGGGATCATGAACATCATGCTGGTATCGGTGACCGAACGCATCCGCGAGATCGGCCTGCGCATGGCGGTGGGGGCGGGGCCGGGCGACGTGCGCCGGCAGTTCCTCGCCGAAGCCATGCTGCTGTCGCTGGGCGGCGGCGTGCTGGGCATCGTGATCGGCGTGGCCGGTGCGCTGCTGGTCGGCCAGTTCAGCGAACTGCCGGTGGCATTGAACGGGCAGGTCGTCGGCCTGGCGGCCGGGTTCTCGATCGCGACCGGCCTGTTCTTTGGCTACTACCCGGCGCGCAAGGCCTCGCAGCTGGACCCCATCGAGGCGCTCCGCTCGCAGTAGCGCGGAGTATGCTGGCACCGTCGGGTCAGGCAGACCGGAGGGCGCCATGAGTACGCATTCGCCGCGCAGGCCGCTCGCGCTGGCCATCCATGGCGGGGCGGGCGTGATCGACATGGCCATGTCGGGCGAGGCGAGCGCCGAGCGCATCCACGCGGACCTGGACCGCGCCCTGGACGCGGGCCACGGCGTGCTGGCCTCGGGCGGCAGCGCGCTGGATGCGGTGGAGGCGTCGGTCTGCGTGCTGGAGGATTCGCCCCACTTCAATGCGGGCCGCGGCGCGGTCTTCACCGCCGACGGGCGCCACGAACTGGATGCCTCGATCATGGACGGGCAGGCGCGGCGCGCCGGCGCGGTCGCCGGCGTGTCCAGCGTACGCAACCCGGTGCGGCTCGCCCGCCGCGTGTTGGAGGACTCGCCCCACGTGTTCCTGATCGGTGCCGGTGCGGAGCAGTTCGCCGACCTGCATCCCGAGATCGAGCGGGTGCCGAACACGTGGTTCTCCACCGAGCCCCGGCGCCTGCAGCTGATCGAGGCGCAGCGCCAGGAGCAGCAGGCATGGCGGGCCAATCCGGACCTGCGTGGCCGCTATTTCGGCACGGTGGGCGCGGTCGCGCTGGACAGTCGCGGGCACCTGGCCGCGGCGACGTCGACCGGCGGCATGACGAACAAGCGCTGGGGGCGCGTGGGCGATTCGCCGCTGATCGGCGCAGGCACCTGGGCTGACGCGCATTGCGCGGTGTCCTGCACCGGCTGGGGCGAGTACTACATCCGGAACGTGGTCGCCCACGACATCGCGGCGCGCGTGGCTTACCGCGGCGACCGGCTGCGCGATGCCGCCGAGGACGTCGTGCTGGGCGAAGTGCCCGCGCACGGCGGCGACGGGGGCGTGATCGCACTGGACCGCGACGGCAACGTGGTGCTGGTCCTCAGTACGCGCGGGATGTACCGGGGCTGGATCCACCCCGACGGCAGCCGCGGCACCGCCATCCATCGGGACGACTGAGTGACGCGCACCGGGGGGCAGGATGCCGTGACGCTGGCGGCCTGGCGCCAGTTGCGGGCGCAGGCCCTGAGCCTGTGCCCGCGCGTGGAAGACGCCGAAGACCTGGTGCAGGAAACACTGCTCGCCGCGTGGGTGGCCGGTCGGCACGACCTTCCATGGCTGTCCGGTGTGCTGCGGCGCCAGGCGGCCTTGTCAGCGCGCGGCGGCGTGCGCCGGCGACATCGCGAGGCCACGTTCTCCCTGCAGGACCAGGACCCTGTCGACCCCGACTGCGCGCCGCCGGATCACCGCGCGGCGCATGCCTGGCTCGCCGCGCTGCCACCCTCGGCACGCCGGCTCGCGCGGCTGGCCCTGCATGGCCTGTCGGCGGACGAGATCCGCTGGATCCTGCGGATCGAACCCACGGCGTTCCGCCAGCGGCTGACGCGCATCCGCCGTGCCCTGGCCCTGCAAACGCCCGACGTGCGGGCCGACAGCCTGGCCCTGGCCTGCCTGCGCGATCCGGCCCGGACCGTCGACCTGCAGTTCGGGCGGGTGCGGCGGGCGCTGAAGGCGGCCATGCGGGTCGGCGTGGGTCTCGGCACGCACGATCCGGACGGCCACCTGGTCCTGATCGATGCGCGCGCTCACACATCGTCTTCCCGCGGCAACCAAGAGAAGGGAATCACACAGGAGGAAGTCCCATGATCAGTCACTGCAAGGTAGGCGCCATCGTCTTCTTCGTCTCCGACCTGGCGCGGTCGGTCGCCTTCTACCGAAACACGCTGGGCCTGCCCGTGCAGGTCGTGGAGGGCCATGACGGTCCGTTCGCCGTCGGCGACGTGGGCGACCTGAGCCTGGTGTTCATTCCGCGCGAGGCGCGCGCGGGCGAATCGCCGGTGGTCGTCTTCAGTCTGGACGGCGGCATCGACGACCACGCTGAAGCGCTGGCCGCGAAGGGTGTGGAGATCGTGGTGCCGGTGAGCGAATCGCCGGACGGCGGACTGTCGCTGGATTTCCTCGACCCGGACGGCAACGTGCTCAGCCTGCACCAACCGGAAGGCGCACCGCGCCGGCGCTGAAGCCTCTGCAGACAGGCTGCCGCATCGCAGCGGAACCGGCCGCTGCGGTGCGAATCGTTCCGATGCCACCGGTGGCATTGTGATCGTGCGCAAGTGCCGCGAAAGTGTGAGTCAAATTCGATGTCTTGGACCGGGATTGCACGCTAGATTCGACCTACTGCGCCGCTCGGCGCGGCAACCACAACACGCGGAGTCGAATCGGTCTATGAAGAAGAATCGCATGGCGGTATGGGTGGGGCTGACGCTGGTGGCCATGGGGGCGGCGCAGGCGGCCAGCGCGGGCGGCAGGCCCGATCTGGTGATCAAGGGCCTGAGGGCGGGGCAGCCGCACGCCAGCGGCGAGTTGCTGGTGAAGTACCGTGATGGCGCCGCAGCCGCGGACCGCCAGGCCGTGGCGCAAGGCCTGGGTGCGCAGAAGCTGGATACGGTGCGCCGCGGCAATGGCCGCACCGGCGAGATCGCACTGCTGAAGCTGCCGGCCAACCTGGACCTGGCCGCGGCCGTGCAGGCGCTCAGCGCCGATCCGGCGGTGGAATACGCCGAGCCCAACTGGACCTACCAGCACCGCGCCGTTTCCAACGACCCCTATGCCACCGACGGTTCGCTGTGGGGCATGTACGGCGATGCCGGCACGCCCGCCAACGCCTACGGTTCGCAGGCATCCGAAGCGTGGGCCGCCGGGCACACCAGCTGCGACAACGTCGTGATCGGCGTGGTCGACGAAGGCATCTACTTCAATCATGAAGACCTGGCTGCGAACATCTGGACCAATCCGTACGACCCGGTCGATGGCGTGGACAACGACGGCAACGGCTACGTCGACGACGTGCGGGGCTGGGACTTCGACGGCAACAGCAACAACATCAACTCCGGCGGCGCCAACGACGACCACGGCACGCACGTGGCCGGCACCATCGCCGGCGTGGGCGGCAACGGCAAGGGCGTGGCCGGCGTGTGCTGGAGCGGCGTGAAGCTGATCAGCGGCAGGTTCCTGGGCCGTCGCGGCGGCACCACCGCCAATGCGATCAAGGCCATCGACTACTTCACCGACCTGAAGACCCGCCATGGGCTGAACATCGTGGCCACCAACAACTCGTGGGGCGGTGGCGGCTTCTCGCAGGCGCTGCAGGACGCGATCACGCGCGCCGGCAACGCGGAGATCCTCTTCATCGCCGCGGCGGGCAACGATGCCTACGACAACGACGTCACCGCGAGTTATCCGTCCAACTATCCGAACGCGAACATCATCGCCGTCGCGTCCACCACCAGCACCGGTGGCCTGTCCAGTTTCTCGCAATGGGGCCGGACCACGGTGGACCTGGGTGCGCCGGGTTCGGGCATCTGGTCGACGGTGCCCAAGTCGTCCAAGGGGCAGCTGGTCTCGTCGTACGCCAGCTACAGCGGTACCTCCATGGCTACCCCGCACGTGACCGGCGCGGCGGCCCTGTACGCGTCCACCCGTCCGGGGTCCACGGCCGCGCAGATCAAGGCGGCGATCCTGGATGCCACCGTGCCGACCACCTCGTTGCAGAACAAGACCGTCACCGGTGGTCGCCTCAACGCCAGCGGTTTCTGACGCGGGCGCTCCGTGGAAGCAAGAAGCCCGGCATCGCCGGGCTTCTTTTTTGCGCGTGCCTACTTCAGGTAGGGCGCGATCTCGCGTTGCCAGATGAGGTAGCCGGCACGGTTCATGTGCAGCCGATCCTCGATGAACAGGCTTTCGTCCGGCTGGCCCGTCGCATCCAGCATGGGCGTGAAGATGTCGATGTAATCCACACCGTATCGCTTGGCTTCGGCCTGGATCAGCGCGTTGGCCTGGCGCTGCGTCGCCAGCAGGTGCGCGCGCGAGGGGCTGGGCTTGGTGCTGATGTAGGCCAGCTTCGTTTTCGGCAGGTCGCGGCGCACGCGCTCGACGAAGGCGATGAAGTCCGCGCGCAGCTGCTGCGGCGTGCGGCCCGCGTTGAGGTCGTTGTCGCCGGCATAGATCAGGACCTGCCGCGGTGCGTACGGCACGATGATGCGGTCGGCATACCAGGTGCTGTCGCGCAGCTCTGATCCGCCGAATCCGCGGTTGATCACCGGCACGCCCGGAAAGTCCTGGGCCAGCGTGTCCCAGAACCGGATCGACGAGCTGCCGATGAACAGCACGCCATGGCGCGGCGGGGGAGACTGCGCGTCGGCAGCCTCGAAACGCCGCATGTCGGCCTCCCAGGCGGGGTTGGAGACCTGTTCGGGGATCCGGGGTGCGCTTTGCGCCGCAACAGGTGTCGCGGCCGCGACCGGGGCCGTCGGCGGGCCGCCGGCGCAGGCGTTCAGCAAGGCCAGCAGTGCGGCGGCGATCAGGGGCGGGCGTACGGAATTCAGGAATGACACGGGGGAGGGGCTCCTTGGACGCGGGCGGGCCCTAGTGGACCAGCCCGTTCTCGGGGATGCAAACCCATGGCGAGGCGGCCGGGGAGCGCCTTGTGGCAAAATCGACACCTTGGCGCGGTGACGGCGCCGGCTCCACCCGACACGTCGCTCCTTCCGCCTCAACCCGCCCCATGGCAGACGAAACCGGACACCTCCCCCGCGGCCCCGGCCGCATCCTGAAAGCCACCGTCTGGTCCCTGCAGGGGCTGCGGGCGGCGTGGATGCACGAATCCTCGTTCCGCCTGGAGGTCTACCTGCTGGTGGTCATGGCGCCGTTGGCCCTGTGGCTGGGGCAGAGCGGCCTGGAACGCGCCCTGATGATCGGCAGCTGCCTGCTGGTGCTGGCGGCCGAACTGCTGAATTCCGCCGTGGAAGCGGTGATCGAACGCTACGGCCCGGAACACCACGAGCTGGCCGGCCGGGCCAAGGACATGGGCTCGGCGGCGGTGTTCGTGTTGATGATGAACGTGCTGCTGTGCTGGGCGCTGATCCTCGCGCCGCGCTATCTGTGAACTCCTGATCCGAACCTAGGTACTCCCCCATGATGGAATTGCTAACCGATCCGCAGGTGTGGATCACGCTGGTCACGCTGAGTGCGATCGAGATCGTGCTGGGCATCGACAATCTGGTCTTCATCTCCATCGCGGTCAGCAAGCTGCCGCCGCACCAGCGCGAAGTGGCGCGCAAGTTCGGCATCGCCGTGGCGTGCATCACCCGCATCATGCTGCTGCTGACGCTGGCCTGGCTGGCCGGCCTGACTACCGACCTGTTCACCCTGTTCGGCCAGGGCATCTCGGTGCGCGACCTGGTGCTGATCCTGGGCGGCGTGTTCCTGCTGGTGAAGGGCACCAAGGAAATCCTGGAGCTGGTGAAGGGCGAGCCCGATTCCGAAGACGTGCATACGCGTCCGGCCGCGTCCTTCGCCGGCGTGATCGCGCAGATCGCGGTGATCGACATCGTGTTCTCGCTGGATTCGGTGATCGCGGCGGTCGGCATGGCCAACCACACGCCGGTGATGGTGGCGGCCATCCTGCTGGCGGTGGCGGTGATGCTGCTGGCGGCGCGCCCGCTGGGCCAGTTCATCGACAACAACCCCACCATCAAGATGCTGGCGCTGGCCTTCATCGTGGCGGTGGGCGCGTACCTGCTGCTGGACGGCTTCGAGATGCATATCCCGAAGGGCTACCTGTACGGCGCGATGGGCTTCTCGGCCGTGGTCGAATGCCTCAACCTGTGGGCCAAGAAGCGCGCCGGCCTGCGCATGCTGCGCGAGTGACCGGCGCCATCTCCGGCACGGCGAAGGGCTCCCTCGGGAGCCCTTCCTTTTTCACGGAAGCCTAACGAAGCGTGGGCGGCTGCAAGCGCGCGCAGCTTGCGCGGTCATGGGCAAGGTGCTGGAATCGGGACGTCCGCCCAAGGGAGTGCCGTGCCATGCGCCAGGTGTCGCGTCTGTGGTTGCTGATCGCGTTGACCGTGCTGTTGTCGGGCTGCGGGTACAACACCATCCAGCAGAAGGACGAAGCGGTGAAAGCCGGCTGGTCGGAAGTGCTGAACCAGTACAAGCGCCGGGCCGACCTGATTCCCAACCTGGTCAAGACCGTGCAGGGCTACGCGCAGCAGGAACGCCAGGTGCTGACCGAGGTGACCAATGCGCGTGCGCGGGTGGGCCAGATCCAGGTGAATGCCGACGATGCCGCTTCGCTGGCGCAGTTCCAGCAGGCACAGGGCGAATTGTCCAGCGCGCTGTCGCGCCTGCTGGTGGTGACCGAGAACTACCCCAACCTGAAATCCGACCAGTCCTTCCGCGACCTGCAGGCGCAGCTGGAAGGCACCGAGAACCGCATCACCGTCGCCCGCGGCCGTTACATCCAGACGGTGCAGGACTACAACACCTATATCCGCCAGTTCCCGCAGGTGGTCACCGCCAAGATCATCGGCGCCAGGGAAAAGCCGAACTTCACCGTCGAGAACGAAGCGGCGATCTCCGAGGCTCCCGCCGTCGACTTCGGCACGCCGCCGCCGGCCGCGCCCCAGGCACCCCCGCCGCCGCCCGCGCCGTCCCCGGACAACTGAGCCGCGGCCATCGCCGCCATGCTGCGCGCGCTGGCATTGAGCCTGCTGCTGGTGGCTGCGCCGGCCTGGGCGCAGTCGCTGGCGGCCATTCCCGCGCTGGATTCGCCGGTGGTCGATACCACCGGCACGCTGGACGCCGCGCAGAAGCAGCAACTCGAGCAGCAGGCGCTGGCGCTGCAGCAGCGCAAGGGCAGCCAGTTGCAGGTGCTGATCGTGCCCAGCACGCAGCCGGAGGATATTTTCGACTACACCCAGCGCGTGTTCGACCAGTGGAAGCCGGGGCGCAAGGGCGTGGACGACGCGGTGATCCTGGTGGTGGCGAAGGACGACCGGCGGGTGCGCATCCACACCGGCTATGGCCTGGAAGGCGCGATTCCCGACGCCGTGGCCAACCGTGTCATCCAGGAATACCTGGTGCCGAAGTTCCGTGCCGGCGACTACGCCGGTGGCGTCACCGACGCCACGGCCGTGCTGGTGAAGCTGATCGAGGGTGAATCCCTGCCGGCGCCGGTCAGTACGCACCGCTCGACGACAGGCGACGGCTCCGGCGGCGACTGGCTCTTCGCGCTGTTCGCGGCTTTCATCGTGGCGACCCTGGTGCGCGGCATGTTCGGCCGTGCGCCGGCCGGGCTGCGCGGCCTGTTCACCGGTGGCGCCGCGGCGGGCGTGGCGCTGCTGTTGTCGTCGTTGATCCCGGCCGGCATCGCGGGCGTCTTCGGCCTGCTGTACGGCCTGGCCTCGGTGTCGACACGGGGCGCCTACGCCCGCCATCGCGATTGGGGTGGCTGGGGCGGTGGCGGCGGAGGCTGGGGCGGCGGCGGGTTCGGAGGCGGGGGAGGCTTCGGGGGAGGTGGCTGGAGCGGGGGTGGCGGCATGTCGGGGGGCGGTGGCGCCTCCGGGAGCTGGTGATGCGCCTGTTGCGCCATCTGTTCGCTCGCTCCTCGCGCCGGCTGTTCCCGGAGGACAGCCTGCACCGCATCACCGAGGCCATCGCGGCCGGCGAACGCCTGCACCGCGGCGAGGTGATGTTCGCGGTGGAAACCAACCTGCCGCCGGGCGCGGTGCTGGCGGGGATGCAGGCCCGCGAGCGTGCGCACGAGGTCTTCGTCCGCCTGCGTACCTGGGACACCGAAGCCAACAACGGCGTGCTGATCTACCTGTTGCTGGCCGACCACCGCATCGAGATCGTCGCCGACCGCGGACTGGACGGCCGGGTCAGCGATGCGCAATGGCGCGAGGTCTGCGCGTTGATCGAGACCGGGATGCGCGAGGGCCAGGCCGAGCAGGCCGTGCTGGAGGGCATTGCGGCCGCCTCGGCGCTGCTGGCCCGGCATTTCCCGCAACAGGCCGGCCAGGTCGACGAGGACGAGTTGCCCAATCGTCCGCGGCTGCTGGATTGAGCGGCCGGGACTGCGCGCGGTCATCCACGTGCGGGCGAGGTGGGGCAGAATAGGCGCTCCCCACCGGCCACGCCGAGGCGCATGATCTACCTCCACCAGATCGATCCGATCATCTTTTCGCTGGGGCCGGTCAAGCTGCACTGGTACGGCCTGATGTACCTGCTGGCCTTCGTCGTGGCCTGGTGGCTGGGGCGCAGCCGCGCGTCGCAGGGACGCCTGCCGGGCGTCGATGCCGACGCATTCTCCGACCTGATGTTCTACGCCATGCTCGGCGTGGTGCTGGGCGGGCGCATCGGTTACGTGCTGTTCTACGGGTTCGGCACCTTCCTGGACAACCCGCTGTCGATCTTCAAGGTGTGGGAAGGCGGCATGAGCTTCCATGGCGGACTGCTCGGCGTGATGGCCGCGGCGCTGTGGTGGTCGCGCAGGCACCGGCTGCATTTCTTCGACACGATGGATTTCGTGGCGCCGCTGGCCGCGCCGGGACTGGGCTTCGGGCGCCTGGGCAACTTCATCGGTGCGGAATTGTGGGGCAAGTACACCCAGGCCGGGTGGGGCGTGATCTTCCCGACCGATCCAGCGCTGCGCGGCCTCGACGCCGCCCAGTTGCAGGCGCAGTACGCCGCGGGCGCGCTGGACCCGTTCGCCCGGCATCCTTCGCAGCTGTACCAGGCCTTTCTCGAAGGCCTGGTGATGTTCGTCGTGCTGTGGACGGTTTCACGCAGGCCGCGGCCGCGTTACCTGGTCTCGGGGTTGTTCGCGCTGATGTACGGCGTGTTCCGCTTCCTGATGGAATTCGTCCGGGTGCCGGACGAAGGCCACTACGTGGCCTGGGGCTGGCTGACCAAGGGCCAGATCCTCAGCGTGCCGCTGGTGCTGCTGGGCCTGTACCTGCTGTGGCTGTCGCGCCGCGCGCCCACGCTGCAGCCCGCCGCTGCCGCGCCGGCCACCGGCAAGTAAATCCCGAAGCATTCCGCCGGAGACCAGGCATGAAGCAATACCTCGACCTGCTGCGCCACGTGCTGGAGCATGGCAGCGAGAAGTCCGACCGCACCGGCACCGGCACGCGCAGCGTGTTCGGCTGGCAGATGCGCTTCGACTTGAACGAAGGCTTCCCGCTGGTCACCACCAAGAAGCTGCATCTGCGCTCGATCATCCACGAACTGCTGTGGTTCCTGAAGGGCGAGACCAACATCGCTTACCTGAAGGACAACAAGGTCAGCATCTGGGACGAGTGGGCCGACGCGAACGGCGAACTGGGCCCCGTGTACGGCAAGCAGTGGCGCAGCTGGGAAGGCGCCGACGGCAGGACTGTCGACCAGATGCAATGGCTGGTCGACGAGATCAAGCGCAATCCCGATTCGCGCCGGCTGGTGATCAGCGCCTGGAACGTGGCCGAGCTGCCGAAGATGGCGCTGATGCCCTGCCACTCGCTGTTCCAGTTCTACGTGGTGGACGGCAAGCTGAGCTGCCAGCTGTACCAGCGCAGCGGCGACATCTTCCTCGGCGTGCCGTTCAACATCGCCAGCTATGCGTTGCTGACCCACATGGTGGCGCAGGCCACGGGCCTGGGCGTCGGCGATTTCGTGCATACGCTGGGCGACGCGCACCTGTATTCCAACCACTACGACCAGGCACGCGAGCAGTTGTCGCGCCAACCGCGCGCGCTGCCCAGGCTGCACCTCAATCCCGAAGTGACCGACCTGTTCGGCTTCACCTTCGACGACATCCAGATACACGGCTACGATCCGCATCCGGCGATCAAGGCGCCGGTGGCGGTCTAGCGGATGCGCATTTCGCTGGTCGCCGCGCTGGACCGCCATCGCGCCATCGGCCGCGACAACGACCTGCCGTGGCGTCTGCCCGACGACCTGAAGCGCTTCAAGGCGCTGACGCTGGGCAAACCCGTGCTGATGGGGCGCAGGACGGCCGAGTCGCTGGGTCGCGCGCTTCCCGGTCGGCTCAACCTGGTGCTGACCCGCAGCGGCACCGTGCCGTTCGAGGGCATGCGGGCCGTTGCGTCCGTGGACGAAGCGCTCGGGATTGCGGAAACGCAGGGTGCGGAGGAGCTGTGCGTGATCGGTGGCGGCGAGGTGTATGCGCTCACCCTGGGCCGCGCCGACATGCTGCACCTGACCGAGGTCGATACGGTGGTGGAGGATGCGCACGCGTTCTTCCCCGTCTTCGATCCGGCGGTATGGCGCGAAATCACACGCGAGCCGCATCCCACCGACGCCAGGCATGCGCTGGCCTTCGACTTCGTCGAGTACCACCGTCGCTGAAAGGCCCCATCGGTAGACTGGGATGAAGCGAAGCGCCATCCCGGCACTCGCGGGGCCTGACACTTTCCGCGGAGCTGGGTTTGGCAACCCAGCCTACGGGGGTCGTAGGCTGGGATGGAGCGAAGCGCAATCCCAGCACTCGCGGGGCCTGACACCTTCCGTGGAGCTGGGTTTGGCAACCCAGCCTACGGGGCTGACACATTGCGTGGAGCTGGGTTTGGCAACCCAGCCTACGAGGGGCCGTAGGCTGGGATGGAGCGAAGCGCAATCCCAGCCCTTCCCATCAGTCCTTCGGCAATTCGCCTTTGGGCGGCGGTGGCACGTCGCGTCCGGCCACCTGGACGAGTCGAATATCGTCGGTGTCCAACTGCAGGGCGGTGAGCTTGCCGCCCCACACGGCGCCGGTGTCGATGGCATGCACGCCATGGCCGATCATCAGGCCGAGCGTGGACCAGTGACCGCAGACGATCTTCAGGTCGCGCTCGGCGCGGCCCGGGACTTCGTACCAGGGATACAGGCCCTGCGCCTGTCGGCCCGGTGCGCCCTTCTCCTCGATGGCCATGCGTCCGCGCGGGGTGCAGTAACGCATGCGGGTGAGGACGTTGATGATGGCGCGCGAACGGTCGTGGCCGGACAGGTGCGGCGCCCAGTTCGGCTTGTCGCCGTACATGTTGCGGAACAGCTTGCGGTAGCCGTTGCCGTGCAGCTGCGCCTCGACTTCGCGGGCGTGCTTCTCGGCCAGCGTGGTGGTCCACTTCGGCGCCAGGCCGGCATGCACCATCATCCAGCCCAGGTCGCGGTCCACGTGCAGCAGCTTCTGCAGGCGCAGCCAGTCCAGCAGCGTGCGCGCGTCGTCGGCCAGCACCACGCGCTGCAGGTCCGGATTGACCTTGCGCTGCTCCTCCGGCGAGCGCTCGCCGATGGCGAGCAGGGACAGGTCGTGGTTGCCCAGTACCACCACGCTGTGTTCGCGCAGCGAATGCACCAGGCGCAGGGTTTCCAGCGACTGTCCGCCGCGGTTCACCAGGTCGCCGCAGAACCACAGGCGGTCCTGCGCGGGGTCGAAGCGGATCTTTTCCAGCAGCCGCTGCGTGGCGTCGTAGCAGCCCTGCAGGTCGCCGATGGCCCAGACACTCATCGCGCGCCGGGCCTCAGTGCAGGGTCCGCGGGACGGACAGGGTGAAGGCGGCGATGGGGGCGTCGAAACGGGTGCCGTCGTCGGCGAGCATGTCGTAGCGTCCCTGCATGGTGCCCAGCGCGGTTTCGAGGATGGCACCGGAGGTGTAGCGGAAATCCTCGCCCGGCCTCAGCCAGGGCTGTTCGCCCACCACGCCTTCGCCGTGCACTTCCTGCACCTTGCCATTGGCGTCGGTGATCACCCAGTGGCGGCGCAGCAGCTGCGCGGGCACGCGGCCGCGATTGTGGATGCGGATGGTGTACGCGAACACATAGCGCCCGTCCTCCGGCGCGGACTGATCGTCCAGGAAGCGCGTGGCGACGTCGACGTCGATGGCGTAGTCGGATGAATCCATGCGTTCAGTGTATGCAATGGCACGTCAAAGCGGAAACAAGGCCGCTCCCAGCACTCAAGATGCATCGGGCTGGTTGGCCAGACGGATGAAGTCGCCGACCGGTACCTGTTCCGCGCGCAGGTCGGGGCGCAGCCCCGCCGCTTCGATCTGCTCCACGCTGCAGGTGCCGGACAGCGCATTGCGCAATGTCTTGCGGCGCTGGCCGAAAGCGGCACGCACCACGTCCGCGAAGCGGCGGTGGTCGTGGATGCCCACCTGGTCCGCCGCGCGCGGCACCAGCCGCGCCACGGCCGAATCCACCTTCGGCGGCGGACGGAACGCGCCGGGGGGCACCACGAACAGGCTGTCCACGCGGCAGTAGGCCTGCAGCATCACGCTGAGCCGGCCGTAGACCTTGCTGCCGGGTTCGGCGGCCATGCGGTCCACGACCTCCTTCTGCAGCATGAAGACCATGTCGCGGATGGACGAGGCGTGCTCGATGGCATGGAACAGGATGGGCGAGGACAGGTTGTAGGGCAGGTTGCCGACCAGGCGCAGCCTGTCTTCGCCCGCCAGTTTGCCGAAATCCACGTCCAGCACGTCCTTGTGGATGATGGTGAGCCGGCCCACCCCTTCGGCGGCCTCCATCAGCGGCGTGATGAGGTCGCGGTCGAATTCGATGGCGGTCAGTTCGCCATGCCTGCGCAGCAGCGGGAAAGTGATGGCGCCCTGGCCCGGCCCGATCTCGACCAGGCGGTCGCCCGGCTGGGGATTGACCGCCATGACGATCTTGTCGATGTAGGTGCGATCGGTCAGGAAGTGCTGGCCGAGGGACTTCTTGGGGGGAGCCTTGAAGGACATGGGGAGAGGAGTGAGTGTGGAGAAGTGAGAAGTGAGTGGGTAGCCAGGGGAACAGAGGTGGGAGATCTGCTCACACCTCACTTCTCCCCGCTCACTCCTCGCGTTGACGCCATGCGCGCACAGGTGGCGACGGCGGCGAACAGGCTGGACGGGTCGGCGATGCCCTTGCCGGCCAGCTCCAGCGCGGTGCCGTGGTCGACGGCCACGCGGGGGTAGGGCAGGCCCAGGGTCAGGTTCACGGCCTGCTCGAACCCGCTGTACTTGAGCACCGGCAGTCCCTGGTCGTGGTACATCGCCACCACCGCGTCGAAGCCGCGCAGCTTCTGCGGCAGGAAGGCGGTGTCGGCGGGCAGCGGACCGACCAGCTCCAGTCCATCCGCCCGCAGCGCGTGCAGCACCGGTTCGATGACCTCGATCTCCTCCCGTCCCAGGTGGCCGGCTTCGCCCGCGTGCGGATTCAGCCCGAGGACCGCGATGACCGGATGGGGAATGCCGAAGTCCGCACGCAGCGCCTGGTGGGTGATGCGCAGCGCTTCCTCCAGCTTGGGCGCCGTGATGGCGTCCGCCACATCGCGCAGCGGCAGGTGCGTGGTGACCAGTGCGACGCGGACGATCGCGTTGGCGAGCATCATCACCACCGGGCGGCCCGCGTGCCCGGCCAGCAGTTCGGTGGTGCCGGTGTAGGCGATGCCCCCGGCATTGATCGCGGCCTTGTGCACGGGGCCGGTGACCAGGCCATCGAGCTCGCCGCTCAGGCAGGCGGCGGCCGCGCGCGTGAGCGCTTCGATGACGGCAGGCGCATTGCGCGGATCGGTGTGGCCGAACTCACCGGCCGCCGCATTGGGCACCGGCCGCAGGCGCAGGTCGCCCGGGCGCGAGGCGACCGCGTGCTCGTCGAGCAGCCGGAGCGGGAGTGCCAGCGCATCCGCCGCCGCCGACAGGGTGGCCGGGTCGCCGAAGGCCAGCAGGGAGCAGTCCTGACGCGGCTGTTGCGCCAGCCGCACGCACAACTCGGGACCGATGCCGGCCGGCTCGCCCGGTACCAGCGCCAGCCGGGGCGCCATCTCAGCCGCCCGGCGTGGCCTCTGCGCGGTCGCCGGTGCGGAAGCTGACGTACGCCTCGCCACGCAGCTCCTGCAGGAAGCGGTTGTATTCGTCCTCGGCCTTGCGGCGGCCGATGGTCTCGCGGATCTGGGCGCGGCGGTTCTGGTCGGTCACGTCGGTCTGGCGGCTGCCGACGCGCTGGACGATGTGCCAGCCCGCGTCGGTGCGGAACGGGGCGCTGACCTGGCCATCCTGCAGGCCGGTGACCTGCTGGCCGAAGGCCGGGCCGAAGGCATCGGCCGGGAACCAGCCCAGGTCGCCGCCGTCGTCGCGGCTGTTGGCGTCTTCGGTGGACTCCTTGGCCACCTCGACGAAGTCGGCGCCGCCGGCGATGCGTGCGCGCAGGGTGTCGATCTTGGCCTTGGCCGCGGCGACATCCTGGGTCGGGGTGACGCGCACCAGGATGTGGCGCGCGTTGTACTCGGTGACCGAGCGCTTCTCCGTCTGCGCGGCATCGCGCACTTCCACCAGCTTCAGCAGTTGGAAGCCGCTGGGGCCGCGCAGCGGGCCCACCACCTGGCCGGGATTCATGCCCTTGAGCATCTCCACGAACGCCGTGGGGATCTCGTCGACGCTGCGCCAGCCCAGGTCGCCGCCTTCCAGCGCGTTGGGGCTGTCGGAATAGCGCACCGCGGCCGCGGAGAAGTCCAGTTCGCCCTTGTCGACCAGCGCCTTCACGCCATCGATCTTGCTCTTGCCGGTGCTGATCTGCTCGGCGCTGGCGCCGTCGGGCACCGCCACCAGGATGTGGGCCAGGCGGTACTGCACGCCACTGGCGGCCTGCGCCGCGATGGCCGCGTCCACTTCGCCCTCGCTCACCTGCACGCGCGACTGCGCATAGCTCTGGCGCAGGCGCTGGATGGTGATCTCGTCGCGCAGCGAGCTGCGGAACTCGTCGAAGGACATGCCATCGGCCTCGAGGCGCTGGCGCAGGCCGTCCGGCGTGGTGCCGTTCTGCTGGGCCACCGCGTTGACGGCGTTGGTCAGTTCGGCGTCGCCGATGCGGATGCCGCTCTCGGTGGCGCGGGCCACCTGCAGCTTGACCAGCACCAGGCGCTCCAGCACCTGCCGTTCCAGCACCGCGCGCGGCGGCAGCTGGCCCGGCTGGTTGGCGTACTGGGCCAGTACGTTCTGCACGGCGCGGTCCATCTCGCTCTGCAGCACCACGTCCTCGTTGACGACGGCGGCGATGCGGTCCAGCGGCTGCAGCGTCTGCGCCATCGCCGGCATGGCGATGGTCGAGAGGGCCAGCAGGCCGGCAATCAGGAAGCGGGGAAACGGCTTGGTCATGGAATCGGATCCGGATCGTAGGAAGTATCGTCCGGTCGCTGCGCGATATTGCTAGGCGGGACGAGATAGAGGTCGTCTCGGTAGTAACCGAGGATAGCACGGCGCAGGGTGCGCTCCGTGTCCTGGCCTGCCGAGCCCAGGCCCTTGAGGACGAACTCGACCTGGAAGCCGGTGTTCATTTCGCCCTCGCGGTTGCGCACGTAGCGGCGCACCAGCGCGCGTACGGCCAGGCAGCAGCTGTCCCACTGCACGCCGGCCACGCCTTCCAGCAGGCCGGGCTCCTGGTCGGTGGCGGCATCGCGGTAGAACGAGTGGTAGTAGCGGCCCACCACGCTCCAGGCGGGGGTGACCGGATAGAGGAAGGAGAAGTCGGCCTGTTCCAGCAGGTCGCGGCGCCGGCGGTAGGTGATGTTCACCACGCCGTCGTCGGGCAGCAGGTAGCGCGCACGGACGCTGGCCAGGTCCTCGCGGCGGAACTTGGGGTCCCACTGGTAGGACGCGCCGATGGTCCAGCGGTCGGTCGGCGCGTAGTTGGCGTCCACCACCCAGGCCGACTTGCCCTTTTCGAGTGGAGTTTCCGCGGACGAATAGGTGACGCGGCTGTCTTCGAAGTAGCGGATCTGGCCGATGCTGGCCGACAACCGCTCCAGACCGTCCTTCTGCCTCAGCAGGCGGGTGGACAGCGCCAGGGTCAGCTGGTTGGCGTCGGTCTGGCGGTCGGGACCGGTGTAGCGGTTGTCGCGGAACAACTGGCCGTAGCTGAAGTTGAACGGGCGGGTGTCGAAGATCGGCAGGCCGTCCTGCTCGCGGTAGGGGGCATTCAGATAGAACAGCCGCGGTTCCAGGGTCTGCAGGAAACGGTCGCCCTTGATCTCGGTTTCGCGGTCGAAGTACACGCCCGCATCCAGCGAGCCGATCGGCAGGCTGCGGCTGGGGGAGCGGTCGTAGAACTCGGCGATCATCGCCGGCGTGACCTGGTTGGCGGGGACGCCGTAGGCGGTGCGCGCCTGGCTGATGGCCAGATCCTGAGCCAGATCTGCATCAAGCCGGTACTCGGTGTGCCGGTACGCGAGGGTGGGCGTGACATACCACGCCGCGCCCTGCAGCGGGAACGAGATGGTGGGCTTGATGTCGATGCGGCTGCCGCCGGGCTTCTCATCGTGCTGGAAGCGAACCGCTTCCGCGTGGCCCCCCACGGTGAACCATCGGTTCACGGGCTGGTTCCAGTTGAGATAGGTGCGCGGCAGGCGGTTGTAGGGCAGCGAGGCCTCGCTGCTCAGGTAGTCCGCGAGCTGCCAATGATCGGCCATCAGTCCGGCCGACCAGTACTGCCCCGCGCCGTAGACACCCGCCGTGCTGGTGACCGAGGAGTACGCCTGGCCATACAGCGAATTGCCGAAGTCCTCCTGGTAACGGGCGTCGCTCAGCCAGATCAGGTTGGCGCGCGCCTGCCAGTTGCGGCTGAAGCGGTGGTTGCCCTGGAAGGAGAAGAAGCCGCGGCCGTCGTCGGGATCGGGGTTGTTCGGGTTGAGGGGGTCGTAGTCCTCCTCGCTCATGCGGTCGCGGACCAGGTCGTCCTTGTTCATCCAGGTGCCCTGGATCTCGCCGCGTCCCTTCTCGTACAGGTAGCGGAACTCCGCGCCCATCTGGAACCCGCGCTCGCTCATGTAGCGCGGCTCCAGCGTCGCGTCGTAGTTCGGCGCCAGGTTGAGGTAGATCGGCTGCTTCCAGTCGAAGCCGTTGCGGCCGGACAGGCCGACGGCCGGGTACAGCAGGCCGGTGTGGCGCTGGTCGTCGATGGGGAACTTCAGGTACGGCACGTACAGCACCGGTACCTTGCCCAGCCGGATCGTCGCGCCCCGCGCAACGCCCCAGCCGTCGTCGGTGTTGATGTCGATGCGCCGCGAGCGCAGCTCCCAGCGGCGGTCCTCGGGATCGCAGGTGGAGTACGTGGAATGCAGCAGGCTGCCTTCCGGCCCCTTCATGTCGATGCGGTCGGCGCCGCCGTTGCCGCGACGGGACACCAGCTGATAGCGCACGTTGTCGATCTGGTGCGCGTCGGCAGCCTGGTCGCCCCGCGCGCTGTCGGCCACCAGGCGGATGCCGGCGTCCTGGTAGCGGATGTGGCCGTCGGCGACGTAGGTGTCCTTCTCCTGATCGTACTTCAGGTTGTCCGCGCCCAGGAACTGGTCGCCCCGCGTGAGGACGACTTCGCCGGTGTACTGGGGATTGGCCTCGGTGCCGGACAGTTGGTCGCCCTCGATCGAGGTGGGTTGTTCCGCCCGCTGCTCGCGCGTGGCCTGGGCGTTGCCGCCCGTTGCGGGCTGCGGCGCCTCGTTGAAGACAGGGATTGCGTCCTGGATGGGACACAGCGCCCAGCTTTCAGGCTTCTCATCGTCGGCCAGCGCAGGCAGGCACAGGGCGATGCTGAGGGGTAACGGGAGCAGGCGGAGGGCAGGGCGCACGCGTTACTGGGCTCGCTGTCGGACGAAAAACGGCCGTTAGCTTGCCCCATCCCATGCATGCGGGCAATGAAGGCCCCCGGACGATGTCGGGCGGGGTTCAGCGACCGGTGGGCGGCCCCGTCCGGCTCAGCGCAACGCGTCCACGTGGGCCACGGCGCACTCGCGCAGGGCGTCCAGGTCGTAGCCGCCTTCGAGCATGGACACGATCCTGCCGCCGGCGTGCCGTTCGGCCACGCTGCGCAACTGCCTGGTCAGCCAGCCGAAGTCCTCGGTCTCCAGCATCAGGTCCGCCAGCGGGTCGCGCATGTGCGCGTCGAACCCGGCCGAGATCAGCAGCAGCTGCGGCTTGAAGTCGTCCAGTGCCGGCAGCAGTTCGTCCGCCCAGGTGTTCTGGAAGCGGAAGCCCCCGCTGCCCGGCGGCAGCAGGGCATTGAACACATTGCCCACGCCGCGCTCATAGGGCGCGCCGCTGTTCGGATAGATGCCTGATTCGTGGCTGCTGAAATAGGCCACGCGCGGGTCGTTGTAGAAGATGGCCTGGGTGCCGTTGCCGTGGTGCACGTCGAAGTCGACGACGGCCACGCGCTCCAGCCCGTGCCTGTCGAGGGCATAGGCGGCCGCCACGGCGATGTTGTTGAACAGGCAGAACCCCATGGCCGCCGTGCCGGTCGCATGGTGGCCGGGCGGGCGTACCGCGCAGAAGGCCGCGCGGTCCTCGCCGTTCAACACCGCATCCACCGCCGCCACGCCGGCCCCCGCCGCCCGCAGCGCCGCCGCGCGGGAGGCCGGGCACATCACCGTATCCGGGTCGAGCATGCGGTAGCCGGCCACGTCGGCCTCCAGCACCTCGTGCACCAGCGCGTCGTCGTGCACCCGCCGCAGGTCGCCCAGCTTCACGATGGGCGCTTCGCGCCAGTCGGCATCGCCGTGCTGCCCGCGCAGCGCCTCCAGGACCACTTCCAGCCGTGCCGGCCGCTCCGGGTGCTCGGGGCCCGGATCGTGCAGGAGACAGGCGGGGTGGGTGTAGATGATCAAGAGGCCGCGGTTGTCCGGGAAAGGGCGCGAACGGTCCCTCCACGAAGGGAGGCGCGCCCCATTCTAAGCGCGCCCTCGAAGCGACGGGCATTCGACCTTTCGGGGGCAGCGACCATCGAGACGCATCACCCGGGTCACGCCCCCTCCGGCAACGCCCGCAGATCCGTAGGAGCGCCCCATGGGCGCGATGCTGTTCCTGGCCGATCAGGCAAAAAAGTATCGCGGGCATGGCCCGCGCCTACAACACCCAGGCATCCAGCAGGAGCGTGCCAGGGGGGCAACGACTCAGGAATGGCGCCGTTCGTGCTTCCACAGCACTTCGCCCTGGCCGTCGGCGCGGGCCAGCACCCGGGCCAGGACGAACAGCAGGTCGGACAGCCGGTTGAGGTAGCGGATCGCTTCCGGGCGCACGGCGTCATGGCGGGCCAGGGTGACCGTCTCGCGCTCGGCCCGGCGCACGATGGTGCGGGCCAGGTGGCAGCGCGAGGCCGCCTCGCCACCGGCCGGCAGGATGAAATCCTTCAGCGGCGGCAGGTCGTCGTTGTAGTGGTCCAGCTGCCGCTCCAGCGCATCGACATCGTCGCCGGTGATGGCGGCGTGGCCGGGGATGCAGAGCTCTCCCCCCAGGTCGAACAGCTGGTGCTGCACGGTGGTCAGCAGGGCGCGGATGTCGTCCGCCACGCCGGGCACGGCCAGCAGCACCCCGATGGCCGAATTGGCTTCGTCCACCGTGCCGTAGGCGGTGACGCGCGCGGAGTCCTTGCCCACGCGCGTGCCGTCGCCCAGACCGGTGCTGCCGTCGTCGCCGGTGCGGGTATAGATCTTCGAGAGGCGGTTGCCCATCGCGGTGCCGGTCCGGTCAGCCGGCGGTACGCCCGTGCGGCCGGGCCAGGCGCACGACCTGGCCGACCATCACGTGCACGATGACCGCCAGGCCCACGTAGATCGATGCCACGCGCAGGTAGGGCAGGTACCAGTCGCTGAAATTCTTCCACCAGCCCGCGACTGTGGGCTCGCTGACGACCGGGCTCAGCCAGTAGAAGCTGCCCTGGCTGAGCAGATGGCAGACGGTCACCGAGACCAGCAGGCTGCCGCCCAGCAGGGCCAGCGTGCGGCCGTGGTGCGCGGACTGGTAGCGGCGCAGCAGCGCGCCGCCGGCCCACAGGGCGCCGTAGGCCGGCAGCAGGAACCAGTACGCCGGCGACACGCAGTAGTGCGTCCAGAAGTTCATGCCCTGGCCACTGATGACCACGTAATCCACCGCGACCGCCGCCGCCATGAACAGCGGGAACGCCCAGCGCGACCAGCCGCGCAGGTAGTAGCCGCCGATGAAGAACGCGGCCCAGCTGGCATCGGGCAGCGGGCCGAGATGGCCGAACGTGGTGGGCAGGTGCAGGCGGGTGAGGACCAGCAGGGCGGCGACCAGCGCCATCACGAGGGCGCGTTGCGAAGTGGTGTTCATCAGGCACGGTTCCGGAGACTCAGCCCCGCATTCTACCGGAGCCGGCCGGCCGGGGGCCGCAGGGCGGGCGCTATCATGTGGGCATGACAGATCGGCATGACGTAGTGATCGTGGGCGGCGGGCTGGTGGGTGCCAGTCTGGCCATCGCCCTGGAGCGCCAGGGCATGGACGTGGGCCTGGTGGAGGCGGCGCCTGCCGGGCAGATGCCGGCGGTGTTCGACCAGCGCAACCTCAGTTTCGCGGCGGCGACGGTCAATGCGCTGACCGCGCTGGGCGTGATGCAGCAACTGCGCACGCCTGCCGGACCGATCCGCCGCATCCACATCAGCCGGCAGGGAGATTTCGGCCGGGTCCGGCTGGATGCGCAGGACTACGGCCGCGCCACGTTCGGCCAGGTGGTGGTGGCGCGCGACTTCGGCGAGGCGCTGGAGGCCCGGCTGGGTGGCCTGTCGCGGCTGACCCGGTATCGGCCGGCACGTTTCGTCGGCTTCGCCCCGGACGAAGCAGGCCACCGCGCGCTGCGGATCGCCGATGCCGAGGGCGAGCGCACATTGCATGCCCGCCTGGTGGTGGCCGCCGACGGCACCCGCAGCGCCGTGCGCGAAGCGCTGGGCATCGGCGTGGGCGAGCACGACTACGGCCAGACCCTGTTCGTCGCCCGGGTGCGCGCCACGCAGGCGCCGGACGGCACCGCGTACGAACGCCTGGGCGACGACGGCCCCACCGCGCTGCTCCCGCGTGGCGACCGCCACTGGGGCGTCGTGCACGGCGTGGCGCGCGAGCAGGCCGGGGCGGTCGCCGCTCTGGACGAAGCGGCATGGCGGGCGCGCCTGCAGCATGCGGTCGGCTGGCGCATCGGTCGGCTGGTCGCCAGCGGCGAGCGCAGCGCGTATCCCATCGCCCGCGTCGTCGCGCAACGGCTGGTCGCCGACCGCGCGGTGGTGCTGGGCAATGCGGCGCAGACGATCCATCCGATCGGCGCGCAGGGCTTCAACCTGGGCCTGCGCGATGCCCTGACGCTGGCCGAGGAGATCGCGCGCCGCGACGATCCGGGCGACGCCGCCAGCCTGGCCGCCTATGCGGCGCGGCGGCGCGAGGACCGCGAACGCACGCTCGCGTTCTCCGACGGCCTGGCGCGCCTGACGGCCAACCCGTCGCCGCTGCTGAAGCCGCTGCGCAGCGCAGGCCTGGTGGCCATGGAGGCGCAACCCTCGCTGCAGGCGTTCCTGGTGGGCGGCGCGATGGGCTTCCGTGGCGACGTACCGGCACTCTGCCGGGGAGAGGCGGCATGAAGCGGCGCGGACAGATCGACGTGGCCGTCGTCGGCGGCGGCGTGGTGGGGGCGGCCTGTGCGCTGGTGCTGGCGCGCGAGGGGCTGGAGGTGATGCTGGTCGAAGGCCGCGAGCCGCCGCGCTGGTCGCCGTCGCACCCGGACCTGCGCGTGTATGCCTTCGCGCCCGACAACGCGGCGCTGCTCGACGCGGCCGGCGTATGGGACGCCGTGCGCGCTGCGCGCGCGCAGCCGTATCGGCGCATGCGCGTCTGGGACGCGGCGGGCGGCGACGAATTGCGCTTCGATGCCGATGCGCTGGGGCGCACGCAACTGGGCTGGATCGTCGAGAACGCGCTGCTGGTGGACCGGCTGTGGGCCGCGCTGCCGGCGGCCGGCGTGCAGGTGCGCTGCCCGGCGCGCGTGGAGGCGATGGAGCAGGACGCGGGCGGCGTGACGCTGCGGCTGGACGATGGCACGCGCGTCGATGCGCGGCTGGCGGTGGCTGCCGACGGCGGCGATTCCACGCTGCGGCGCCTGGCCGGGCTGGAGGTTGCCGCGCACGATTACGCCCAGCGTGGCGTGGTGGCGTTCGTGCGCACCGGGGAGCCGCACGAGGACACCGCCTGGCAACGCTTCCTGCCGAGCGGTCCGCTGGCATTCCTCCCGTTCGCGGACGGGCTCAGTTCCATCGTCTGGACGCTGCCCGACGCGGAGGCCGAGCGCGTGCTGGCGCTCGATGAAACCCTCTTCAGCCGGGAGCTGACGCAGGCCATGGGCGGTCAGCGCGGCGACGTGACCCTGGCCTCTGCGCGCGCCGCGT
This sequence comes from Pseudoxanthomonas sp. F37, assembly GCF_022965755.1. Classification (NCBI taxonomy): domain Bacteria; kingdom Pseudomonadati; phylum Pseudomonadota; class Gammaproteobacteria; order Lysobacterales; family Lysobacteraceae; genus Pseudoxanthomonas; species Pseudoxanthomonas sp. F37. Next base: position 3,008,846 of record NZ_CP095187.1, on the reverse strand, counting down.
TTCCGTTGAGGCGCCAGCTGGCCAGGGACTATGTCGCCGGGCGGGTGATCGTCGCGGGCGATGCCGCGCACGTGGTGCATCCGCTGGCGGGGCAGGGCGTCAACCTCGGCCTGCGCGACGTCGCGGCCTTGCGCGACGGCCTCCGCGCCGCCACCGCCAAGCGCACCGACTGGGATGCGCCGCACCGGCTGGAGCGCTGGGCGCGCCAGCGCCGCAGCGAGAATGCGGCCGCGGCCCATGCCTTCGAAGGCATCAACCGTCTGTTCTCCAACGACCAGATGCACCTGACCCTGCTGCGTGGGCCGTTGCTGGGGCTGGCCGGCAAGCTGCCACCCTTGGTGGACTTCTTCTGGCGCCACGCGGCGGGCCAGCGCGGGCGTTGACGACATCGGCTGCAGGCATGCGGTAGCCTCGGGATTCCCCCACGAGGTTGCCGCGATGAACGACGACGCTTCTCCCGTGCACGATCCCGCCCGCCGGCGCCTGCTGGGCGCCCTGGGGGCCGCCGGCCTGGCAGGCGTGATGCCACGCGTGCAGGCCAAGCGCTTGCGGCCGCTGGGCGTCGCCCTGGTCGGCCTGGGCTACTACAGCCGCGACCTGCTGGCGCCCGCCCTGCAGGCCACCCAGCACTGCCGCCTGGCCGGCATCGTCACCGGCACGCCGGCGAAGGCGGCGGAGTGGCAGCGGCGATACGGCATCCCCGATCGCAACGTCTACGACTACGCCGGCTTCGACCGCATCGCCGACAACACGGACATCGACGTGGTCTACGTCGTGCTGCCCAACCATCTGCACAAGCCGTTCACCCTGCGTGCGGCCGCCGCGGGCAAGCACGTGTGGTGCGAGAAGCCGATGGCGATGGATGCGGCCGAAGCGCACGCGATGATCGACGCCTGCCGGCGGCACCGCGTGCAGCTGGCGATCGGCTACCGCATGCAGCACGAACCCAACACGCAGGCGGTGATGGCGCTGGCGGAGTCCCGGCCCTTCGGCCGCCTCAGGCATATTCGCGCCGAGGCCGGTTTCCACGGGTTCGAGGGCGCCAGCGGCGACAACTGGCGCCTGGATCCGGAGCGCGGTGGCGGCGCGATGTACGACATGGGCGTCTACGCACTCAATGCCGCGCGCTACACCACCGGTGCCGAGCCGGTCGCGGTCACCGCGACCTCGTCGGTGGAACGTCCGGAGATCTTCCGCGGCGTCGACGAGACGATGCGCTTCCGCCTGGAGTTCCCGGATGGCGTCATCGCCGACGGCGTCACCAGCTTCGGCCGCAACCTCAACCTGCTGCGCGCCGAGTGCGAGCAAGGCTGGTACGAACTGTCGCCGTTCCAGGCGTACGAAGGCGTGCGTGGCCAGGCCAGCGACGGGCGCCGCTTCGATGCGATGATCGGCGCCACGCCCGCGCAGCAGGCGCGGCAGATGGATGCCGATGCGCTGGCCATCATGGAACGTCGTCCGCCGCGCGTGCCCGGCGAGGAGGGCTGGCGCGACATGCTTGCCCTGGATGCGATCTTTGCGTCCGCGCGCGCTGGCGGCAGGCGGGTGGAGATCGCAGCCCCTTGAATCCGGTCAGCCGGGGATGAACGGGAACACGATCTTCAGCAGGCCCTTCAGCCCGCCTTCGGCGGTACTCGTGACGGCTTTCGCGCCCAGGCTGTTGAGTGCGTTGCGCGCGTCCTGCCAGCGCAGCCGGGTGATGTCCTTCTTCAGCAGGTCGGCCACTTCTTCGGCCGTGGGGGTCAGCTTCTTCAGTTCCGCCACGACGGCCGCAGGATCCGTCTGCAGGTAGCCCCAGCGCTCGGCGATGGCCAGCAGGGTGTCGAAACGCACCGCGACGACCTCGCGGTTGCGCTCGTACACCGGCAGCGCGCCCACGTCGAGGATGGCCTGTTCGAACTGCTGGTGGTCGTCCGGATGCTCGATGCGGATGGCGAGGAAGCCGTCCTTGCGGCTGCGTTCGCTGACATGCTTCGCGCCGGCCTTCAGGTTGGCCTCGGTCAGCACGGTCGCCACGATCCGCTGCAGGGCCGCGTCGCGTTCTTCCGGCACCAGTGCCCGCCAGCGGGCATAGCCGTCGCGACGCAGCGCCTTGACCTTGGCCGGCGTCACGCGCAGCTTGCCGGCGACGGTGAAGTTGGATTCGTCGCGGCCGATGGCGCCATCGCGTTCCAGCAGGACGAAGATCAGCAACTCCAGGTCGCGCTTGGTCAGCGACTGGAAGCCCTGCAGCAGGGTCAGGCGCAGGAACTCGTTGCCGAAGCCGGCGGGGTCCTTGAGAGAGAGGGGATTCATGACGCTCCTTCGCTGTCGGGCCACTATGTCCTGGCCGGATTGCAGGGACTGAGACTAACCCATCGCATGCCATGGGTGCCGGCGCGACAGGTGCTGCGCGGCGCAGGATCGCGTAGGGTACGCCAGCCCCACCCACCGGATTCCCCCATGCTGCTCGTACGCTGCGCCCTGTTGCTCGTTCCCTTGCTGGCTACCACCGGCGCCCGGGCCCAGACGCAGGCGCCCGCGGTGGATCCGGATTACATCGCCCCGGCGGCATCGCTGCCGCCCGAGCGCGTGCAGGGGCTGCAGCAGCGCCTGCTCGACTGGCCGGGCCTGGCGCGCTATCGGGAAGACAACGCGCGCCTGCCCGCGCACGAAGCGGGCCGCGTGGTGTTCTACGGGGATTCCATCACCGACGGCTGGGGGCGCGTGGCGGACACGACGTTCTTCCCGGGCAAGCCGTACGTCAACCGCGGCATCTCCGGGCAGACGACTGCGCAAATGCTGGTGCGCTTGCGCCAGGACGTGATCGCGCTGCACCCGGAGGTGGTGGTGATCCTGGCCGGAACCAACGACATCGCCGGGAATACGGGACCAGCCACGCAGCGCATGATCGAGGACAACCTGCGCTCGATGGTGCAGCTGGCGCAGGCCAACGGCATCCGCGTGGTGCTGGCCTCCGTGCTGCCCGCCAGCGCCTATCCCTGGCGCCCGGGTTACCGGCCGGCCGAGCCGATCAGGGCGCTGAACCGGTGGATCGAGGCCTACGCGCGCGAGTCGGGGGCCGTGCATCTGGACTACCACCGCGCCATGGCCAACGCCGAAGGCGGGCTGGATGCCCGGCTGGCCGCGGACGGTGTGCATCCCACGCCGGCCGGCTACGCGGTGATGGCGCCGCTGGCCCAGCAGGCCATCGAGGACGCGCTGGGCCGCAAGTGAGCCGCCGCGGCGTCACTGCCCGGTTTCGCGCCCGGGCAGTTCCACACGGAAGGCTTCGATGGCGCCACGGTCCTGCAGGGTGACGAACAGCGTGCGCCCGTCGGGACCGCCGAAGGCGACATTCGTCGGCTTGCGTCCCTTGAGCCTCACTTCGCGCAGCAGCTCGCCCTGCGGGGACACCACCGCCACCGTGCCGGCCCCGTACCGGGCGATGTAGAGATTGCCCCGCACGTCGGTGCGCATGCCGTCCAGGCCATGGTCGGGAAAGGCGATCAGCAGGCGCTTGCCGGACAGCTCGCCGCTGGCGTCCAGGTCGTAGGCCCACACGCGCCGCTGCACGCTTTCGTTGACGTACAGCACGTCGCCCCGGGGGCCGACCTCCACGCCGTTGGTGGTGCCCATGCCGGTTTCCAGCAGGGCGGCCCTCCCGTAGGGCAGGATCCGCCACAGCTGGCCGGTGCCCGTGCGCCAGTCCGGGTCGCTGGCGTAGAACATCCCGTTCGGCGCGAAGGCGAGGTCGTTGGGCTGGTGCGCGCCGGACAGGGTGGCGAACACGCCCACCGAGCGGTCGCGCGGATCGATGCGAAGGATCCGGTGGCCGGTGTAGTCGGCCACGTACATGAAGCCGTCGGCATCGAAGCGGATGCCGTTGCCGGTGCTGCCTTCCGGCAGCGTGATGAAACGTTCCGCGCGTGCCCTGCCACCCGCATCGAAGGTCACCCGCCCGATGCCGCCGCGGCCCAGGCCCACCGCATACAGCGCACCGTCCGGGCCGAAGGCCGGGCCCTCGATGCCTTCACCGAACACGCCGTCGCCGACGACATCGTGCGCGACGTACAGCGCTTCGGCCGCCGCGCCGGCGCCGGCGGGCGCGTCCATGTGGGCGCAGCCGGCCAGCAGCGCGGCAAGCAACACCGCCGCCATGCGTATGGAGCCAGGTGACGTCATCCGTTTCCCCCCGGTGGCATGCAGTGGGTCTGTGCGTGTCAGCCCGGCGTGGCGAACACGGTGATCTCTTCGCGGTCGTGGTACAGCTGGCGCGCGCGGATCTCCAGCGGCCTGCCGGCCTGGTCCGCGAACAGGTCCAGGCACAGCCTGGTCTCGTCCCAGCGCTTCTTCATCGGCAACTTGAGGTTGAACACGGCGTGCCGGCACCAGCCCTCGCGGAACCACTGCGCCATGCGCTCGGCGACGCGCCGTGGCTGTTCGACCATGTCGCAGACCATCCAGTCCAGCGGTTGCGGGGGCTTCCAGTGGAAGCCGTCTGCGCGAAGGTGCTCGACCAGGCCCGTGGCCAGCACGTGCTCGCGCAAGGGGCCGTTGTCGACGCTGGTCACGCGCAGGTGGTGGCGGGTGAGCACCCAGGTCCAGCCGCCGGGTGCGGCGCCCAGGTCGGCGGCGGTCATGCCGGGCTTCAACAGTGCCTCGCGCTGGCGCTCGTCCAGCAGCGACAGGAAGGCTTCTTCCAGCTTCAGCGCCGAGCGCGATGGCGCATCCGGCAGCAGCTTCAGGCGCGGGATGCCGAGCGGCCACGGCGCGCTGTCGCGGGCATCGGCCACGCACAGGAACAGGTGGTCGCCCTGCACGAACACCACGTGCAGGCGCGGCAGGCGCGCATCGTCCTTTTCGGTGAGGAATCCGGCCTTGCGCAGCGCCGGACGCAGCGCGTTGCCGAAACTGCGCGCCAGTCCCGCCAGCGGCTTGGCGCTGTCCGAGTCCGGATGCTCCACCCACAGGTCGCCATAGCGTCCGCCGCCGGCCAGGGCGGCGAGAATGGGCGTGATGCGGTCCCTGGGGTCGATGCCGCGCAGCTCGGCCAGCAGCCGCAGTTTCTGCCGCGCGAAGATCAGCTGGCGCCAGGGCAGGGCGCGGTCCAGCGCCTGCGCTTGCTCGCACACGAACACCACATGGCCATCGTTGCGCTGCGCGCGCGCGTAGCCGGCGAACCCGGCCAGCGCGGCGCGCTCGGTCAGTTCGGCGGCAAGTTCGGGTTCGAATCCCTGGCGGCAATAGGCCAGCAGGCCGGTCGTCGATGACATGGCGCGGTCGCGTGAAGCGGATGGCTGCGGCTCCTGCCGCGCCCACAGGGTACAGGAGAAGCCGGGTGCAGGGCTTCCCCGCGCCCGGCTCAATACGTGTCGCCGCCCGATTCGCCGTAGTGGCGCAGCACGGCGCGCGCGTCGTCGCGACGCAGGTCGCGCACCACCTCGATGCCACGCCGGTTGAGCTCCCCGATCCAGTCGGCCGGCAACGGGCCTTCGTCGAACTCGGTCAGCTCCATCACGTCCTCGGCACGCGCGCCGATCAGCAGCCGGTCGATGCCCGCCCACACGGTGGCGCCGTAGCACTGGCAGCACGGCTGCGAGGACGTGGCCAGGACCACCGGCGCCATGCGTTCGTTGAGCCGCGGCGTCTGCAGGCGCTGCTGCGCCAGCATGTAGGCCATGGTCTCGGCGTGCGCCAGCGAGCAGGTGTGCGGCATCACCCGGTTCACCCCGAGGCTGAGGACGCGATGGTCCGGTCCGAACACCACCGCGCCGAACGGTCCACCGGAGTTCGCCTCGACGTTGCGGCGCGACAGCTCGATGGCCAGGGCGACCTTGTCCTCGTCGCTCGCGTACGTCGCCGCGGGATCGACCAGGTCGTGGGTCCAGGCGGGCAGGGTCAGGTGGATCTGTTGGTAGAGCATCAGCGGGCAGGCAATGTCGAAGGAGGAGGGGCGGATTCGCAGCGGCCACTGACGCACTGGCAGGCGGTCACCTCGGCGAAACCGCAGACGCTCATGCGGCCGCTGGCGGCGCATTGCGCCTGCACGCCCTGCGGGTCGGTGGGGCTGTCCTTGTTGACGCAGGCGGGCATCGCGCCGCAGCAGTTGCCCACGTTCTTCACCGCGCAGTCGGCGCTGGTCCTGCAGGCGTAGTCCACGGTGACGGCGCCGGCTTCGCGCGCGGGCAGGTTGCCGCCGGTCGGCTTGGGCGGCGGCGTCGATGCGGGGGGCGGGTCGGCGGCCACGCCGTCGGAGGAAGCCGGCGCCGCGCAGCCCGACAGCGCGAACAGCAACAGGCAGGACAGCAGGGCAGGCCACAGATGCAGTGCGATGCGGGGCATGGCGGACTCCTTCCTCGGTGGTGGTGCGCGCCAGCCTGCCTTTCGCCGCTTCAAGACGCGGTGAAAGGCGCCGGCATCAGGCCCGGGTCGCCCAGGTGTCGCGCAGGGTGACGCTGCGGTTGAACACCGGACGTTGCGGCGTGTGGTCGTAGCGGTCGGCCACGAAGTAGCCGGTACGCTCGAACTGGAACGACTGCTCGGGTGCCGCGCTGGCGGCCGCCGGCTCCACGTAGCCGGTGACCGTGCGCCGCGAGTCCGGGTTCATGTAGTCGCGGTAGGTCTTGCCTTCCGATTCGTCATCGGGGTTCGGTACGGTGAACAGGCGGTCGTACAGGCGGATTTCCGCCGCGACGGCGTGGGTGGCGCTGACCCAGTGGATGGTGCCCTTGATCTTGCGTTCGGCGCCGGCCATGCCCGGGCGCGATTCCGGGTCCAGCCAGCCGCGCAGTTCGATGATGTCGCCGGCCTGGTTCTTGACCACTTCATCGCAGCGCACGATGCCGGCGCCGCGCAGGCGCACTTCGCCACCGGTGGTCAGGCGCTTGAAGCCCTTAGGCGGCACTTCCTCGAAATCCTCGCGCTCGATCCACAGCTCGCGCGAGAACGGCACGCTGCGCTGGCCGAAGGACTCGTCCTTGGGGTGGTTCGGGAACGTCAGTGTTTCCTCGTGGCCTTCGGGCAGGTTGGCCAGCACCAGCTTCACCGGGTCGATCACGGCCATGCGGCGCGGCGCGGCCGCATCCAGGTCCTCGCGCAGCGCGCCTTCCAGGATGCCGATGTCCAGCAGCGAGTTCTGCTTGCTGATGCCCACGCGGTCCACCATCAGGCGCAGCGCGGCCGGCGTGTAGCCGCGGCGGCGGATGCCCTGCAGCGTGGGCATGCGCGGATCGTCCCAGCCGTCGACCAGGTGGTCGTTGACCATCGCCAGCAGCTTGCGCTTGCTCATCACCAGGTAGTTGAAGTTCAGGCGCGAGAACTCGATCTGGCGCGGCTTGCTGGCCTCCTTCGGCAGGCCCTTGGCCAGCAGCGGCGCGATCAGCTCCGGGCAGCCGGCCAGGTCCACCTTGTCCACGCACCAGTCGTACAGCGGCCGGTGGTCCTCGAACTCCAGCGTGCACAGCGAATGGGTGATGCCTTCCACCGCGTCGCTCAGCGAATGCGCGTAGTCGTACATCGGATAGATCGGCCAGTCGTTGCCGGTATTCTGGTGCTCGACGTGCTTGATGCGGTACAGCGCGGGATCGCGCAGGTTGATGTTGCCGCTGGCCATGTCGATCTTCGCGCGCAGCGTGCGCGCGCCATCCGGGAACTCGCCCGCGCGCATGCGGCGGAACAGGTCCAGGTTCTCTTCCACGCTGCGGCCACGGTACGGCGAGTCGCGGCCGGGCTCGGTCAGGGTGCCGCGGTACGCACGCACCTCGTCCGCGCTCAGGTCGCAGACGAAGGCATCGCCCTGGCGGATCAGTTTCTCGGCGGCCAGGTACAGCACCTCGAAATAGTCCGAGGCGTGGCGCAGGTCGTGCCAGTCGAAGCCCAGCCAGCGCACGTCGTCCTGGATGGCGCGCACGTACTCGGGGTCTTCCTTGGCGGGGTTGGTGTCGTCCAGGCGCAGGTTGCAGACGCCCCCGAACTCGGCGGCAATGCCGAAGTCCAGGCAGATGGCCTTGGCGTGGCCGATGTGCAGGTATCCGTTGGGCTCGGGCGGGAAACGCGTCTTCACCGCGGCGTGGCGGCCGCTGGCCAGGTCCTCGCGCACGATCTGGCGGATGAAGTCCCGCTTTTCGGGGGCGGCATCGTCCGGAAGGGCGGCAGGATGGGCGGCGTCGTTGGACATCGGGAAGGCGGCAGGCTCGGGAAAACGCAAGTTTAGCCCGTCCGGCGCCCGGGCTGGTCTATCCTGAACGGCCCTCGCGCCTCGGTCCCGCCCATGAGCCTTCCCGTCCTGGTCATCGGCAACAAGAACTACTCGTCCTGGTCGCTGCGCCCCTGGCTGCTGCTCAGCCATTTCGGCGTGGCCTTCGAGGAAGTCCGCCTGCCGCTGGATACCCCGCAGTTCGCCGCGGAAGTCGGGCGCCATTCTCCTACCGGCAAGGTGCCCGCCCTGCGCGATGGCGATGTGCATGTCTGGGATTCGCTGGCGATCTGCGAATACGCCAACGAGCGCTGGCTGGACGGCCAGGGCTGGCCGCGCGACCGCGCTGCGCGTGCGGTCGCGCGCGCAGCGGCGGCGGAGATGCATTCGGGGTTCGCGGCCCTGCGCACGCAGCTGCCGATGAACAGCCGGCGCACGCCGGATGCCTACCGCTGGGACGCCGCTGCGCAGCGCGACATCGACCGCATCCAGGCGCTGTGGCGCGCGCTGCGCGCGGCGCATGGCGGGGGTGGGGCGTTCCTGTTCGGCGGATTCGGCATTGTCGATGCGATGTACGCGCCGGTGGCGGTGCGCTTCGCGGGTTATGGCGTGGACGTGGACGAGACGGCGCACCGTTACATGCAGGCGCTGTTCGCGCTGCCGGCGATGCAGGCATGGCGCGCCGCGGCGGCGATCGAGCCTGAATCGGTGCCGGCCACGGAGGCCTTGCGCACGCCCTTGCCCGGCTGAGCGGGTGTAGGCTGGCCTTGGAGGATGCATCCATGCGCGTGGTCTATCTGGCCGACAACCTGTTCGACGCCCATCTGGTGAAGCACGCACTGGAGCAAGCGGAGGTCCCGGCCTTCGTGTTCGGCGAGTCGCTGCTGGGCGGCATGGGCGAACTGCCGCTGTTCGGCGTGCTGCGCGTCTGCGTACCGGACACGGCGTTCCCGCAGGCGCAGGACGTGGTGCAGGGTCTGGGGCTGGAATCCGGCGGCGAAGGCCCCATCTTGGAAGGCGACGACGAAGGCCTGGGCATCCTGCCGGCCTGATCCGCTTTCCCCCGACACACGAGGTTGGCCATGCTGGGTATCGGAGCCTACAAGCAGCGCATGCCGCGCGCGGAAGACATGCTGCCGGGACGCAGCACGCCGTTGCCGCTGCACAACATCCACTTCGTCAACGGACGCCCGCTGCGCGATGCGTTCGACGGCCTGCAGCAGGTCGAGTTCGGCCTGGGCTGCTTCTGGGGCGCGGAACGCAAGTTCTGGACGCTGCCCGGCGTGTACACCACGGCGGTCGGCTATGCCGGCGGCGGTACCCCGAATGCCACCTACGAAGAGGTCTGCTCGGGCCAGACCGGCCACAACGAAGTGGTGCGCGTGGTGTACGACCCCGCGCAGGTGTCGTTCGAGCGACTGCTGCAGGTGTTCTGGGAAAGTCACGACCCCACCCAGGGCATGCGCCAGGGCAACGACGTGGGCACCCAGTACCGCTCCGGCATCTATTGCCACACGCCGGAACAGCGTGCCGCGGCCGAAGCCAGCCTGGAGGCCTACCAGCACACGCTGCGCGCCGCCGGCTACGGCGACATCACCACCGAAATCGTCCATCCGGCGCCGCCGTTCTACTACGCCGAGGACTACCACCAGCAGTATCTGGCCAAGAATCCGAATGGCTATTGCGGGCTGGGCGGCACCGGCGTGAGCTGTCCCATCGGGCTGGGCGTCTGATCCCACGCCCGGCCGGCTTCACGGCAGGTGTTCGCACCAGTACTGCAGTTCGCTGCTCTTGGTGGGTTCGTAGACGGCATGGAAGCCGGTGAAACCGCGTCCTTCCTGCGTTCCGGCGAACGGGGGCGAATGCGTGGCCGCATGGATCAGCACGGGCTGGCCGGTGGCCATGCCGTAGACATACACCTTGACGGCCTTGCCGGTGGTGGCGCGGTCCACGTAGACCGGCTTGAACTCGAAGTAGCGCCCGATCTTGCTGCCGGTGGCCCGGTACGGATCGTCGGTCGGCGCCGCGTCGACGGTGAAGTGCTCGCCCCCGTAGATGATGTGGCAGCGCACGCTGGCGGCCTGGGCCTGCATGGCCAGCGGCGCCAGGGCGAGGAGGGTCAGCACGCGCCTTGCCTTCATGTCATTCGCCCGAGCATTGGTTGACGGCCTTGCGGTCGGGGCTGGCGCAGGGACTGCGGGCGCTCGGGTCCGGATGCGGCACGCCGTTGGCGTCGAGCCTCGCCACGTGCGTGCGCCAGTCCAGCACGCCGGTGCGGTCCACCCTGGCCGACAGCACCCAGCCGGTGGTCGTCGCCGGCGTGTCGAATCCGTTGAACAGGAAGTTGCCCAGGCTGTAGATGATGGGCTTGCCGCGGTAGTACTCGGCGCCCTGGGTGACGTGCGGATGGCCCCCCACCACCAGGTCGGCGCCGGCGTCGATCATCCGCCGGGCCAAGGCGCGCAAGCGCGGACTGGGGTCGGGTTCGTCCTCCCAGCCCCAATGCATGAAGGGGATGACGATGTCCGCGCGATGCACGCGCCGCGCGGCGACGATGTCCTCGATCACGTCGTCGTCCTCGCCGCTCCAGGCCACGCCGGGCCGGCTGGCATCGGCTTCGAAGGAGCGGGGCTTGAATTCCACATAGCCCAGCAGCGCGATGCGCACGCCGTTGCGCTCGACGATCCAGGGCGCATGCGCTGCGGTGGCGTCGCGACCGCCGCCGAAATAGGGCAGGCCGGCCCTGTCCATCAGTTCCAGCTGCTCGGCGAATGCGGCCTTGCCGAAATCGCCGGAGTGGTTGTTGGCCAGCGACACGGCGTCGAAATGCCGCTTCAGGACCGGCAGCGTGCGTGGATCGGCGCGGAACGTGTACGGTTTTCCTTCCGCCGTGCCCGTGGTCGCGACCACGCACTCCAGATTGCCTATCCGCACGTCGTGCGAGGACAGCAGCGAGGCGAAGGGCTGGAAGGGGTCCTCGCCGCGTGCGATCAGCTGGCCGGGCGTTTCCGCCACCATGATGTCGCCGACGAAGATCAGGCGGGCATCGCCCGATGACGCATGGGCCATCGGGGATGCGGCGAGGAGGGCGGACGACAGCAGGAGGGCGCGCATGCGCCCGATCATCCCGTGTCCCGCGCGCGGGCGCCAGCCCCGTCCGCGCCGGGAAGGGGGTGGCGTCAGGCGGACAGCTTCTCGCGGACGGTGGCGCGCAGCGCGGCCAGGTCCTTGGCGAAGGTCTCGATGCCGGTGGCCAGCTTTTCCTTCGCCATCGGGTCGGCCTGCAGCGCGGCGCCGAAGCTGTCCGCGGTGACCGCCTGGGCGTTCACCGGCTGCGCTTCGATGGGCGACAGCCTGCGCGGCAGCGGACCACGGTCCTGGTCCAGCGTCTCCAGCAGGTCCGGCGAAATCGTCAGGCGGTCGCAACCGGCCAGCGCCTCGATCTGCGCGGTGGAGCGGAACGAAGCGCCCATCACCACCGTCGGCGAGCCGCGGCGCTTGAACTCGGCGTACACGCCGCGCACGAACACCACGCCCGGATCCTCGTCGATGTGCGCCGGGGCCTGCCCGTTGGCCACGTACCAGTCCAGGATGCGGCCCACGAACGGCGAGATCAGGAATGCGCCGGCCTCGGCGCAGGCGATGGCCTGGGTGGGGTTGAAGATCAGGGTGAGATTGCAGTCGATGCCTTCGGCCTGCAGCTGGCGCGCGGCCTCCACGCCCTCCCAGGTGGATGCGACCTTGATGAGGATGCGCTCGCGGTCGATGCCGTGGTCGGCATACATCTGCACGAACTTGCGCGCCTTGGCGATGGTGGCGCCGGTGTCGTAGGCCTGGTCGGCGTCCACCTCGGTGGAGACGCGGCCGGGAATCAGGCCGGCCAGCCTGGCGCCCACGCCGACGGTCAGGCGGTCCACGACCTCGTCCACCAGCCCGCCGCCGCCGCCCTGCGCACGCGCCCAGGCCAGCTGCTCTTCGATCAGGTCCGCATACACCGGCAGGTCCAGCGCCTTCTTCACCAGGGTGGGATTGGTGGTGCAGTCCACCGGCTTGAGGCGCTTGATGGCGTCGTAATCGCCGGTGTCGGCGACGACCACGGACAGGTCGCGGAGCTGCTGCAGCTTGGAGGGGGCGGTGTCGGTCATGGGCGGTCGATGGGGTGGGGGAATCGGGGCGACAAGTATGCCCTGTCCCGCAGGGGCGGGCCGGCTGCGGGAGCGTACTTTTCGTGGATTGAGGCGATAACGCGGCCGCGGATCAGCGGTGCAGGTCGCCGCTGGCTTCGGGCTGGTAGTCGATCGCGGTGACCCGCAGGCGCAACGGCCGGTTGCCGGACGCCTGCCAGTCGATCGTCTGCCCCACCGACAGCCCCAGCAGCGCGCTGCCGACCGGCGCCAGCACGGAGACCTGTCCGGTCTCGACGTTCGCTTCGTGGGGGTATACCAGGGTGAGGCGGTGGTGTTCGCCGGTGAGTTCGTCTTCGCACTCGACGCGCGAATGCATCGTCACCACGTTGCCGGGCATGTCCTCCGGCGTGCGCACGTCGGCGCGGTTCAGTTCGTCCATCAGCGCCAGCGCGGCAGGGTGCCGGCGCAGCACGGGGGTGTCCAGCAGGGCTTCCAGGCGGGACAGGTCGCGGCTGGAGACGACGAGCGGGGGCAGCGACGGCGGCAGGCCGCTGGTGCGGGTGTTGTTCATGGGCAAATTCTCTGCAGTTCTGGAGGTTTTGGGATCGCGCAAAAGGAAACGGGCGGCGCGTCGCCGCGCCGCCCATCGGAGTCCTGTTTTGCGTGCCTACCGTAGCCCGGAAGGCGGCAGGGTTCAAGCCGCCTGCGGAGGCGTCGGCGCAGGCGCGGCGAGGTCGGCGGTTGGCGCGTCCGGCTGGAACAGCGCAGGCGGCAGTTCGCGGAACACCTGGGCGAGCTGCTGCAGGAATCCGCTCATCGCCGAACTCTTGCGCCACACCATGGCGATACGGCGGCTGGGGTGCGAATCGCTGAAGCCGAGCAGGTGGATGTTCTGCGAGTGCGCCACGGGCGGCTTCACCGCCAGCGTCGGCAGCAGGGTGATGCCCACGTCCGCCGCCACCATCTGGCGCAGCGTTTCCAGGCTGGTGGCACGGAACTCGGATTTCTCGTTGGCGCCGGACAGGCGGCATACGTCCAGCGCCTGTTCGCGCAGGCAATGGCCGTCTTCCAGCAGCAGCAGTTGCTGTTGCGACAACTCGGCCAGCGTCAGCGACCCACGCTGCGCCAGCGGATGCGATTCGGGCACGGCCAGCACGAAGGGCTCCTCGAACAGGAATTCCGTGTGCAGCTGGTCGTCCGTCACCGGCAACGCCAGCAGGCCGGCATCCAGCCTGCCCTCGCGCAGCCGCGACAGCAGCACATCGCTCTTCTCCTCGACCAGCAGCAGTTCCAGGTGCGGGAAGCGCGCGCGGATGCGCGGCACCACGTGCGGCAGCAGGTACGGGCCCAGGGTCGGGAACAGGCCCAGCCGCACCGTGCCGGCTTCGGGGTCCTGGCTGCGGCGGGCGGCTTCCTTCATCTGCTCCACCTCGGCCACGATGCGGCGCGCGCGATCGGCGGCATCGCGGCCGGCGGGCGTCAGCATGACCTTGCGCGGCGCGCGCTCCACCAGCGGCACGCCCAGTTCGTCCTCCAGCTTCTTGATCTGGGTGGAAAGCGTGGGCTGGCTGACATAGCACGCGGCGGCGGCGCGCCCGAAATGCTTGTGGTCGGCCAGGGCCACCAGGTACTTCAGGTCGCGCAGATTCATCGGAAGCCTCCTTCAAGGAGCGCGGAGCGGCGCGGGCGCACCGCCCGCGCGATGCATCATGCCGCCACGGCGTCCGCGGTTTCCACCGGGGCGGAACTGCGGATCAGGTGGTCGAACGCGCTGAGTGCGGCCTTGGAGCCCTCGCCCATGGCGATCACGATCTGCTTGTACGGCACGGTGGTCGCATCGCCGGCGGCGAACACGCCCGGCACGCTGGTCTGGCCGCGGTCGTCGATGATGATCTCACCGCGCGGGCTCAGTTCCACCACGCCCTTCAGCCACTCGGTGTTGGGCAGCAGGCCGATCTGCACGAAGATGCCCTCCAGTTCCACGCGATGCGTATCGCCGCCCACGCGGTCCTTGTAGACCAGTCCGGTGACCTTGCCGCCGTCGCCCAGCACCTCGGTGGTCTGGGCGCTGGTGATCACGCGCACGTTGGGCAGGCTGTGCAGCTTGCGCTGCAGCACCTCGTCGGCGCGCAGTTTGCCGTCGAACTCGATCAGGGTGACCTGGGCCACGATGCCGGCCAGGTCGATGGCCGCCTCCACGCCGGAATTGCCGCCGCCGATCACCGCCACGCGCTTGCCCTTGAACAGCGGGCCGTCGCAGTGCGGACAGTAGGCCACGCCCTTGTTGCGGTATTCGCTCTCGCCCGGCACGTTCATCTGCCGCCAGCGCGCGCCGGTGGACAGGACAACGGTCTTGGACTTCAGCGATGCGCCGTTGGCCAGGTGGATCTCGACCAGGCCATCGGCGCCTGCCGGTACCAGCTTCTCCGCGCGCTGCAGGTTCATCACGTCGACCTGGTAGTCCTTGACGTGCTGTTCCAGCGCCGCGGCCAGCTTCGGGCCTTCGGTGTACGGCACGGAGATGAAGTTCTCGATGGCCATCGTGTCCAGCACCTGGCCGCCGAAGCGCTCGGCCGCCACGCCGGTGCGGATGCCCTTGCGCGCGGCGTAGATCGCGGCCGCCGCGCCGGCGGGGCCGCCACCGACGACCAGCACGTCGTACGGCGCCTTGGCCTTGATCTTCTCGGCCTCGCGCTTGCCTGCATTTGTGTCCAGCCTGGCGACGATCTCTTCCACGCCCATGCGGCCGGCACCGAACACCTGTCCGTTGAGGAAGATGGTCGGCACCGACATCACTTCGCGCTGCTCGACTTCCTGCTGGAACAGCGCGCCGTCGATGGCGACGTGCTGGATGGCCGGGTTCAGTACCGCCATCAGGTTCAGCGCCTGCACCACGTCCGGGCAGTTCTGGCACGACAGCGAGAAATAGGTTTCGAAGCGGTATTCGCCGTCCAGCGAGCGGATCTGTTCGATCACGTCCTGGGCCAGCTTGGACGGATGGCCTCCGACCTGCAGCAGCGCCAGCACCAGCGAAGTGAATTCGTGGCCCATCGGCAGGCCGGCGAAGGCCAGATGGATGTCGTGGCCCGGCGAGGTCAGCGAGAACGAGGGCGTGCGTTCGCCGCCGCGCTGCTCGGTGACGCTGATCCTGTCCGACACCTCCTTCAGGTCGCTCAGCAGGGACTGCAGCTCCGCGGAGGCGTCGCTGTCGTCCAGGTGCGCGGTGATGTGGATGGGGCGCACGGCCTTTTCGAGGTAGGCCTTCAGCTGCGTCTTCAGATTGGCGTCCAGCATGGCGAACGTCTCCGTGGAGGAATCGGGGGATGGGTCAGGCGTTTGCAGGAGCGGCATGCGCCGGGGGAGGGAGCCGGCCAGGGAGGAGGAACCGGCAAGCGGCACATGCCGCTGCTGCAAACGTCCGTCGGGGGGCCGACCTCCGGGCGCGTGGCCCGGAGGTGGCAGGGTGCGGATGGCACGGTATCGCGGTGGCGCATCCACGCCGGGATGCGCCGGTGCTGCGGTGAGGCTTAGATCTTGCCGACCAGGTCCAGCGACGGCGCGATGGTCTTGGCGCCTTCCTTCCACTTGGCCGGGCAGACCTGGCCGGGGTTGGCGGCGGTGAACTGCGCGGCCTTCAGCTTGCGCAGGGTTTCCGACACGTCACGGGCGATCTCGTTGCTGTGGATCTCGGCGGTCTTGATGACGCCTTCGGGGTTGATGACGAAGGTGCCGCGCAGGGCCAGGCCTTCTTCTTCGATGTGCACGCCGAAGGCGCGGGTCAGCTGGTGGGTCGGGTCGCCGACCAGCGGGAACTGGGCCTTGCCCACCGCCGGGGAGGTTTCGTGCCACACCTTGTGCGAGAAGTGCGTGTCGGTGGTGACGATGTAGACCTCGGCGCCGGCCTTCTGGAACTCGGCGTAGTTGGCGGCGGCGTCCTCCACTTCGGTCGGGCAGTTGAAGGTGAAGGCGGCCGGCATGAAGATCAGGACCGACCACTTGCCCTTCAGGGTGCCGTCGGTGACTTCGACGAATTCGCCGTTGTGGAACGCAGTGGCCTTGAACGGCTGGACCGGGGTGTTGATCAGGGACATCGGAGATCCTCGTGTGGAGTGGGATGGGTGTGGTGAAGCGATGGCGCAATGGTAGGCAGGGTCTATTGATATCTCAAATCGATTGATGGAATTGGATCAATAGAACATGACTATCGATCAGTGAGGAGGTGCGCGTCGATGCGGTGAAGCCATGCCTCGACGCTCAACCTGTGGCCCAACCTGCTGTTTTTCAAGCGATTAGCGTTCCAGGCCATGCCGGACGACCGGGGGAGACCGACACGCCAGGCCCGAGGCGGTCGCGTGGCCAAGGTCCTCGCCAGCAGCATGTCCACGCCACGGGCGCCCCGCGCCATTGAGCACCCCGATGGTGCGGCGCGGCGATACGGGGGCGTCGGTGACGCCTGCGGCCGGTACCATGCCTGCGATGACCGCCCACCTGCCCACCGCCCGCATCGACTCTGCCCTGCGCGCCGCCGCGACACGCCTGCCGGGGCCGGAGGCGCGCCACGAGGCGGAACACCTGCTGCTGCATGCGTTAGGGCGCGACCGCGCCTGGCTGTTCGCGCACGGCGACGCGGGCCTGACGCAGGCCGAGGCGGCAGCGTTCGAAGCCCTGCTGAAGCGCCGCTTGGCCGGGGAGCCGGTGGCCTACCTGACCGGCCATCGGGGCTTCTGGACCCTGGACCTGAAGGTGTCGCCCGCCACGCTGATTCCCCGTCCGGAGACCGAACGCCTGGTCGAGCTGGCGCTGGAGCGCCTGCCTCCAGACAGACCCGTGCGTATCGCCGACCTGGGCACCGGCAGCGGCGCGATCGCGCTGGCGCTGGCGAGCGAGCGGCCACAGGCATGGGTGGTGGCCACCGATGCGAGCGCGGAGGCCCTGGCCGTCGCGCGAGCCAATGCCCTGGCCAACGACCTGGCCCACGTGGACTTCCGCCAGGGCCATTGGTGGACGCCGCTGGCGGGCCAGCGCTTCCACCTGGTCGCCAGCAATCCGCCCTATATCGCCGATGGCGACGCGCACCTTGCACGGGGCGACCTGCGCTTCGAGCCGGCGACGGCCCTGGCGTCCGGTACGGACGGCCTGGATGCCATCCGCGAGATCATCGGCGGGGCGCCGGACTTCCTCCTCCCCGGCGGCTGGCTGCTGCTGGAGCATGGCTGGGACCAGGGCGCCGCCATCCGCGCCCTGATGGCGCAGGCGGACTTCGTGGATGTGGCGACGGAAGTCGACCTGGAGGCGCGCGACCGCGTGACCCTGGGACGGCTGGCGCAAGTGCAGGACGCGAGCCGCTAGACTGTCGCTTTCATCCAGGACGGGCCGCCCATGCGCACGCTGTACCCCGATATCGAACCCTTCGACACCGGCACGCTGAAGGTCGATGACCGCCACACGCTGTACTACGAGCAGTGCGGCAATCCGCAGGGCAAGCCCGTGGTGCTGCTGCACGGCGGGCCGGGCGCGGGATGCAGCCCGAAGATGCGGCGCTTCCACGATCCGGCCAGGTACCGCATCGTGCTGTTCGACCAACGCGGCTCCGGCCGCTCCACACCGCATGCCGACCTGGTGGACAACACCACCTGGGACCTGGTGGCGGACATCGAGAAGCTGCGCCAGGCGCTGGGCATCGACCGCTGGCAGGTGTTCGGCGGCAGCTGGGGCTCCACGCTGGCGCTGGCCTATGCCGAAACCCATCCGCAGCGCGTCACCGAACTGGTGCTGCGCGGCATCTTCATGCTGCGCCGCTGGGAACTGGAGTGGTTCTACCAGGAGGGCGCCAGCCGGCTGTTCCCGGACGCCTGGGAGCACTACATCACCGCGATCCCGCCGGTGGAGCGCCACGACCTGATCTCGGCCTTCCACCGCCGCCTGACCTCCGAGGACAAGGCCACGCGCCTGGCCGCCGCCAAGGCGTGGAGCGTGTGGGAAGGCGCCACCAGCTTCCTGCACGTGGACGCCGACTTCGTCAGCGGCCACGAAGAGCCCGAGTTCGCGCTGGCCTTCGCGCGGATCGAGAACCACTACTTCGTCAACGGCGGCTTCTTCGAAGTGGAAGACCAACTGCTGCGGGACGCACCGCGCATCGCCGATATCCCGGGTGTCATCGTGCACGGTCGCTACGACGTGGTATGCCCGATCGCCAACGCGTGGGAGCTGCACAAGGCCTGGCCGAAGGCGAAGCTGGAGATCACCCCGGCGTCGGGCCATTCGGCGTTCGAAGCCGAGAACATCGACGCCCTGGTGCGCGCGACGGACGCGTTTGCCTGACGCCTGCGCACCGCCGAAGGGCATGGCCCTGGGTCGATCGCGTGCCACCGCCTCCGCCCTCGACCCGCGCATGGGTACCGTGCACCGCACGTTCCCGGCACCGCAAAGCCACGGCATGACGCGGCGTCATGGTGCCGTGGCGGCCGCGTGGTTGTGGCAGCGCGCACCCGCCTTCTTCGACCGGCGCCTGCGCTGAGCGGGCCCTACGGCGACGCGCGCTCCGGCGCGGCCACGTCGACCTGCATGCGGCGGTAGACGCGCTGCAGGCGCGCGCTGCCCCCGGGCAGGCGATCGCCCTCGATGGTGATGTCGATGCGCAGCGCGCCGGAGGCCGCATCGGGCAGCGCGTAACGGTACGTCGCGCGGCGCCCGTCGGGGATATCCAACTGCAGCGTCAGCCGGCCGCCGTCATCGCGCAGCGTCGCGCGCGTGCCGTCGGCGAAATCGAGCGTGCCCGACAACGGCACGATCACCACCTCGCTGCCGTCCGAGGTCCCGAACACCACCGCTTCGCGCATCCGTTGCAGCACCAGCACGGCATCCTCCGGTGCGGCGAAGGCGCCTTGCGTGGGCAGCAGGCCCTTCAAGCTGGGACGGCCACCGCCGGGACGGGCGCCTCCCGGGGGAGGGCCCATGGGCCTGCCTCCCGCACCGCCGGGCGGCGGGCCCATGGAGCCGTCGCCACGGCCGGAAGGCGGTCCGCCGGCACCACCCGGGCCGCCGCGTCCTGGGCCTGGACCCCGCTTGGGGCGCGCATCCACGGGCATGGCCCGCTCGGCCTCCTGCAGCAGTTGCAGGTTCGTCTCCACGTCGGGTTGCCACTCACCGGAGGGGTCCTGCGGGGTGGCCTGAGCCAGCACAGGCAGGACGGTGGCGATCAGGGCCGCCAGAAGGCAGGTAGTCGGACGCACGTCGGAAGCTCATGAGGGGATCGCACGCGGAACGTTCCGGGCGGCGGCGGGATGACGCGCGCGCGGGTGTCGTTGCCCGGCATTCAGGCGGGAACCGGGGTGCGTGTCCGGTGCGCGCGTGCGCAGGCGAACGCGATGCTGGAGTTCTCCGGGGCCTTCGGCAAAGCCGCCACGCCGCATCGTGAAACCGTGGCCCTGCGCCGCGCGGGCGCCGGCGTCGGGCGTCCGGCCGGTTACGCGGTCAGGGCCTGCTGATCCGTCACCGGCGCGGCGTGCCGTCCAGGTTGTGGTCGATCATCCACAGGCCCGCCCAGAGCTTGGCGTCCAGTTGGTAGCCTTCGGCCATCTTCTGCGCCAGCCACGCGGCGGCGCGTGCGCGGGGAATGGCGTGCACGGTGATGTCCTCGTCGCCATCGCCGCCGCCTTCGCCCACCTTGCGCAGGCCGGTCGCGCGGACGAAGGCGATCTTCTCGCTGCTGCTCCCGGACGAAGTGGGACCGATCAGCAGCACTTCCGCGTGAGCGGCCGTCCAGCCCGTCTCTTCCTCCAGTTCGCGGATCGCGGACACTTCGATGGATTCGCCGGCATGGATGTCGCCGACCAGGCCGGCCGGCATTTCGATGGTGCGCGCCTGCAGCGGCACCCTGTACTGCTCGACGAACAGCACGTTGTCTTCCGGCGTCACCGCCACGATGATCGCCGCCAGGCCCCCCGCATGCACGCGCTCCACGTATTCCCACGTGCCGCGCACCATCATGCGTTGGTATTTGCCCTGCCAGACCACTTCGGCGGGCGTGTTTGGCTTGTCGTCGTCGCGTCGGTCCATGCGTCGATGCTATCGGGTGCGGGTGACGTTTTACAGACGATCAGTAAGCCGGATCGTCCAGCCCCGCCACCGCCCGCAGCCGGCGCCGCGTCATCGGGCCCAGCCGCAGCGCATCGGACAGGCCTGCCAGCATGTCGCCGTCGGCCGGGCCGCGTGCGTGGCCGTGGGCGACATCGCCCAGGGGGGCGTCCAGTGCGATGGTGGTCAGTTGCCGCCAGAGCAGGGCGTGTTCGCGCTGTTCGCGCAGGCGCAGGGCCAGGGTGGCGGCGCCGCGCAGGCGCAGGAAGGCGACTTCGTCCACGCGGGCAAGCAGGGTGTCGAGATCGCCGAAGTGCGCCAGCAGGACGGCCGCGGACTTCGCGCCGATGCCGCTGACGCCGGGGATGTTGTCCACGGCATCGCCCGTCAGGGCCAGGTAGTCGGCGATCTGCCGCGCCTCCACGCCATGCCGCGCCTTCACGCCGGCCATGCCCCAGCGCTGGCCGCGCGCGAAATCCCATTGCTCGTCGTGTTCGCCGAGCAATTGCGAGAGATCCTTGTCGGCCGACACGATGACGCCGCGGAACGCATCCGGGCGCGCGGCATGCAGCGCGCTGCCGATCAGGTCGTCGGCTTCGTATTCGCCATGCGCCAGCACGCTCAGCCCCAGCGCGGCGCACAGCGCCTTGCAGTGGGTGAACTGGCGGCGCAGCGCTTCCGGAGCGGGGTCGCGGTTGGCCTTGTAGGCCGGATACAGGCGGTTGCGGAAGCAACTGTCCAGCGCTTCGTCGAAGGCGATGGCGATGTGCGCGGGACGCTCCTTCTCCAGCAGTTCCAGCAGGAAGCGCGCGAAGCCGTGCACCGCGTTGGTGGGCCAACCATCGGCATCCTGGAACTCGTCCGGCATCGAATGCCAGGCGCGGAACACGTACAGGCTGGCGTCGACCAGATAGAGCGGCCGCCCGGGAAACGCCTCAGTCACCGGGCGTCCAGTCCGTGAGCAGCAGGGCCGGATCGGGGCGCTCGCGTTCCGGCGCTTCCATTTTCGGCGTGCCGATATGGATGAAGCCGACAATGCGCTCGTCAGCCGACAGGCCGAGCGTGGCCGCGACCGCGTCGTCGTAGGCCATCCAGCCGGTCAGCCATTGCGCGCCGAAGCCCAGCGCCTGCGCGGCCTGCAGCAGGGCGAAGCAGACGCTGCCGGCGGTCAGCAACTGCTCCTGCTCGGGCACCTTGTGTCCCGGCGTGAGCCGCGCCACCACGGTGATCACCACCGGCGCATGGGCGAAGCGCGCGCGGTCCTTCTCGATGACGGCAGCGGCCGCGTCGGGCTGCAGATGCAAGGTGCGTGCCGCAAGCAGGTCGCCCAGCGCATGGCGGGCCGCTCCCTGCAGGCGGATGAAGCGGAACGGCACCAGCTTGCCGTGGTCCGGCACGCGCACGGCCGAGGCCAGCATGCGCAGCAGCGTGGCGTGGTCCGGGCCGGGCTCGCCGAGTTGCCGGGACGGCACCGAGCGGCGTGTGTCGAGGATGGGCAGGGGATCGGTAAGCGACATGCGTCAAGTTTACCGTGTCACATCTTGTTGCATGGCACTAAAATGCCGAGAGCATCACGGTTGCCCGTGCGGCGGATTTCCTACGATGTCATGGCGGATCCCCGGTCCGCATCCCCCGAACGCCTTTCGCCCTCTCCGGGCGGAGACCCTGCGCATGTCGAACGTCTTCAATATCGCGGACCGCCCCGGGCGCGACACGCGCCTGCTCGATCAGGCGCGCGACGCGGCGGTCCCGCCGCTGGTGGATGCCTTCGCCATGGCGCTGGGCCGGTTCGACGACGCCCTGTTCGACCGCGCCGAGCGCGCGGGCCCTTCGCAGATGGCGTTCCTGGATGCCATGCGCGAACTGCGCCGCCGCCGCGAGGACATCGTGGTGCGCTTCCGCGCCCACCTGCAGCGCGCCTGGAAGGCCCTGCAGGAAGGACAGCCGATGTCGATGGAGACGGCCTTCGCGCACGGTGCGGACGACACCCTGACCCTGGTGACCGACCAGGAGCTGGAATCCCGGCTGGCGGTGCGCAACCTGGCCAGCGTCATCCAGCGCGACTGCAAACCGGTGCTCGCGCGGCTGGACCGCCGGCTCGGCTGGATCGCCGGCGACGTGGCGCTGGACAACGACTTCAATCCCATCGGCCCCGAGCACATCGGCGTGGCGGTCCATCAGGCCTTCTCGGGCTGCGACCTGGCCCCCGAGGTCAGGCTGGTGGTGATCAAGCTGTGCGAACGCGACCTGGTTCCGGCGATCGCCCGGATCTACGCGGCACTCGACCAGCGGCTGGGGGGAGCCACCGCCCCGGATCAGGCACGACGCGCGCCCCGGCCCGAGGCCACGCGCGAACTGGAGGACCTGATCGCCGACGAGGAGCCGGGTGCGCCGGCCTGGGCGGCGCGCTTCCTCAACCGCATGGCCGGCGTGAACCGTGGCCTGCAGGCCGCACATGCCGGCGCGCAGGCCCCCGGCTTCGGCGAGGCCCCGCCCGGCTACGCCGCCGCGCCGGGTGCGCAGAGCGTGCTGCTGGAAGCGCTGCACCACCTGCTGCAGGAGTCGCGCCGCGGCCGTGACGTGCAGGACGAGGCGCCGCGCCCGGCGCATCCGCAGCGCGACCTGTCGCAGCGCGAGATGCTGTCGGTGCTGTCGCTGCTGCAGAGCGCGCCCAGCGCCACGCTGCGCGCCGCCATCGGCGATACCGGCGAATCGCTGTCGCAGCGCCTGAAGAACGAAGTGCTCAGCAGCGCGATGCAGCTGGGCGTGGACCCCGCCACGGCACGCCTGGCGCCGGTCGACGAAGATGCCATCGACCTGGTCGGCATGCTGTTCGACGTGATGCTGGACGAGCGCGACCTGGAGGGTCGTCCACGCGAACTGATCGGCCGCCTGGTGGTGCCGTTCGTCAAGGTGGCGCTGCTGGACCGTCGCATGTTCGTGCAGAAGACCCATCCTGCGCGCCGGCTGTTGAACGTGCTGGCCGAGGCCTGCGAGGGCAACAACGGCGAGAGCGCCGCCGAGCGCACGCTGTTGACCAAGGTCGAGGAGGTCATCGACCGCCTGGTGGCCGAGTTCAACGAGAACCTGGCGATCTTCCTGACGCTGGAAGAGGAGTTCCGCGCGTTCCTGGAGCAGCACCGTCGCCGCATCGAGATCGCCGAGCGCCGTGCCGCCGAGATCCAGCGCGGCCAGGAGCGCCTGGAAGCCGCGCGCACGCGCATGGCCGCCGAGCTGGACGAGCGCTTGGCCGACCGCCGCGTGCCGCAGGCGATCGAGGATTTCCTGCGCCAGCCGTGGGCCCACCACGTCACCATGACGGTGCTGCGCGAGGGCGAGGAGGGCGAGGGCCTGCGCGAATCGCTGGCGCTGGCCGACGGTCTGCTGGAAGAACTGACCGAAGCGCAGCGTCATGTGATCGGCAAGCCGTGGCTGCAGGCCTGGCGGCCTGCGCTGCTGAAGGTGTTCGCCAGTGTCGGCCTGAACCAGGATGCCGCCGGCGGGGCCGTCGACGCGCTGCACGACACGCTGCAGGCCGTGGCCGCGGCGCGTCCGGACCTGGAAAAGGCACTGCCGGAACTGCCCCAGGTGGTGCTGCCCAAGCCGGCCGTGGACGAAGAAGCCACGCCCATCCAACTGGTCGGCGGCGCCGACACGCTCGATTTCGACCACAGCGATGCGGACCACTTCCGCGGCCTGCCCATCGGCACGTGGCTGGATTTCATCGACAAGGACAACAAGGTCCAGGCCGGCAAGCTGTCCTGGGTCAGCCCGATCTCCTCGCGCCTGCTGTTCGTCAACCGGCGCGGCGTGCGCTTCTGCGTGGCCTCGCCGGAGGAACTGGCGGCCATGGTGCGGCTGGGCCGCCTGCGCACGCACCAGAGCGAGGACGCGTTCGACAGCGCGATGCAGGGCGTGATCGAACGCCTCGAGCCCGCGCCCTCGGCGGGCATCCCTTCCTGATCGCGGCAGGCGTCCGCGCGGCCCCGCCGCGCTCTGTTAGCATCGCCGCAGCGATGACCTAACGACGAGGGGCGCCATGGCGGTCGAAGTTCGGGTACTGAAGGAAACCGCGCCCGGCGAGCGCCGGGTGGCCGCCACGCCGGAGACGGTGAAGAAGCTGATCGCCGCCGGTGCGCGCGTCGTCGTCGAGCGTGGCGCGGGCGCAGGGGCCGGCTTCATCGATCAGGCCTACACCGATGCCGGTGCCGCCGTGGACGGTGGCGAAGGGCGTGCGCAGGCCGATGTCCTGCTCTGCGTGCAGTCGCCTCCCGCCGAAGCGATCGCCGGCTTCAAGGCGGGCGCCACGCTGGTCGGCGTGCTCCAGCCCACCGCCGACCCCGCGCGCGCCGAGGCGCTGCAGGCACGCGGCCTGCAGAATTTCCCGCTGGAACGGCTGCCGCGCACCACGCGCGCGCAGGCGATGGACGTGCTGAGTTCGCAGGCGGGCATGGCCGGCTACAAGGCGGTGCTGATCGCGGCGCAGCTTGCCCCGCGCTTCTTCCCCATGCTGACCACGGCCGCCGGCACCATCCGGCCGTCCAAGGTGCTGATCGTCGGCGCGGGCGTGGCCGGGCTGCAGGGCGTGGCCACGGCCAAGCGCCTGGGGGCGCAGGTGGAAGGTTTCGACGTGCGACCGGAAACGCGCGAGCAGATCGAGTCGCTGGGCGGCAGGTTCCTGGACCTGGGCGTCAGTGCGGCCGGCGAGGGCGGCTACGCGCGCGCGCTGACCGACGACGAACGCGCCCTGCAGCAGCAGCGCCTGGCCGATCACCTGAAGGGCATCGACGTGGTGGTGTGCACCGCGGCGGTCCCCGGCCGGCCGGCCCCGCGGATCATCACCGCGGCGATGGTGGCGGGCATGAGGCCGGGCAGCGTCATCGTGGACCTGGCGGCGGAAACCGGCGGCAACTGCGAGCTCACCCGCCCCGGCGAGACCTACGACGTACAGGGCGTGACCATCGCCGGGCCGCTGAACCTGGCCAGCCTGGGTGCGGTGCACGCCAGCGAGATGTACGCCCGCAACGTGCTCAACTTCGTGTCCCTGTTCGTCAGGGACGGCGCGCTGCAGTTCGACTGGAACGACGAGCTGCTGGCCAGGACGGTGTGGCCGGAACGCTCCGACGCACCGGCGCAGGCGGCCTGACGCGGGCGTAACCGGATCAGCGTTCTGCCGGCGGCGGCGGTCGCCGCCGCGGCGCGTGCTCCTGCATCCATGCCTCGCGCTGCTCGGGCGTCATCTTCTTCCACTGGTCGCGCAGCGCGGTGCGCTGCTCGGGCGTGAGTCCCTTCATCCGCCCGTAAAGCGCGCGGGCCTGCCGGCGCTGCTCCGGGCTCATGCCCTCGAAGCGCTTCATGCCGTGGCGCGCCTGTGCGCGCTGTTCGGGCGACATGGCCTGCCAGCGTCGCGCGCGCTCCATCATGCGCGGACGGTCCTCGGGTTCGCGGTTCCAGCGGTCGCGCAGGGGGGCGATCAACGCTTCGCGTTGCTGCGGCGTCAACTGTTCCCAGGCGGGCAAGGGCGCAGGCGGCGGCGACTGGGCCAATGCCTGGGCGGACGCGAGCAGCAGGCCGAGGAAGAGCAGGCGGGCGGTACGGGATGTCATGGGTCACTCCATCGCAAGGGGCTGCGCCTCGGCGGAAGCCAGCCACAGGTACAGGTCGGGGTCTTCTTCCAGCGTGCCGGCCGCGGTTTCGTCCAGCGCATCGCCATTGTTCGCGGCCAGCGGTGCGGTCGTGGTCGCGCCGGGGGAGGTGGCGGTGGGCGCCTGCGGCAGGAACTGCAGGCCCACGCCCACCGCCAGCACGGCGGTGAACGCGGTCGCGGCGATCCATCGCCACGGGCGCGCGCCGCCGGAAGCCGGCGCGGCGCGCCGGGCTTCATGGCGGGCGGCGCGCAGGCGCGCCAGGGTCTGTGGCGACATCTGCGCCAGTGACGCGCGATGCAGGTTGCGGGCCTGCGCGTCGAAGTCGCGGTCGCCATCGGTACGGGGGGTCATCGGAATTCCTCCAGTTGCTTCTGCAGGGCGTCTCGCGCACGGGACAGGTGGGTCTTCACCGATCCCTCCGAGCAGCCCATGACGCGAGCGGTGTCCGCCACGTCCAGTTCTTCCAGCACGCGCAGCGTGAAGGCTTCGCGCTGGCGTGCCGGCAGCGCGCGCAGCGCCTGCACCAGGTGCGCATAGGCCTCGCGCTGGTCGTGCGCCTGCGCGGGTCCCGCGCCCAGGTCGGGCGCCCAGTCCACCGGGCCTTCCTCACCGCGGTCGCCGGTAGGCAGCAGCCAGCGCAGCCGGAAGCTGGCACGGCGCTGCAGATCCACGATGCGCCGCCGCAGGATGCTCCAGAACAGCGGGGTCCATTCGCCGGCGGGGCGGTCCGCATAGGCCAGCATCTTCATCATCGCGTCCTGCACCGCGTCCAGCGCATCCTCGCGATGACGCAGCCCGGCCTCGGCGAAACGGAACGCCCGTGGGCCGATGTCGGCCAGGAACAGCTCCAGCGTCGCCACCGGTGCGGGCGGGGACG
Organism: Pseudoxanthomonas sp. F37; assembly: GCF_022965755.1. Lineage (NCBI taxonomy): Bacteria > Pseudomonadati > Pseudomonadota > Gammaproteobacteria > Lysobacterales > Lysobacteraceae > Pseudoxanthomonas > Pseudoxanthomonas sp. F37. Next base: position 2,981,942 of record NZ_CP095187.1, on the reverse strand, counting down.
CCATGTCCGGCGACGGGAGAGGGGCGGTGCTCACCAACACAGCTTAGCGGCCCGTGCCGTGAATCAGGCGCGACCCGCCGGCCGGGCGCGGCGGCAGGCCATCGGCGGGGACGGGTCGGACGGGTACGGCATGATCGTTCTCCCTCGAGGTCGTGGGAGGGAACGCGCCACGCGGCGGGAGGTTGACAGGCCGCCGCCGCGGTCCCCGCGGGTTCAGGTACGGTTATGATGCGGACACGCCCCGCCCTGCTGCGGCGGCGCCGACAACGTGGACAGGATGGGGGAGCGGATGAGCGACGGGTTCGTGGCGCTGTACATCTTCATGCTGGCGGCCATCGCCGGCCACGTGATCATTTCGCGGGTGCCGGTGATCCTGCACACGCCGCTGATGTCGGGCTCCAACTTCATCCACGGCATCGTGCTGATCGGCGCGATGGTGGTGCTGGGCCATGCCGACACGGCGCTGGAGAAGGCCATCGGCTTCATCGCCGTGCTGCTGGGCGCCGGCAACGCCGCCGGCGGTTACGTGGTCACCGAGCGCATGCTGGAGATGTTCAAGAGCAGCAAGCCCGCAGGTGGCAAGTGACCCGCATGCCGATCGCCCAAGCGCCTGCGCGCGCCAGCGCGCGCGACATCTTCCAGTGGTTGAGCTACCTGCAGTACCCCGCCATGCTGGCGGCGATGGCCTACGCGGTGAAGTCCGGATGGGCCGTGTCGGCCGTCGGGTCCGCAGGCTGGCCGCCCGTCTTCGACGACTGGAACTACGTGCTGCTGTATGCGGGCATCGGCATCGGCCTGTCCTCGCTGCAGGATCCCACGCGCACCCAGAACGAGATGTCCCGCCGGGTCTGGCGGGATCCGCGCAAGGGCCGCTGGATGCTGTTGCTGCTGTCCTCCTACACGCTGGCCTCGATGATGGCCGGGCTGGTCGGCGCGTACCTGGCCGACACGACGGCGGTGAACCAGTTGTCGTTGGGCCTGGTCGCGTTCGGCCTGGGCATGGTGGGCCTGCTCAAGACCGCCATCGAAATGCGTGAACACCATCGGTCGGACAAGCGACCCGCGCCGTCGGAAGGGAGCCGTGCATGAGTGCGTTGACGCTGGTGAAGCTGAGCTATTTCGTGGCCGCCACGCTGTTCCTGCTGGGCCTGCAGCGCATGGCCAGCCCCAAGACCGCGCGCAGCGGCATCCAGTGGGCCGGCGCAGGCATGCTGATCGCCACCTTCGCCACGTTCTTCCTGCCGGGCCTGCACAATATCGGCCTGATGGTCGCGGCCATCGTGATCGGCGTGGGCCTGAACTGGGTGTGGGGCAAGAAGGTCGCCATCACCGACATGCCGCAGATGGTGGCGCTGTTCAACGGCATGGGCGGCGGTTCCGCCGCGGCCATCGGTGCGGTGGAACTGGTGCGGTATTCGGCCGGCGAGCCGGCGCCGCCGGCGTTCACCCTTTCGCTCGCCGTCATCGGCGCGCTGATCGGCGCCGTCTCGCTGACCGGTTCGGTGATCGCCTGGGCCAAGCTGGACGGGCGCATGGACAAGCGCTACACCTTCCCGGGCCAGCAGTGGTTCAACGCGCTGGTGGCGCTGGCCGCCATCGCCTGCGGCGTGATGGCGCTGGCCACGCTGGCCATGCCGTGGATCATCGCCTTCTTCGTGCTGGCGCTGGCGCTGGGCGTGTTGATGACGCTGCCCATCGGCGGCGCCGACATGCCGGTGGTGATCTCGCTGTACAACGCGTTCACCGGACTGGCCGTGGCCTTTGAAGGCTACGTGCTGGGCAACGAGGCGCTGATCATCGCCGGCACCATGGTGGGCGCGGCCGGCATGCTGCTGACGCGCCTCATGGCCAAGGCGATGAACCGCAGGATCAGCAACGTGCTGTTCTCCAACTTCGGCGGCGGCAGCGCGGCCATGCAGGAGATCGGCGGATCGATGAAGCCCATCGAGGCCGCCGACGTGGCCGCCATGATGGCCTACGCCGAGCGCGTGGTGATCGTGCCCGGCTACGGCCTGGCGGTGGCGCAGGCGCAGCACAAGATCTGGGAACTGACCCAGAAGCTGATGGAACGCGGGGTGAAGGTGAAGTTCGCCATCCACCCGGTCGCCGGCCGCATGCCGGGGCACATGAACGTGCTGCTGGCCGAAGCCGGCGTGCCCTACGACCTGATCGCCGACATGGACGACATCAACCCCGAGTTCGCCAATACCGACGTGTCGCTGGTGATCGGCGCCAACGACGTGGTGAACCCGGTGGCGAAGACCGATCCGGCCTCGCCGATCTACGGCATGCCGATCCTCGATGTGGTGAACAGCAAGAACACCATCGTCATCAAGCGCGGCAAGGGCACCGGCTTCGCCGGCATCGAGAATGCCCTGTTCTACGCCGACAACACCCGCATGCTGTACGGCGACGGCTCGGAGATGGCGAACGCGCTGGTCAGCGAACTGAAGGCGCTGGACGGCGGGCACTGAGCCCGCCGGTCCGCGCGCGCCGTGACCTTCAGGCGGCCGCGGGCTGACGCACTTCGTCGCCGTCCTCCTGGCGCAGGCGACGGACTTCCGAGGTGGTGCGGCCGAAGGCGTTCTTGAACGCGCGGCAGAAGGCGCTCTGGCTCTCGAATCCCAGCATCCCGGTGATCTCGCAGATCGGCAGGCCGGTACCGCTGACCATGTCCCAGGCCTGGCGCTCGCGCAGGCGCGCGGCGTACTCGGTGGGTGTTTCCCCGAACACGCTGCGGTAGATGCGGATGAGGTGGCAGGGCGAGTAGTTCGCCATCCCCGACAGCGCGTCCAGGTCCAGCCGCACGTCGGGGTTGCATTCGATCGCATGGCGCACGCGCAGCAGGCGCAGCAGCGTCTGCTGCCGCCGTGCCAGGGTGCGGCCGTTGCAGCGGGCCAGGCAGGCCTGCAGGTCGGGCTGCAGGTCGGCCAGCGCCGAATGCAGGGCTTCCAGCAGCGTGGCGGGATCGCCCGGCGCGCGCGCATCGCCGGCGTGCCCGTCGCGGGCTATCCGCGCCAGCAGGCCCGCCGCGTCGCGGCTGGCGCGGCCGCGCCAGGGCAGCAGCCCGGTCGCCGGCTCGCGGGTCTGCGCCATGCGTTCCCATGCGGCCGCGGGCGCGCACAGCGCGAGCCATCCGCGCGGACCGAGTGCGCGGCAGCGCAGCGGGCCGTCACGCCACACCTGCATGTGGCGTGCGGGCAGGGTCCAGTGGCCGCCGGTCGCGGACAGCGCCAGCGGGCCGTGCAGCGGCCACCACAGCGACATCCATCCGGCGGGTGCGTCCACCTGGATGCCGCGTCCGCGCGCGTGCAGGACGTGGAAGGCATCGCCGGGGAGTCGGGACAGATCCAGGCTGTCGCCGAACCGCAGGCTGTAGTGGAGTGTGCGCATCGTATTGGCCCTCTGCATGCATGCGCTGGAGGCACGGCATCAAGGCCACTCTAGGCGCCATTCGCGCGGCGTTTGAGGGCCAATCCGCTGCCCTGCGCAGGGGCCAATGCGTCGCTCGAAGTGCCTTCTTGCCGGCCGCATAAAAAGACGCCCGGCCAGGCCGGGCATGTCCAGGTGAGGGGCCGAGCGTTCCTCTACCGGGAACTGGCGCCCGCTCTGGCCGGGAGAGAGACGACGGCGCGGAGGACCCCTCCAGCATCGCGCCACGCATGCAGGCCCGTGGTGCCAGCGCAGCGCCGGGCATGGACCGCGTGCGCGCGATGGATGTGCACCCCCTGCGGTTCCCGCGTCCGGCCCGTGGCGGGTCCGGACGCGGGCGCTGCTCAGAAGCGCTGCAGGTATTTCATGTAAAGGAAGCGGCCGATGTCGTACTGGCCGTGGTAGGAGACGTTGGCGCTGGGCTGGCTGTAGAACTGCGGGCCCTCGCGGTCGAACACGTTGTTGGCGCCCACCGAGATCGTTGCGTCCCACGGCGCCGTCCAGCGGAACTCGATGTCGTTGAACGTGATCGAGCCGCGTTTGTGTACCGCACGCGACTGCGCCGGGTTGGCGGCGACGAAGCCGGGGTCGCTGCACTCCTCGGGGAACAGCGCCGCGGACAGGCAGGTCTCCTTCTGCGAGGAGTAGTAGCGCGCACCCCAGGTCGCGCCGAAGCTGCCGAAGGTCCACGTGAGGTTGGCGTTGGAGCGGACGCGGAACGTGCCGATGAAGCCCGGCGAGGTCGCGTAACCGACCAGCTGCTGCGGCAGGGTGGCGGGGTTGGTGTCGGTCTTGATCTCGTCGCGCGCGGTGTAGGTGGTCTGCCAGACCAGCCGGAAATCGCCCGCCGCTTCCGTGGCAAGGCGGTAGCTCAGGTCCAGGTCGTAGCCCTCCGTTTCGCGGTAACCGGCGTTGATGCCGTTGAAGGTCAGGTTGTTGACGAAGCCGAGCACCGGGTCGCGGGTGAAGGCGGCGCAGCGTGCGGCATCGTTCTGGATGTAGCAGTCGTTGAGCATCTGGGTGGGCGTGTCCGCCACGATGGTGTCCTCGATACGGATGTTCCACCAGTCCAGGCTGACGTTCAGGCCGCTGGCGAATCCCGGGCTCCACACCACGCCCAGCGTCTTCGATTCGGACGATTCCGGCAGCAGGTCCGGGTTGGAGCCGTTGAAGAACGCCACCGGCGTCTGCGAGTTGGGCGATCCGGCCGGGACGAAGCCCTGTGCGAGCTGGCGGTAGGTGTCGGCGTTGGCGATGTCCTGGGCGCAGCGCGCGCGGACCGACGCATTGCCGGCCGATGCCCCGAACAGCGTGTCGCAGGGGTCGGTGAAGAAGCTGAAGGTCTGCGAACCCCCGCCGTACAGGTCGTTGATGGTCGGTGCGCGGAAGCCTTCGGCATAGGTGCCGCGCACGAGCACCGAGTCGACCGGCTTCCACTTGAAGCCGACCTTGCTGTTGGTGGTATCGCCGAAGGTGTCGTAGTCCGAATAGCGCGTGGCCACGCTGAAGCTCAGTTCCTCCGCGCCGGGCAGGTCGGCCAGCAGCGGGATGGAGAGCTCGGCATTCAGCTCGTCCACGCGATAGCCGCCGCGGGTGGGACCTGCGGACAGGGTGGTGGAGTTGCCGGTCACCGCCATCGCGTCAGGAATGAAACGGCCGGATTCCTTGCGGCTTTCCACGCCCACGGCGAACCCCAGCTCGCCGCCGGGCAGCGCGAAGAGCGAGCCCGACAGATTGGCGGTGAAGGCTTCGGTCTCGGTTTCGCCGGTCGAGTTCAACGTCTGGAACAGGAAGTCGATCAGCGCCTGGTTGTCGGTCAGGCCGCCGTCGCCGGCGCGGCCGAAGGGGATGAAGGGGTTCCAGGCCACGCAATCGGTCAGCGGGATGGGGCTGGTGGGCGTGCCGCATTGCACCTGGCCGTTGGCGTTGAGGAACGACGGGCCCACCGCCTGCGCCACGCGGGCCAGGTTGAGGTTGCCGTAGTTCTCCTGCTGGACCTTGTTGTTGTTGTACAGATAGTTCACGTCCCAGTCGTAGTACCGTCCGCCCGCCTGAAAGCTGCCCTCCAGGCCCGCGGTGAAGCGCCAGGTGGTGGAGGTGGGCTTGTCCACGCGCGGGATCTCCCACGTGCGGCGGGCGAAGTTGACGGCGGTCGGCGCGGCGTAGCCGTGGTGCGTGCCGACCGGGTTGTAGTAGCTGTCGGCCGACATCATCAGGCCGAACGATGCGCTCTGGAACGGATAGCCCGCAATCTGCCGTGCCGCTTCGCGCTGGCTGTAGAGCATGCTGCCGCGCAGGCGGATGTCCTCGTTGAGGTCGAAGCGGCCATCGACGAACAGCGAGCGGCTCTCCAGCGGCGTGCGCAGGTGGGTCTGCTGGTTGGGGTTGCTCTTGTCGGCGGTGGAGCCGGCCGGATCGGCCGCGCTGGTGCCGGTATTGGTGTTGAGCGCGTGGAAGTTGCCGATGTCGCGCCAGTCGGCGCCGGCGTCGAGCACGCGGTTGCCGCCGAGGGCCGCGGGCAGATTGATGACGCCCCACTGGCTCACCGTCGTCCAGCCGCGGGTGGGATGCCACTGGCCCTGCGGGTAGGCCGAGTACGGCCGGTCGGCGGCCATGACCTCCTCTTCCTTGCGGTACTCCACCGCCGTGGTCAGCGAGCCGCGGTCGCCGTTGAAACCCAGCACGAAGTCGGCGCGGGTGATCTCGCCGTCGCCCTCGTCGTACTGGCCGTGGTAGAGCTGCGCCTGCGCGCCCTCCACGCCGGAGCGGGTGATGATGTTGACCACGCCGGCGATGGCGTCGGAGCCGTAGATCGAGGAGGCGCCGTCCTTGAGCACCTCGATGCGTTCGACGGCGGCGGTCGGGATCAGCGAGATGTCCTGCAGGCCGCTGGTACTGGCGCCGATGCGCTGGCCGTTCACCAGCACCAGCGTGCGCACCGTGCCGAGGTTGCGCATGTCGATGAACTGGCCGCCCACGTTCTCGCCGGCCGACAGCGGCATGGCACGGCTGATCGCCGGCGCACCGGTGGCGGAGATGTTCTGCAGGATGTCGGCGATGGACTGGAAGCCCTGGCGCTCGATGTCGTCCCGGCTGATGGTCAGCACCGGCGCGGCGCTCTCCATGTCGACCTGGCGGATGCGGCTGCCGGTGACCTCGATGCGGTCCAGGGTGGTGGGGTCCTGCGCGCTGTCCTGGGCGGCCGCGGCGCCGGCGTACATTGCGGTGGCGGCGAGTGCCACGCGGATGGCCTCGCGCAGTGGGCTGTGCTGCAACGTCATGGGAAGGCTCCGTGATGGGTGGAAGGCGCCCGCGCTGGCTCGGCGGGCTTCGGTCAGCATCACGAGTTCTTAACCCCGGGATTGCGCGCACCACGACGAAAACGATATGCGCGGCTTGATCATCCGGACCGGTGCGTGCGTGCAGTGCGTGCAGCCCTATCCGGGGCCACGGCTTGCGCAGTGCCTGCACATCGCGCAGGGGCGCGTGCCGCTAGCGTCGTGTCTTCCATCCACGCCTGGGAGCCGCCATGGTGCGCAATGCATTGCGGGCCGCCTGCTGGATCGCGGGCATCGCCATGTGCATGGACGCCGATGCTGCGTGTTCGATGGCGAGCGGAAGCGGGCGCGTCCCCCTGGTCGAGTTGTACACCGCCGAAGGCTGCAGCGAGTGCCCGGCGGCGGACCGGTGGCTGTCGTCGCTGGCGCGCCGGCCGCCCGGCCAACGGCCCGTGCTGCTGGCGCTGCACGTGGACTACTGGGACGACATCGGCTGGCCCGACCCGTTCGCCGCGCCGCTGCATGGCCGGCGACAGCAGGCGCGTGTCCTGCTCGCCGGCAGGCGCGTGGTGGTGACGCCGCAGGTGATGGTGGGCCGGCACGTGCTGGTCGACTGGCGCGACGCGGACGCTTTCCCGGCGCTGCTGGCCGCCGAGCGGTCCTCGCCGCCGGGGATTGGTCTTTCACTGGACGTCACGCGCGAACGGGGAGCACTGCGGGTGACCATCGGCGCACGCACGCAGGGTGCGGCCCGCTCGCACCCGTTGCTGTGGCTGGCCCTGTATCAGGATGGGCTGGGCAGCCGGGTAACGGCCGGCGAGAACGCCGGCAGGATGCTGCGGCACGATCGCGTGGCAAGGCACCTGCAGGGGCCGTGGGAAGTCCGCGGCGACACGCACCGGGGCGAGGTCCGCGTGCCGCTGCCCGAAGGTGCGGATGTCCACGCGATGGGCCTGGTGTTGTTCGCCGAGTCGTCCATGACGGGTGAAGGACTGCAGGCGATGGAACTGCCGCTGTCGGCGTGCGGGCCGGAATGAACGCGCACGCCCGCGTTCGCGCCTTCAGGGATGCGATGCCCTGCGCAGCACGTGCGCGGCCGCGAGTGCGCAGGGCGTGCCCACCAGGGCCATGTGCGCGGCCAGGTGCGCCAGCTGGCTCCATTGCCACGCAGGCCATTGCCCGTTGCCTGCGGCGGACAGCGGCACCACCACGTAGGTCATCGCCAGGTAGAGCGCTGCGCCGTACAGCGGTCCGAACAGCCACGGGCGCCGGGCCAATGCGGGCCAGGCGCGTGCCGCCCGATACCAGGTCCACGCCATCGCCAGCACGATGCCGTAGTGCGACAGCGCGCCGAGTGCCGCGGCAGGCGCACCGGCCGCGTAGGCCTCGCGCCCAAGCCACCCCGAGGCGATGGAGTGCAGGATGCGCACCGGCGCCACGCCCTGGGCACCCCAGAAGGCGAAGGCGTACAGCAGGTCGAGCGAGCCCGCGACGGCGGTGGCCAGCAGCAGCGTGGCGGCCCCGGTGGGGCGGAAACCGGAAGGTGTCATGTGCATGCGTGCGGTGACCTCGGGGCTGCGATTGGACGCAGGGCGTGCGCGCATTCACAGATCCAATTGCGCCGCCGCCGCACGGGGCCATGCCGGCGCGAACGTCAGCGGCGCAGCACGCGTCCGCACGCCCAGGCGATCGGCACGCCGATCAGGCCGGCGTACGCCAGCAGGCATACCAGCACCCAGTCGGGTCGGGATGGCGAGCCGCCCTCCACCGCCAGCAAAGGGACGGCCACATGGAACACCGCAACGTACATCGACGCGCCGAACAGGGCGCCGGCGCGCAACGGATACCGGCGCAGCCCGGCATGGCGCCGGAACGCGGCCAGGTACAGATGCGCCAGCAGCCAGACCAGCGCCATGTAGGCCAGCCCCCCCAGCAGGGCCGTGGAGGCACCGCCCTCGTAGGCGGCACGGCCGAGGAACCAGGCAGCGATGGACTGAAGGATGCGCAGCGGTTGCACGCCCTCGGCCGCCCAGAACAGGACCGCCACGCCGAGGTCCAGCACCGCGCCGGTGACCGCCGCGAGCAGCAGCCAGGGCGTCCGCAGATGAGGGCGTTCGAGCCCGTGGGCGAGCAGGACGGGCATGGCGGGGCACCTCCGGGAAGGGAATTGGCCCTATCAACGCGCTTGGAAGTGGCACTATCAAGGTCCAATTCCATCGATTGGAATAGGGCCAATCCACCCACGGAGGTCCTCGTGCACGTGAACATGGACGGCCAGGGGCCGCTGCATGCCCAGCTGACCCGGGCGCTCAAGGCGGCCCTGTTCGCCGGCCGTCTGGGCGCGGGCGGGCGGCTTCCGGCCACGCGCCAGTTGGCGCGCGAGCTGGGCCTGTCGCGCAACACCGTATTGGCCGCCTACGAACAACTGCGGGCGGAAGGCTTCGTCCGCGGGCAGGTGGGATCGGGCAGTTTCGTCACCCCGCCGGTCAAGGCCGAGGCACCGCCGTCGCCGGCCCAGGTCGAGCGCCCCCCGCAGTCCGCCTTCGCCCGCCGCGGCCGCCGTTTCCACGACCACGCCAACATGCCGGGACGGGCCACGCCCGGCATGCGTTACGCCTTCTCCTACGGCGTGCCGTATGCGAACCCCGCGCTCACCACCGCCTGGGCGCGCGAGCTGGGCCGCGCCGCCGCCTACACGCCGCCCAACTACCCGATGACCCAGGGCCTGCCGGCACTGCGCGAAGCGGTGTGCGACTACCTGGCGCGCCGCCGCGGCGTGCAGGCCACCCCCGCGGACGTGCTCATCGTCGCCGGTACCCAGCAGGCCATGGCGCTGACCGCACGCGTGCTGCTGGACGTGGGCGAGAGCGCCGCGCTGGAGGAACCGCATTACACGGCGATGCGCGAAGTGCTGCAGATCCACGGCGCGCAGGTGGATGCCGTGGAAGTCGACGGGCACGGCCTGCGCCTGGACCGCTTGCCTGCGCCGCCGCCCAAGCTGGTATGCGTGACGCCGTCGCACCAGTTTCCCTCCGGCGTGGTGATGTCGCTGGAGCGCCGGCTGGAACTGCTGGCCTACGCGCGCCGGCACGACAGCTGGATCTTCGAGGACGACTACGACGGCGAATTCCGCTACGACGCCCAGCCGTTGGCCGCGCTGCGCTCGCTGGACCGCGACGGCCGGGTGGTCTACGTGGGCACGTTCTCCAAGGCGCTGTTCCCCTCGCTGCGGCTGGGTTATCTGGTGATGCCGCCCGGCCTGCAGCGCGATTACCTCAACGCCAAATGGCAGGACGACTTCGGCAGTTCCGCCATCGAGCAGGCCGCGCTGGCCAACTTCATGGCCCATGGCGGCTTCGAGCGCCACCTGCGCCGCGCCGGGCGCGCGCTGCTCGAGCGCCGCGGCGCGCTGCTGGCCGCATTGTCGCGGGAACTGGGCGATGCGCTGCATGTGGCCGACTCGCGCGCCGGCATGCACCTGGTCGCGTGGCTGCGCAGGGCCGACCCGGCACAGGGGAACGCGTTGATCCTCGCCGCGCGCGAGAAGGGGCTGGACCTGTACTCCATCGCGCCGTACTACCAGCGTCCTCCCTCGCAGGCCGGGCTGCTGATGGGGTTCGCCAGTCTGTCGGTGGCCGAGATCGAACAGGCGGTGCAGGTGTTCGCCGGTTGCATGCGCGAACGGGGACTGGCCTGAGCGGTCAGCGTGCGCCCCACGCGGCGACCGCCGGGGCGAGCGCCAGCGCGATCCAGTCCAGCGGCGTGCTGGCCAGCGTCAGCAGCGTCCATGCGTGGTGCACGCCCAGCCTGGCGGCCGAATCCCAGGGCGTGAGGCCCAGCGCGAAGCCCAGCTGCGCGGCCACGATGCCCCACAGGGCGGCCACGCAGATCATCGGCGTGGCCAGCAGGGCCAGCCATGTCCGTGCCGGACCACGCGGCATGCCCGCCAGCCGCAGCATCACCACCACGTCCGCCGCGACCAGCAGCGCCATCCAGCCCGACTGCCGCTGCAGGTAGAGGGCCAGGGTCACCCATACCAGGACCACGCCGGCACCGCCGAGCAGCAACATCAGGGGGACCAGCCAACGGGAAGGGCGACGCGTCGCGGGGGGCATGGGAACTCCGTCAGGGCCGCCAAGGATAAGGCTTCGACCCGGTTCCCGGGGGTGGGGGCTACAATAGGCCGTCTTGCAGCGCCCCACGCGCGTCCCCATCTGGTCCGGCATGTATTCCCGCAGCAGCGAACCCGTCCAATTCTCCCGCGATTGCGCGGCCGTGCTGGTGCCACAGGGCGAACTCGTCACCCTGCCGGCAGGCAGTTACGGCTACATCACCCAGGCGCTCGGCGGCAGCTACACCGTCTTCGTGGAAGGCAACCTGTTCCGCATCGCCGGCAAGGACGGCGACGCCATCGGCAAGGAACCCACCGAACCGCTGTCGCTACCCGAGAACGCCAGCGACGACGAGGTCGAGGCGCTGGTCTGGAACCAGCTGCGTACCTGCTTCGATCCGGAAATCCCCTTCAATATCGTCGACCTCGGCCTGGTGTACGAAGCCAACCTCAGCACCCGCGAGGACGGCCAGCGCGGCGTCGAGGTGAAGATGACGCTGACCGCGCCGGGCTGCGGCATGGGCGAGATCCTGGTCGACGACGTGCGCAGCAAGCTGGAAATGATCCCCACCGTGGCCGAGGCCGATGTCGAACTGGTGTTCGACCCGCCGTGGGGCCGCCACATGATGTCCGAAGCCGCCAAGCTGGAAACCGGCATGCTCTGAGCCCACGGCTCGCCCTCAGCAGAACCCGTCAGGAAGGAAGAGATGAACGTGATGAACGCCGCCCCGTTGACCTACCGCGTGACCCGCAACGAGAAGGCCCGCACAGCCGCCGAGCGCGACGCCATCCTCGCCAACCCCGGTTTCGGCCTGCACTTCACCGACCACATGGTCGAGATCACCTGGGACAAGGCGCAGGGCTGGCACGATGCGCAGGTACGCGCCTACGGCCCGCTGTCGCTGGACCCCGCCGCCTCCGTGCTGCATTACGGCCAGGAGATCTTCGAAGGCATCAAGGCCTACCGCCATGCCGACGGTTCCATCTGGACCTTCCGTCCCGACGCCAACGGTGCGCGCCTGCAGCGCTCGGCCGCGCGCCTGGCGCTGCCGCAGCTGCCGGTGTCCGAGTTCGTCGAATCGCTGCGCCAGCTGGTCGCCGTCGATGGCGACTGGGTGCCGTCGGCGCCGGAGACCAGCCTGTACTTCCGTCCCTTCATGATCGCCACCGAGGCCTTCCTCGGCGTGCGCGCCGCGCAGAAGGCGGGCTATTACGTCATCGCCAGCCCGGCCGGCGCGTACTTCGCCAAGGGCGTGGCGCCGGTGTCGATCTGGCTGTCCGAAGACTATGCGCGCGCCGCCAAGGGCGGTACCGGCGCAGCCAAGTGCGGCGGCAACTACGCGGCCTCGCTGCTGCCGCAGCAGGAGGCGCAGGCGCAGGGCTGCTCGCAGGTGCTGTTCCTCGATCCGGTGGAGGGCAAGTACCTGGAAGAACTCGGCGGCATGAACGTGTTCCTGGTCTACAAGGACGGCCGCATCGTCACCCCGGCACTGTCGGGCAGCATCCTGGAAGGCATCACCCGCGACAGCATCCTGCAGATCGCGCGCGACCGCGGCCATGCGGTGGAAGAGCGCAAGGTCTCCATCGACGAATGGAAGCAGGGCGTCGCCTCGGGCGACATCGCCGAAGTCTTCGCCTGCGGCACCGCCGCGGTCATCACCCCGATCGGCCAGCTGAAGGGCAAGGGTTTCGAGGTGGGCGATCCCAACGCACCGGCAGGCGAGGTGACGATGGGCATCCGCAAGGAACTGACCGACATCCAGTATGGCCGCCTGCCGGATCGCCATGGCTGGTTGGTGAAGCTGCGCGACTGATCCGCGCGCAATCGCCGCACAAAAAAAGCCCGCCTCGCGCGGGCTTTTTTTGCGCACGAAAACGACGCGCGCACGAATAAAAAATTCGCGCTTTTCACGCGTGCAGCACGTAAATGAATCTACGAAGCGGTGTCCACCGGTAGCTTCCACTTCATGCGTGTATCCCAGTGATTACGTTTGAAACATGATGCGAGGAAGTGTGGCTTTCATCGCTGATTCATGTGGCCGCGCTCCGCTAGCGTCGTCGTACGCCCTGCATTGCACGGCGTGTCGCCCGGTCGAACGCGGCAGTCCGCTACGCCTCCCGTGCCAGTCTCCGCGCCCCCGACCGGGCTCTTGCCGCATTCGCGGCTTTCAACCTTTGAGGGAGAGTCTGATGTCTGGAATTGCAAAGCGTGGTTCGCGTGTGCGCCTGCTGTGCCTGTCCTCGGCCGTGCTGGCGTCGCTGTACGCGTTGCCGGCGATGGCCGGCCGAGTGGACATGAGCGGCCTGCAGGCGGAAGAACCGGCCGGCTACGACCGCTTCATCGTGAAGTACCGCGACGGCAGCGCCGAGCGCAGCGACGCGGCGCAGCTGCAGCGCTCGCTCAGCACGGCCGCCAGCACCGGCGTCGCCAAGCGCGGCGGCCGCGCGCTGGGCCTGCAGAAGCTGCGCCGGCTGGCGGCGGGCGGCGCGGATGTCGTGCGCGCCGACCGCAAGCTGGACCGGGTGGAAGCCGAATCGCTGATGCGCCAGCTGGCCGCCGATCCCGACGTCGAATACGTGGAAGTGGACCAGCGCATGTACGCGGTGCTGACGCCCAACGACACGCGCTTCTCCGAACAGTGGGGCTTCGGCACCACGGCGGCGGGCATCAACGTGCAACCGGCGTGGGACAAGTCCACCGGTGCGGGCGTGGTGGTGGCGGTCATCGACACCGGCATCACCAACCATGCCGACCTCAACGCCAACATCCTGCCGGGCTACGACTTCATCAGCGACACGTTCGTCTCGCGCGACGGCAACGGCCGCGACTCCAACCCCAACGACGAAGGCGACTGGAACCCGGTGGCGGGCGAGTGCTACAGCGGTTCGCCGGTGACCAACTCCAGCTGGCACGGCACCCACGTGGCCGGCACGGTGGCGGCGGTGACCAACAACGGCAGCGGCGTGGCCGGCACCGCGTTCGGCGCCAAGGTGGTGCCGGTGCGCGTGCTGGGCCGCTGCGGCGGCTACACCTCGGACATCGCTGACGCGATCACCTGGGCCTCCGGCGGCACGGTCAGCGGCGTACCCGCCAACGCCAACCCCGCCGAAGTGATCAACATGTCGCTGGGCGGCGGCGGCACCTGTTCCAGCACCTACCAGACCGCGATCAACGGCGCCGTGGGCCGCGGTACCACGGTGGTGGTGGCGGCCGGCAACAGCAACACCAACGTGTCCAGTTCGGTTCCGGCCAACTGCCCCAACGTCATCGCCGTGGCGGCGACGACTTCGGCCGGTTCGCGCGCCAGCTTCTCCAACTACGGCACCGGCATCGACATCTCCGCGCCGGGCGCCAGCATCCTGTCCACGCTCAACACCGGCACCACCACGCCGGGCAGCGCCAGCTATGCCTCGTACAACGGCACTTCGATGGCGGCGCCGCACGTGGCCGGCGTGGTCGCGCTGATGCAGGCCGCGGCCGACTCGCCGCTGACGCCGGCCGAGGTGGAAAGCACGCTGAAGAGCACGGCGCGCCCGTTGCCCGGCAGCTGCTCGGGCGGTTGCGGCGCGGGTATCGCCAACGCCGACGGTGCGGTGACGGCCGTGCAGGGCGGCGGTCCCGATCCGGACCCGGGCACGCAGACCTACACCAACGGCACCGATGTCAGCATTCCGGACAACAACAGCACCGGCGTGACCAGCACCATCGCCGTCTCGGGACGTACCGGCAATGCGCCCAGCAACGCGCAGGTGGCGGTGAACATCGTGCACACCTACATCGGCGACCTGATCGTGGACCTGATCGCGCCCGATGGTTCGGTGTACGTGCTGCATAACCGCAGCGGCGGCAGCGCCGACAACATCAACCAGACCTACACGGTCAACCTGTCCAGCGAAGCCCTCAACGGCAGCTGGAGCCTGCGCGCCCGCGATCGCGCCAGCATCGACACCGGCTACATCAACAGCTGGAGCATCACCTTCTGAGGATCGCCCCGCGGGGACGCACAGGGAGGTGCAGGAAGAACCCCGGCCTTGGCCGGGGTTTTTTCTTGTTGCCACGATGTAGTCGCATGTGAGTTTTTCTCGTCGATCTCTCCAGGATGCAGGCGTCCACCATTGAATGCCCTGAAAAGGATGAATTTCGCGAATGAAGAGTATGGATAGGGTGCGGCGCGCGCTGTCTCAGCTCGCCCCGCTTCAATGATCTGGAAGTCTGGTTGGCCAACAGGAGGTTGCCCGTGCGCGGAAAGTTGTTTGTGAGCCTCGCAGTACTCACAGTCAGCAACGCCT
Organism: Pseudoxanthomonas sp. F37; assembly: GCF_022965755.1. Taxonomy (NCBI): domain Bacteria; kingdom Pseudomonadati; phylum Pseudomonadota; class Gammaproteobacteria; order Lysobacterales; family Lysobacteraceae; genus Pseudoxanthomonas; species Pseudoxanthomonas sp. F37. Next base: position 2,966,831 of record NZ_CP095187.1, on the reverse strand, counting down.
GCAGTTCTGCAGCCGACCATCTTCGTGGTGCGGAATCGCCGACCTCCGTGCCGCTCTTCTCGGAGAACCCGCCGCCCCCGCACAAGACACCCACCCCGTGGGTTCCTTACGCGGTGGAAAGGAGCATGGGTGCGGAACGATGTCCGGAAGATCCAGAGGACGACAGCGGCATGACGAGATTGGGGGGGGTCAACAGGGCATGTTTCGGATTGCTCCCGCGCCATCTTGCTGAGGTCCTCGCCGCAATTCCGGAAGAGCACATCTTCGTTCCCCTGAACGTCCGAACCGAGTCTGCGCGCAGGCCTCAACCCTACGCCGCATTGCCGGGCCGGGGTGCGGGCCCGGACTTCATCGCCAATGTCGACATTCTGGAAGGCATACTGCTGCGCTCGTTCGAGGGAAATGATCCATCGGACAGTGTCTATCTGGTGATAGGTCCGTTCAACTGTATCGATGATCAGCCGGACGTGGCGCCAGAAGGCGAATATGTCGTCAATGTACCTGCGTGTCGGTCGGCACATGCCGAAACGCGCATATACAAGTGGTCGTCGGCCGGACGATTGTTGGACGTCACCCAGGAGTACCTCGCGGCACCCGCGCTGACTTCGTCCGAGCAAGTACTGACCGCGCCATTCCGGCCGTATCTGGATACTCAGAAACTTGCGCGCGTTCCTGTTTTGCGATGGACGATAAACCTGAGGGATGCCTCGCATCCTGGGCGTGCACGAGACCACGGCCATGATCCAGTCCCCATGCCTGACTGGGTCTCCGATAGCCGGCGATTCGGGGATCGGTTGCATCTCGGGTTCGCGGTCTGGAACGGGCGCGACTTCGAGCGGCGGCAGCGAGTCCCTGCAAGTCTGTGGCCCCAGTCCTTCTGCGATCCGCTGCGACCGGACATGAGGTGCGGCAAGGACGGTCAAGCGCAGGACGGACGCCAAGATCCGTTCGTGGACGAGGACATCCAATAGCCAAGGAGGCCAGAACGATGACCAACCCCTATCGTACCGATGTAACGGACATCGACATCCGTGTCGCCGCGGATCGAGTGATTGCACAGATGCGCCAAGGCCAACCCGATCGGGCATTGCAACTGCTTGAAATCGAAAGGGCGGGAGAGCGCAGGGTCGTGCAGGAGGCATTGGATCGGTATGTGTCCGTTGGTGCACGCGAACAGATTGATGAGATTCATCAGTCCGATCGGTTGCGGTCGCCGGAACTGGTCCCCGTACTCGAGCGTTTGCGGCGGGCCGGGCAGCCCCCCAGGGTCCCGGACTACAACGGTCGTGAGATCGACCAGCCCAATGAACTGGTTGGCCTGACCAATGCGCAGAAGTTTGACGTCTATGCCAGCATCGTGGAGGCGCGAGGAAGCCAGGCGGCGAAGGATGCATTGCAGAACGAGGAGAGTGTGTTGCTTGGGCTGCGCAGGGAAACATCCACGCTGGCCTCCATGGGTGATCGTGACTCGCGCGGGACGGGGGTCTATGACGACCATATCGTCGTGCTTCGAAAGCAGGCGAATGGCGAGCGGCACGTGTTCATCGCCGATCGCGCGAGCACCGAGCCGACCGCACAGTATGACGAACGTGCAGAACCTGGTCCGCGCCGCGAGCACACGCCATACGCCAATGTGGCATGGCGGCGAAGCGAGGGCGAGGACGTTAACCGGGATGGCATCAGTGATATGGGCAGACTGGCCGATGGGACCATCGAGATGGCGCATGCCGACCATCCGAATCCGCGGTTGGCCATGACAACTGGTGCATTCAGACCTTCAGTCGAGCAGATGAGGCCGCCGCGAGACGCACATCGCGTGCAGCGTGACAGCAATGGAGATGGCTGGTTCACCCAGAACGATATCAACGGCGTGCAGGACCTGAATACAAGCTTCAAGATTCATAGTGGCTCCCGGGCGAATACCGATTCGGCCGGTTGCCAGACGATCCACCCAGAGGACTATCTGGCTTTCAACAATGCGGCCCGGGCCAATCCCCAACAAACCCGTTGGCAGTACGTCCTCACGTCGACAGAGGGCGGCTTGCTTCATGGCGTCAACCGGGGTGATGAGCGAGGGAATGAGCCACGGGAGCGGCAACCCCACCAGAGGCCTGAGGCTCCGGCTGAGCACGGGCAACGCCAACGTCCGCCCCAGGCGGGTTATCTGAGCGATCAAGCAGTGGTTGACTACCTTGCGGCGATCCGGTCAGGTGATGCCGCCTCGGCTGATCGAGTGGTCACCGAGTTTGCGCGCTCCGCCGAAGGCCGGCACATGGAAGCACAGGGAAACCAATGGCTCGCCCAGCACCAGGCGGCCGAGCAGGCCCTCGCGCAGGACCGGCAGACGGCGCGCTAGCCCATCACCGGGACATCGCATCCACACGGAAGTCGAGAACAAGGAGTTGTCATGGAAGACCTCAACGCTGTCCCCGCCACCGCGACGCCAGCCGAGGCCATCAAGGCGCTGATGATGCTGCGCGCCGAAATGGTCCAGCGTGAGACGCGCATGAGGGCGACGATCATCGAACACGTGCAGTCGTTGCGGCAGGAGGCAGGCCAGTTCCGCCGCGACCTGGCGGCTATCGTGGAGGGGGCCGGCGCGCGGATCGCGCAGGATGCCCGCGAAGCGGTTGCTCCCGTGGCCGCCGAGTACGGCCACGCCGTATCGGCCACGTCCGCGCAGGTGCGCGGTATGGGCAGGACGGTATGGCTATGGCTCGCCGTCACCGGCACGACCCTGCTGCTGGTGCTGTTGGTGGCCTGGATGGTGCTGGGCTACTACCGCCGCGAACTGGCCGTCACAAAGGACGAACTGCAACGCTACGAAGACGCCGTGCCGGTCGTGCAGGCCTTCTACGCTTCCGATGCGGTGATATGCGGGGGTGTCGTCTGCACCCACGCCGATCCCGGTGGAATGCGTACCGGTGACAAAGGGCAGTACCGTGCGGCAAGGCGCAGGGGAACACCCTGAGGACGCCCGCGCGTCTGCGGATGAGGAGCGCGCGGCGCGAGGTGCAGGAAGAACTCCGGCGCTGGCCCGGGATCTTCTCCGTGCGGCGCCAAGCGTGGCGAACGCGTGGCGAACGCGGGGCAGGCATGCGGTCCGGCCGGTGGGTGACCGACCGGTGGGAGATGGGGTGGAGGAGGATCGCACGATTGGTCAAGTTTACCGGACGTTAGGTGGCCCATAGTCCTGGCGTGCGCCGCACAGTAGCCCTGCCGGCCGACGGCCGCACACCCACCCCTGCCAAGGACACGTCCATGTTCAAGCTGATCCCCGTTCTGCTCGCGGCCGCCCTGGCCGCCCCCTTTTCACCCGCTGCACAGGCCGGCGACGCCGTGCGGAATGTCGTACTGGTGCATGGCGCCTTTGCCGACGGGGCCGGCTGGCGCCCGGTCTACGACGACCTGACCGCGCGCGGTTACCGCGTCTCGATCGTGCAGAATCCGCTGACCTCGCTCGCCGACGACGTGCAGGCCACCCGCCGCGTGCTGGACCGCCAGGACGGGCCCGCCATCCTGGTGGGGCATTCCTGGGGCGGCACGGTCATCACCCAGGCCGGCGTGCACGACAAGGTGGCCGGCCTGGTATACGTGTCCGCGCTGGCGCCGGACGCCGGCGAAACCACGGCCCAGCAGTACACCGGCTTCGCGCCCACGCCCGAGTTCGTGATCGACACCTCCGGCGATGGCTTCGGCTTCATCCGTCCGGACAAGTTCAAGGCCGGCTTCGCCCACGACACCACCGATGCCGATGCCGCCTTCCTGCGCGACTCGCAGGTGCCCATCAACATGTCCGCGTTCGGCACCGTGCTGACGAACGCGGCCTGGCGCAGCAAACCCAGCTGGGCGGTGATCGCCACCGAAGACAAGGCCTTCGACCAGGCCATGCTCATCCACATGGCCGAACGCATCAACGCGCGCATCACCAAGGTGTCCGCCAGCCACGCGGTCTTCATGACCCAGCCCAAGGTGGTCGCCGACACGATTGACCGTGCAGCCCGGGACGCGGGCCGGGCCAGCGAATAATCGATGTCCGGTCCGAAGCGGCCCCGCGATGCGGGGCCGTGCGGCGCGTGCGCGGGCGCAGACCGCGTGCCGGCGTCATGTCGATCCGATGCCTGCTGCTTCGTCGGACAGGCAAGGGCGGGGCAAGCGTGCCAGCCCGTCGACCGCGGCTCCACCCCATCACGAGGAACGATGCATGACGACGAACGAGAAGGCGAAAGGCCCGGCTTCCTACTTCCCCTCCATCGAGAAGCAGTACGGCAAGCCGGTGGAACACTGGTTCACGGTGTTGGACGCCCTGGGCGAGCGCAAGCACATGGAGCAGGTGGCCGTGCTGAAGACCGACCACAAGATGGGCCACGGCCATGCGAACGCGCTGGTGGCGTATCACCGGGCCAAGCGCGGGACATAGGCGGGCACGCCCGATGGGGGCATGGCCTAAAGCATCAGGGATGCAGGCCGATGATGAGTGGCGCGGACCTCCCCTGACCGCCTGCGGGTTTTCATGCTGCTCATCATTCAGATCGCTTTGCGATGCGCGTCACATTTCAAGGCGACTCATCACACTCCGCTACCGTCTGAAGCCACAGGCTTGCTTCCACGCTAGTTCATGGACGCGGCGGCGACATCACTCATGGCACTGCACCAGGATCTGGCACGCGCGGCGCTGGACGCTCTGCCCCACCCGGCCTGCATCGTGGGCGCGTCCGGCACCTTGCTGTTCGCCAATCAGGCGTGGAAGCAGGCCTCGCACGGCGCGGGCATCGATCCGGGCGCCGTCGCCGAGGGCGCCGACTACCTGCTGGTCTGCAAGCGCGCTGCTGCCTCCGGCGACCCGTACGCGCGCAAGTTCGTCGAGCTGTTCGCCGAGGTGGTGCAGGCGGGCTCGGGCGGCTTCCAGCTGGAATACCCCTGCGATACCCCCGACCGGCCACGCTGGTTCGTCGCACGCGCGTCCTGTTTCACGTCCGGCGCGGGCACGGCGGCACCGCATGTGCTGGTCGTGCACGAAGACATCACCGCGCAGAAGCTGGCGCAGCGACAGGCCGACGAGGTGTCCGCCCTGGCGCGCTTCGCCAGCCGGATGGTCCGGTTCGGCGGGTGGCAGTACGACGTGCGCGCACGCCAGATCACCTGGTCGGGCCAGGTGGCCGAAATCCATGGCATGCCCGAGGGCACCCACCCGACGCCCGAGCAGGCGGTGCAGTTCATCGCCCCGGAATGGCGCAACCACCTGATCCAAGCCTTCGCCTCGTGCGAGATGGATGGCACCCCCATCGACGAGGAGTTCGAGATCATCTCGGCCATCGGCGAGCGCATCTGGGTGCGCTGCGTGGGAACGGCCGAGCGGGACGCCGCGGGCAACGTGGCGTACATCCGCGGCGCCTTCCTGGATTCCTCGGCGCGCTACCGCGCCGAGCAGCAGATGGCCAACGTGGCGGCCCGGCTGACCAACACCCTGGAGAGCATCACCGACGCGTTCTTCCAGCTGGACCGCAACTTCGCCTTCCGCTACGTGAACCGCCAGGCCGAACGGCTGCTGCACGAGCATCGAGGGAAGCTGCTCGGCTACAACATCTGGGATGCGTTTCCGGAAGCCGTGGGAAGCGAGTTCCAGGCGCAGTACGAAGAAGCCGTGCGGACCGATACGGCCCGCGAATTCGTCGCTTTCTACCCACCGCTCCAGGCGTGGTTCGAAGTGCGCGCCTACCCGCACGAGGGCGAGCTGTCGGTCTACTTCCGGGACATCACCGCACGCCGTGCGGCGCAGATCGCCCTGGAGAACAGCGAACAGAGCCTTCGCCTGGCCCTGCGGGCCGCCGGCCTGGGGACCTGGAGCTGGAACAGGGAGCAGCGCCGGATCGTCTGGTCGGACCGGTGCGCCGAGATGTTCGGGGTGGCGCCCACGGGTTCCATCGGCTATCTGGAATTCCTGGAGCGGATACACGCCGACGAGCGGGAGGCCAAGGACAGGGAACTGCGCCACGTCCTGCAGGCCGAGCAGGAATTCCGCGTGGAGGTGAGGGTGCCCGCCACGTCCGGCGACGTGCGCTGGGTGTCGATCATCGGGAGGATGTTCCCCTCCGACGGCGAGCATGCCGGGTCGATGCAGGGCGTTGCCCTGGACATCAGCGACCAGAAGCTGGCCGAGCGCGAACTGCGCACGCTCAACGAAGACCTGGAGCGGATCGTCGCGCAGCGCACGGCGGAGCTGCAGGCGGCCAAGCAACAGGCCGAATCCGCCAGCCGGGCCAAATCCGCGTTCCTGGCCTCGATGAGCCATGAGATACGCACGCCCATGAACGGCGTGCTGGGCATGGTGGAGGTGCTTTCCCGAAGCGAGCTGGGCAGCCGGCAGAACGATGCGTTGAAGACGATCCACGAATCGGCCACCAACCTGCTGCGGCTGATCGACGACATCCTGGATTTCTCGAAGATCGAGGCCGGCCGGCTGGAGATCGTGCGCCAGCCCACGGCGCTCGAGCCGCTTGCCGAGTCCGTCTGCGAGACCCTCAATGCCGAGGCGGTCGCCAAGGGCGTGGACGTCAACCTCTACATCTCCCCGGGCCTGCCCGAGACGGTGCTGGCCGATCCGGTGAGGATGAGGCAGGTCTTCTTCAATCTGCTGGGCAATGCGATCAAGTTCAGCGGCAGTCGCGCCAAGCGCGGGCGCGTGAGGTTCGCGATAGAGGAAGACCGCGACGACAACGGCTGGCTGCTGGTCACCGTGGCCGACAACGGGATAGGCATTTCCGCGGAAAACATGGACCGCCTGTTCCATGTGTTCACCCAGGCCGAGGCTTCCACCACGCGCCGGTTCGGCGGCACCGGTCTGGGGCTGGCCATCTGCAAGCAACTGGTCGACCTGATGGGCGGATCCATCTGGGCCACCAGCCAGCTGGACGTGGGATCGACGTTCTACGCGCGCATTCCGGTCTCGGGCGTGAGCCAGTCGCCCTCGTTGAACCTCAGGCTGGACGGCCTGGAGGTGCTGGTGACGCAGAGCGCGGTGTACGACGCCGACGATGTCTGCTCGTACCTGCGCTACGCGGGCGCGAGCGCCCGCCAGGTCCCCAGCCTGGAGCTGGCGGCCAAGGTGCTTGCGTCCCACCCCGATGCGCTGCTCCTGCACGGCGCGGACTACAAGGCCCGGGGCTGGTTGATGCTGCCGCCCTGCATGGATGGGGTCGCCGGCGTGGCCCGGCTGGTGGTCACGCGCGGACGCAGGCGTTCGCCGCGGCGGATAGACGACGGCACCGTGGTGCTGGATGCCTCCATCCTGAGGCAGCGCGCCCTCCTGTCCGCGGTGTGCCTCAGCGCGGGCATCGGATTCGACTGGCCGCTCGCGCCCCCCGGGGCCGACAAACCCGCGCCGGGCGCGGCCGCCAGCGCCCCCGCGCAGCGTGGGCGCGTGCTCGTGGTCGAGGACGACATCACCAACCAGAAGGTCATCCTGCGGCAGCTCGAACTGCTCGGGTACGTGGCCGATGTGGCCGGGGACGGCCTGGAGGCCCTGGCGCTGCTGGAGCAGCGGCGGTATGCCATCGTCATCACCGACCTGCACATGCCCAACATGGACGGCTACACGCTGATCGGCCACCTCAAGGCCGATGCCCGGCACCGCGATATCCCGGTGATCGTGCTGACGGCGAACGCCATCCGTACGGAGGCGACCACGGTCGATCTGAAGGCGGACGAATACCTGGTCAAGCCGACCACCCTGACGTCGCTGCAGGAGTCCCTGACGCGCCTGACCTCGGTCCACAGCGACAGCGCCCCGGCGGCGGCCGCCGTCCCGGCAGGCGCCGAAAGGCTGGACCTGTCCGTCCTGGAGCAACTGGTGGGCCGCGACAAGTCCGTGCATGCCGAGCTCCTGTCGGCCTTCGGGGAGTCGCTGCGCCAGGCCACGTTCGACCTGCAGAGCGCAAGCCTGAGGGACGACGTCACCACGATCGCGGGCATCGCCCATCGGCTGAAGTCGTCCTCCCGCGCGGTCGGCGCCTTGCCCTTCGCGGAAATCTGCTCCGAGCTGGAGCGCGCCGCCCTTGTCGCCGATGGTCCGCTCAGCCAGGAGGTACTGGTGATGCTGCTCAGCGAAGCGGTGGGGCTGCTGGACGAAACCACGCAGGCGGTCAAGAGACTGGAAGAGAGAGGAGAAACCGATGGATAAGGAGGTTCCCATGGAAATCGTGGTGGTCGACGACGACCGCATCACCCTTCGCGTGGTCGAGATGCAGCTGAGGAACCTGGGGCTGCGTGCGCAGGGCATCGAGGCGATCCGTGTCTACGACGATGCCGCCAGCGCGCTGGAGTCCCTGGCCCAGACCCATGATCGGGTCGCCGTGGTGGTGTGCGACCTGCAGATGCCGGGAATGGATGGCGTGGAGTTCATCCGGAACATCGCCTCGCTGGGCTATTCGGGCGGGCTGCTGCTGTTCTCCGCGGAGGAGACGGCCATCGTGGCGTCGGCCCGGGAGCTGGCGATGGCGCACGGGCTGTGCGTAGGCCCCGCGCTGCACAAGCCGGTCTATCCCAATGAGCTGGAGCTGGCGCTGCGCGAAGTCCTTCGCATGTCCGCCGCATCGGCTTCCACGCGCAAGCCTCTGGAACTGTACGAGTCCGAGCTCGACCAGGTGGCGGTGGAGAACGTCGAACCCTGGTACCAGCCCAAGATCGACCTCAGGACCCTGCAGATCGTCGGCTTCGAGGCGCTCGCGCGCTGGCGGAGCCAGACGCACGGGATATTGACGCCGGGCAACCTGGCCACGACGCAGCGCTATGCCGCCCACATGAAGGAGGTGTCCAGCACGCTGCTGATCACCGCCATCTCCGATCTCGCCGAATGGACGGGGCGCGGCCATCCCTGGACGGTGTCCGTCAACGTCACCGCCGAACTGCTGGCCGACATCAGGCTTACCGAGTCCATCGTGGCGCTGGCCTTGCGCTTCCAGGCGCCGCTGGAGAACCTCACCCTGGAGATCACCGAACAGGAGGCGTTCGTGCAGCCGAGCGCCCAGCTGGACACCGCCAACCGCTTGAGGCTGCGGAAGATCTCGCTGTCCATCGACGACTTCGGCACCGGCCACTCCTCGCTCGCCAATCTGCGCGACCTGCCGTTCGACGAACTCAAGATCGACCGCAGCTTCGTCGCCGGCGCGGCCAGGAACGAGCGTGGCCGCAAGATCCTGCAATCCACCCTGGCACTGGCCACGGACCTGGGCATGACCACGGTGGCCGAAGGCGTGGAGACGGAAGAGGAGTTCCACTTGGTGCGCGAGCTGGGCGCAGCCCAGGCGCAGGGGTACTACTTCTCTCCCGCACTGCCCATCGACGAGGTGCTTCCGTGGACGCGTGCGTGGGATGGCCCCGCGCGGCTGCGCGGCGCGGGCGGGGCACGCGGGGACTGAGCCGGATGAACGTGGATTCCAAACCCGGCGACAGCCTGCATGCGGCCCGCGTGCTGGTGGTCTGCGATTCGGGTTCCGACCGTCGCCTGTTGGCCGAGATGATCATGCAGCAGGTCGCGCTCGAGGTGGCCACCTCGAACATCGAGGCCGCCTACCAGCAGGCCGAGGCCATCAAGCCGAGCGTGCTGGTGCTGGCGTTCCATGAGCTCGACGAGGCGGAGAGCTGGTACCTGGGACTGTTCCGGGCATCGGCGCAGCTGGCTTCGCTCCGGCACAAGGCGATCGTCCTGTGCAAGCGCGCCGACGCCGTGCGCGCCTTCCAGCTGTGCAAGGACAAGCGCTTCGACGACTATGTGGTCTTCTGGCCGATCAGCGACGACCCCCGCCGGCTGGGCATGGCGGTCATCGCCGCGGTGCGCGCCCTGCAGGAATCGAGTGCGTGGAACTCGCGCTTTTCCGGCATCGCGGCCAACGCCCGCCACATGGCGCAGCTGGAGCAGACCGTTCTGGACACCCTGGCCGCCGGCGACAAGGCCATGGGCGATGTCTCGCGCAGGCTGCACGGTGCCGGCGACGGCATGCAGGCGCTCGTCGAAGGACTGTCCGGCATGCTGCCCGCGCCGTCCTACGACGCCGCACGCGCGCTGCTGGTGCAGGTGCGCGAGTGCGGGGACATGACGGAAGTGGCGGAGTGGGCGACGGCGCTGAAGGCGCATCTGGAAAGCCATCTAGGCCATGCCCGTGCCATTTCCGCGCAGACCCGGCATGTGGAGCCCGAGGTGCTGGTGGTCGACGACGACGAATTCCAGCACCGCATGATCGGCCACCTGCTGGCCGACGCGGGGTTGCGGCTGAGCTATGCCAAGAGCGCGTCGGAGGCCATCCTGCTGCTCAGGGGCTGGCGGCCGGATCTGATCATGGTGGATTTCGGGCTTCCCGACACGGACGGGATCGAGCTGATACGGATCGTGAAGGCGAACAGCGAACTGGCTGGGGTCCCCATCATCCTGATCACCGGCAACAGCACGCGCGAGGTGGCGGTGGAGAGCATCAAGCTGGGGGCCGTGGACTTCATGGTGAAGCCGTTCGACCGCAACCGCCTGCTTTCCAGCATCAAGAAGCACATCGCGATGGCCTGAGGGGTGCCGCCTCGGCGGATGTTCCGGCACGCTGTGGGGAGCGCATCGATGCCTTTTGCAGGGCGGTTCGAGGGAGCAAGCGGCATCGGTTCGATATCGTGGCGCGGAGGGTGTCGCGGGATCAGCCGTGGGCGGTCTGGAGGCGTGCCTGAGAGGGCGACTGGGGCGTGCGTTTTGGGTGTGGTCGGATTCCTGGCGGCAAGATGGCCGCCTCCGAACTGGAGCGGACATGGTCTGCATCAGGGCCTCAGTTTTCTGCCCTAAACGCGAGACATGATCCCGGCAAACGGCTCAAACCGCCTGCAGATCACGGCCTTCTTGTTGACGCTCGGCCGGCGCAACGCATCCAGTGCTCCGAGCTAGGGAGCGGCAGACCCTGGGCGGTGGTTGTGTCAGGAGCGAGCAGGTCGAGCGTCTGCAGGCGATAGGCCGTCGCGGATCTGCCGAGCGCCATGGCCGGAAATTCCGGCGCGATAGAGAGTCACCTCCGTTCTGCTCGATCAGCCATGCAGCCTGATTTCAGGCTCGCAACAAGCATGATCCCTTCTTTTCTAGGGGGGAACTTCCAGCTCTCCACAGTGCGTCTCGCGGGAAAATCACACGCCAAGCCGTCTCCGGCTGCAGAACGCAAAACTGAGTGGATTCTGGGAGTGCCAGATGGCAGCACATAGAATTGAATCTTTACAGCATGCGCCAAGTCGTCGCCACTCAGAGGCTGCATCTTTGCATTTAGTGGCTTAGGCGCAGGGCGGGTGGAATCGAGAATTTCCGTCAGGAGAAGTGTGGGGCCATCTCCCCAGGACATCTTTCCAGTATGCTTCTCGACGCTAATGGGGTTAGCTTCAAGATGCGCCGCAGTCCCCGTTCTGACAGGAATATCCCAGTTGGAGCCCCGACTCTTGGCTGGATAGACGGAGCCGCAGCCCGCTATGTACTTCTCGCAATACTGCCTCGCTAATACCAGGGCTTGCGGCTCGGAAATGCCGGCGCTCAAATTCAGCTCTCCGAGATCATTGGAGATATCTTCCGCCTTGGTTACGATGTTTTGAGCATGCGTTATCAGCGGAAATAGAAATAGAACGGCGGCAACTATGGGTCTATTCATGGTCCGAGTTCTCGATTGCGTGTGAGTCGGTGAAATGATGCTCGCATTCATTTCGAAGAAGGCGTAACCCTGGCCGTCTGAAGAGTCACAGGTATGTGGTATGAAATACGGAGGGGAAGCTCAAACTCTCCTCGTATTGGATTTTCAGCGAATCTCACGTCATTGCCAATCATATCCATTGACGACACGTTGTCCCCGTAGCCAAGCGTATGGCCAAGCTCATGAGCAAGCATTATTGGTAAGGTGACTCTCTGCATCCCCGCTGTAGTAGGTAGTTCCGCGGAATAGCAAAGCTAATTCTCGACCTCTTGCTTTCGGCAAGCGCCAGCGAGTTTCCGCTCCTGGCCGCAAGCTGACGAACTCGCCCGAATGACTATCGCATAGCGATACCTGAAGCTGACGCGGTTCGTCCGAAGAGCGTTGCCGGCCTGGGCTAGTATCGTGCAATGAGAAACGACGCATCAGCGGCCTTCACTTCAAGCGGATTCGTTCGCTTGGGAGGCTTTCATCCCAGGGCGAGGGTCGAGCCGATCAGACGAGCCGTGCTTGAGAAGCTCAAGCAGGTATACCGCGGCAGGGGACTTCCCCGGTCGCTACGTTCGTTGCCGGCGTTCCAGCAGATCGGAGCGCTGTCCAGGTCGATGGAGGTGCCGGGGTTGCATGCCGCGCTCATGACCCGCGAACTGAGTGCGATCGTTGCCGGTCTTGGAGGGCGCAGCCCCAGCAATGTCCAGGCGACGCAGCTGCTTCTGTCGCCGCCTCAGCAGGGCGCATGGACGCTGCAAGGCCTCAATTGGCATGTGGATGTGGCCGCTGATGCGCGTGGCCCCGTTCCTGGTGTGCAGGCGTTCTTTCTCATCGACGATGTCGCCCCGCATGGCGGCGCGACTCTCGCGCTCGCCGGCTCTCACCGGCCTGAAGTGGATGGGCCTGCGTTGCGGCGGATGCTCAGGATGTCGACGCACCTGCAACAGGATCTGGACAGGATTGGCATGGGGATCGTCGAGATGGCGGGGCGCGCAGGCGATGTGTTCCTGATGGATATGCGCTTGCTGCACACGCCGTCGGTCAATGCCACCCGAAGCGCAAGAATCATGGCCACCACGCGTTGCCTGATGAACGATTAGGGTGTCCCGATCATTGCATGGGCGCATGCCGAAGCGGCCGGATGTCCGCTGTTGACCGGCCCGCGCAACGCTCGGATCGTTGTGCCATGCAGCATAAGAAGGCGTGCCGGAGTCTTGCATCGCGGTGTTCGGCTGATTTATGGTGCAATCGATTGCATCAAGGCGAATCCTTGGAACTTTGTGCGGTTGGGAGGCCGGCACATGGATGGATGTCTATCCGATCAGGCCGACAGGGCGCGGTTCGTCCGGCGCAGCCTTGTGAGGGCGGCAACGTCCCGGATGCGGCTTGCGAGCGCAGGCTTGCGGTGGCCGGCTCCATGAGCGCGCCAGGTGCGGGGTTCACCCGCAGGGATACGCTGCGTGCCGCCGTGCTGGGCAGCATTGGGCTGGCCAGTACCGGGCTGATCGCTGGCGCTGGCGCAGCGGCGCCGCTCAAAGGCTCGCTCAAACACTCCGTCGCCCGCTGGACGTTCCCGAAGCTGTCCATCGCACAGCTGTGCCAGACCGTGAAGGACGTGGGATTTTCCGCCATCGATCTGGTCGGCCCGCAGGACTGGCCCACGCTGAAAGCGCACGGCGTGTTCAGCTCGATGTGCAACGGCGCGGAGCTCGGCCTGGACAAGGGCTTCGCCGCTGCCGAGTTCCACGACCGGCTGGTCGAGCGCTACACCCGCCACATCGACCTGGTCGCCGACGCCGGGTACCGCAACCTCATCTGCTTCTCCGGCAATCGCAACGGCATGGATCCGGAGGAGGGCCTGGCCAACGCCGAAGCCGGCCTGAAACGGGTCCTGGGCCATGCGGAGAAGCGCGGCGTCATGCTGGTCATGGAACTGCTGAACTCGAAGGTGGATCACCCCGACTATCTGTGCGACCGCTCCGACTGGGGCGTGGCGCTGTGCCAGCGGCTGGGCTCCGGGCATTTCGGCCTGCTCTACGACATCTACCACATGCAGATCATGGAAGGCGATGTGATCGCCACGATCCGCAAGCACCACGCGTTCTTCAGGCATTACCACACCGCGGGCGTGCCCGGCCGGCACGAGATCGGCGCGGACCAGGAACTCAACTATCCCGCCATCTGCCGCGCCATCCGCGACACGGGCTTCGACGGTTACGTGGCGCAGGAGTTCGTGCCCACCGCCGCCGATCCCATCGCCTCGCTGCGCGAGGCCGTGCGCCTGTGCGACATCTGAATCCGATATCCACCAGGGGAATCCCATGGCAGACAATCACTACGACGCCATCGTCGTCGGCTCGGGCATCAGCGGCGGTTGGGCGGCCAAGGAGCTGACCGAGAAAGGCCTCAAGGTCCTCATGCTGGAGCGTGGCCGCAACATCGAGCACGTCAAGGGCTACGTGAACGCGATGAAGGAGTCGTGGGATTTCCCGCACCGCAATCATCCCACCCAGGAGATGCGGGCCAGGTTCCCGGTCCGCGTGCGCGACGGCGGCCTGGGCGAGAACACGCTGGACATGTGGGCGAACGAGCAGGATTGCCCCTACACGGAAACCAAGCGCTTCGACTGGTACCGCGGCTACCACGTCGGCGGCCGATCGCTGCTGTGGGGCCGGCAGAGCTATCGCCTGTCGGACCTGGACTTCGAGGCGAACCTCAAAGAGGGCATCGCCACCGACTGGCCGATCCGCTATGCCGACATCGCGCCCTGGTACGACCACGTCGAACGGTTCGCCGGCATCGCCGGTACGCGTGAGGGGCTGGACGTGCTGCCCGATGGCGAATTCCTGCCGCCCATTCCCTTGAACATCGTCGAGAAGGACGTGGCCGCGCGGATCAAGCAGGCCTTCGGCGGCACGCGCCACCTCATCCACTCGCGTACCGCCAACATCACCCAGCCCAGGCCCGAGCAGGGCCGGGTGAACTGCCAGTACCGCAACAAGTGCATCCTGGGCTGTCCGTTCGGCGCGTACTTTTCCACCCAGTCGGCCACGCTGCCGGCGGCGATGAAGACGGGCAACCTGACGCTGCGGCCGTTCTCCATCGTCAAGGAGGTGCTGTACGACAAGGACCGCAAGCGCGCGCGCGGGGTGGAGATCATCGATGCCGAGAACGGCCAGACCTACGCGTACACGGCCAAGGTGGTCTTCCTCAATGCGTCCTCGTTCAATTCCACCTGGCTGCTGATGAACTCGGCCACCGATGTCTGGGAAGGCGGCCTGGGTTCCTCCTCGGGCGAGCTGGGCCACAATGTCATGGACCATCATTTCCGCGTCGGTGCCTCGGGGCGCGTCGAGGGCTACGAGGACAAGTACTACTCCGGCCGCCGTCCGTGCGGTTTCTACATCCCGCGCTTCCGCAACGTCGGCAGCGACAAGCGCGCCTACGCGCGCGGCTTCGGCTATCAGGGCGGCGCCAGCCGCGCCGGGTGGTCGCGCGAAATCGCCGAGCTCAATATCGGGGCGGAACTGAAGCAGGCGTTGACCCAGCCGGGCGAGTGGCATATCGGCATGACCGGGTTCGGCGAGATGCTGCCGTATCACGACAACCGCATCAGCCTGGACCCCGCGCGCAAGGACAAGTGGGGCCTGCCGGTGCTGGCGATGGACGTGTCCATGCGCGAGAACGAGCGGGCCATGCGCAAGGACATGGGCGCCGATGCCGCGGAGATGCTGGAGGCCGCGGGCATCAGGGACGTGCGGGTGCATGACGATGACTACGCGCCGGGCATGGGCATCCACGAAATGGGCACCGCGCGGATGGGGCGGGACCGCAAGTCCTCGGTACTGAACATGCACAACCAGGTGTGGGATGCGCCCAACGTCTACGTGACCGATGGCGCCTGCATGACTTCCAGCGCCTGCGTGAATCCGTCGCTGACCTACATGGCGTTGACGGCGCGCGCGGCGGACCACGCGGTGCGTGAACTCAAGGCGGGGAATCTGTGATGGAACGTCGCGAACTGCTGAAGATGATCGCCGCCGCCACCGGCGCGGCCATGATCGGCCTGCCGGCATTCACCCGCGCGCAGGCGCCGGTTGCCGGCGCCGCGAGCGCTTTTTCCGAAGCCGATGTGGCGCTGCTGGACGAGGTGGCCGATACCATCCTGCCGCGGACCAGCACGCCGGGGGCCAAGGATGCGGGCGCGGGCGCGTTCATGGCCCGGTACGTGGCCGATTGCTACACGCCGCAGAACCAGGCGATCTTCCGCGACGGTCTGGCCGATCTGGACCGGCGTGGCGGGCAACGGTTCCTCGCGCTGTCGCCGGATGCGCGCAGCGCCCTGCTGCGCACGCTGGATGCCGAAGCCAGGGCGGGGCTGGCGACCACCGCGAAGGAAGGCGGTGTGGACCCGGGGCCGCTGGCGCCGCACTACTTCACCATGCTCAAGCAGCTGGCGATCTTCAGTTTCTTCACCTCGCGCCCGGGTGCGACCGAAGCGCTGCGGTACGTGCCGGTGCCCGGCCGCTACGACGGCGACCTGGCCTACACGCCGGGCACGCCGGCCTGGGCCACCGAATGAGCGGCCTGCACCGTCCGTCCGCGCCCCGCATGCTCACGAGAACGCCCATGACCCCGATGCCCCGACCCCTCCTGATGGCGACCTGCCTGCTGGCCCCTTGGGGGCTGGCCGCGGCGCCCGCGATCGCGCAGGCCACCGCCGACCCGCAGCGCGATCCCGCCAGGACCGAAGTCTGGAAGCCGGTCC
The DNA here is from genome assembly GCF_022965755.1 of Pseudoxanthomonas sp. F37. Lineage (NCBI taxonomy): Bacteria > Pseudomonadati > Pseudomonadota > Gammaproteobacteria > Lysobacterales > Lysobacteraceae > Pseudoxanthomonas > Pseudoxanthomonas sp. F37. The sequence goes on along the minus strand of NZ_CP095187.1, from coordinate 2,950,376 downwards.
CGGCGATGGTCGCCACGCCCCGCGACGCCGCGCCCTCCGATGCCGTGGTGCTGTTCGACGGCAAGGACCTGTCGGCGTGGGACGGCGAGCAGGGCGGCCAGGCGCGCTGGGCGGTGGCCGACGGCGCATTCACGGTGGTGCCGGGCAGCAAGGGCATCCGCACGAAGCGGCGCTTCTGCGATATCCAGTTGCATGTGGAATGGCGCACGCCTGCCGAGACCCGGGGTTTGGAGGGGCAGCAGCGCGGCAACAGCGGCATCTTCCTGCAGGAGGTCTACGAACTGCAGGTGCTCGACAGCTACGACAACCCCACCTATCCCAACGGGCAGGCGGCATCGATCTACAAGCAGGCCATTCCGCTGGTGAACGCCTCGCGCGCACCGGGCCAATGGCAGGTCTACGACATCATCTGGAAGGCGCCGCGCTTCTCCGACGGCGGCGGCCTGGTCTCCCCGGCGCGCATCACGGTGCTGCACAACGGTGTGCTGGTGCAGAACGATACGGTCGTGTCGGGCAAGACCGAATACATCGGCGCGCCCTCGTATCCGCCCCACGGCTGCGCCCCGATCTACCTGCAGGACCACGACGCCAGGGTCAGCTTCCGCAACGTCTGGGTGCGCGAACTCTGATCGGCTGCGCGGCCGCTGTCCGGTCCCGCCTACTGCTGGAGGAAGGCGACCAGGTCGTCGATCTCCTTTTCCGAGAGCTGGCTGAAGGGCGGCATCAGCCCGCCGCCGTTCACGATCTTCTCCCTGATCTGCTTTTCGTCCAGCCGCTTGCCCACGTCAGTGAGGGCAGGGAAGGTGCCCGGAATGCCGGCACGTTCCGCGCCGTGGCAGGCCGAACACTGGGTGGCGTAGAGCCGGGCACCGGCCGCCGCATCCCGCGGGCCTGCCGAGAGCGCCGGGACCGCGACGGAGGCGGCCATCACGACAGACAGGCCGGCCAGCATGACGGATTTCACCATGGGGGTCGCTCCGGTATTCAGCGCACTGCGTCCGCAGGCAGGTGCTTGTTGAGATAGTCCGCGCCGGCTTTCACCACCGCCGCGGGATCGCGCGGTTGATCGTGCTCGACAATGAACCATTGCACGCCCGCGGCCCTGGCGGCGGGAAGGATCGATGCCCAGTCCAGCACGCCCTGGCCGACAGCGGCGAAGCCGCCCTCGTCCTGCGCCTGGCCCTGGGCGGCATTGTCCTTGGCGTGGACCGCGAACAGGCGCCCGCGGAACTTGCCCAGCATCGCCGCCGGGTCCAGCCCGGCGCGCGCCACCCAGGCCAGATCCAGTTCCGTTTTCAATCCGGGGCCGGCCGCTTCGAACAGCAGCTCCAGTCCCGTCCTGCCGGCGAAATCCACCAGTTCGAAGTCGTGGTTGTGGTAGGCCAGGGTCATGCCCCTGGCTTGCAGCCGTTCCGAGATGCCGGCCAGTTCCTCGCCCAGGGCCGTCCAGCCGGCCGCGTCGGTCGGCCGCTCCTGTTCGCCCAGATAGGGCACCACCAGCACGGTGTTGCCGATGGCCTGTTGGAAGGCGACCACGCCGTCCAGGTCCGCGCGCAGGTCCGCCAACTGCACATGGCTGGAGATCACCCTGATCGAATACGTGTCCAGCAACCGCTTCAGTTCGCTGGCGCTGACGTTCTGCGTGCCGACGGTTTCCACCGCCCGCACGCCGGCATCGTGCACGATCTTCAGTTGTTCATCGAGCGAGGCCACGTGGCGCAGGGTGTACATCTGCACGGCGACGGGCTGGGCCGGCGTGGCGTCCCTGGCGAAGCCGGGCAGGGAGGACAGGAACAGCAGCGTGGCGGTGGCGGTTCTTCGCAAGGGCGTGATGCTCATGGTGTGCTCGGAGTCCGGAGATCTGCGTGGGGGAAGGCAAAGCCGGTCATGGCCGCTTCGATCAGGGAATGCGCGTCCAGGCGCGCGACCTGGCCGAGGCGATGACGCGATCGACGATGAGCGCCGAACGCCGCCCGTCCTCGAACGTCGGCAGTCCTTCGGGCCGTTCGGCGAGGATGGCGCGGTAGGTGTCGGCGACGAAGGCGTCGAAACAGTGGCCATAGCCCTGCGCGTGGCCGGGCGGCAGCACCGACAGCCGGCGCTGTTCGGCGCTTCCCGCGCCCGGACCTCGCACGAAGATCTCCTCGCGCTGGTCGGGCAGGCCGATCCAGAGCCGTTCGCTGTCTTCCTGATCGAAGGCCACGCTGGCCTGCGCGCCGTCGATCTCGAACCACAGGCGGTTGCGGCGTCCGGCCGACACCTGGCTGACGGTCAACGAGGCCAGCGTGCCGTTGCCGGTCTTGAACAGCGCCGCGGCCACGTCTTCGCTGGATACCGGTTGCATCGCGCCGCCCGCCGCGGGCGTTGCGAAACTCAGCCCGGTGGCGGCGGCGCGTTGCGCGATCACCGTTTCGAAGGCCGCGCTGACGTCCACGAAACGTTCGCCGCTGACCCATTCCACCAGGTCGCACCAGTGCGAGCCGATGTCGGCGAAGACGCGCGACGCGCCGCCCAGTGCCGGATCCACGCGCCAGTTGTTGCTGGCCGGGTCCAGCAGCCAGTCCTGCAGGTAGCTGCCATGGATGAGCCGCAGCGGCCCCAGGTCGCCGCGAGCGATCCGCGCGCGCGCTTCGCGGACGACCGGGTGATAGCGGTAGACGAACGGCACCGTCGCCACCAGGCCGGCCGAGGCCGCCAGCGCGGAGAGCGCTTCGGCATCGTGCAGGGTGGTGGCGAGCGGCTTCTCGCAGATCACATGCTTGCCGGCTTCCAGTGCGGCCTGCGCCATCGCGCGGTGCAGGTGGTTGGGGGTGCACACATGCACCACCTGCACCTGCGGGTCGGCGAGGGCTTCGCCGATGTCGCGATAGGCGCGCGGCACATCCCACGCTTCCGCCACTTCTGCGCCACGTTCCGGCGATGACGCACTGACGCCACGCACGACCGCGCCGGCCAGCAAGGCCGCGCGCCGATGCACGGCGCCGATCATTCCGGTGCCGACGATGGCCACCCCGAGCTTGCCCATGCGACGGCCCCTCAACTGGCGGACGAGGTGGAGGGCGCAGCGGCGGACACCGGCCGCTCGCGGAACAGCAGCAGGAAGGCCACCAGCACGACGAAGGCCACGGCCGCGGGGAACAGCCAGATCTTCTGCCAGTCCGGGCCCGCCGCCGTGGTGTAGTGCTCGACGACCGCACCGGACAGGAAGGTACCGATCAGCATGCCCACGCCATAGGTGGCCAGCGTGATGAACCCTTGCGCGCTGCTGCGTACGGCCGGGCCCGCGTGGGCGTCGGTGTAGATCTGGCCGGTGACGAAGAAGAAGTCGTAGCAGATGCCGTGCAGCACGATGCCGACGACCAGCAGCGCGAACCCGCCGCCGGCGTCGCCATAGGCGAACATCCCGTAGCGCACCACCCACGCCGCCATGCCGATCGCCAGCATGGTCTTGACCCCCAGCCGGGCGAACAGGAAGGGCATGGCCAGCATCAGCAGCACTTCGGACACCTGGCCCAGGGACTGCAGGCCGGCCGCACCGCGCACACCCAGGTCGTTGAGGTATGGGTTGGTGAAGTTGTAGTAGAACGACAGCGGCACGCAGATGGCGATGGAGGCCAGGAAGAACACCAGGTACGAGCGCGACTTCAGCAGGCGCAACGCGTCCAGGCCCAGGATCTGGCCCAGCGAAGCGTTGCGCTGCTGCGCCAGCGGTGGCGTGTGCGGCAGGGTGAACGCGTACAGCCCCAGCATCAGCGAGGCCGCCGCGGCCATGCGGAAGGTGAGCTCCAGGCGGTGCGCCTGTTCCCAGCCCAGCCAGCCGATCAGCACGCCGGCGACGATCCAGCCGATGCTGCCCGCGACCCGCACGGGCGGGAACTGTTTTTCCGGCGACTGCATGTGCCGCATCGCCACGCTGTTCGCCAGCGCCAGCGTCGGCATGAACAACAGCATGTAGGCCATCACGTAAGCAGCGAATGCGTCGAAGCTCGTCGCCGTGGACGCGAACCACATCAGCACCGCCCCGGCCAGGTGCAGCACCGCCAGGATGCGTTGCGCGGCGAAGTAGCGGTCGGCGATCAGTCCGACCAGGAACGGCGCGACGATGGCGCCGATGGACTGGCTGAGGAAGGCGGTGGCGACCTGGCTTGCGCTGGCCTTCAGCGGGCCCTGCACCAGATACGTGCCCAGGGTGACGAACCACGCCCCCCAGATGAAGAACTGCAGGAACATCATCGCGCTCAGGCGCGACATAGCGAACGTCATGACTTCCCCTCCCAGGTCGGTGTCCGGTCAGATCCCCAGCATGCGGCGCAGTGTTTCCCGGCTCGCGCCGCTGTCGGCGAAATCGTCGAAGGCGCGCCCGGTCACGCGGATCAGATGGTCGCGGATGAAGGCGGCGCCTTCGCGCGCGCCGTCTTCCGGATGCTTCAGGCAGCACTCCCATTCCAGTACTGCCCAGCCGGGGAAATCGTACTGCGCCAACTTCGAGAAGATCGCTTTGAAATCGATCTGGCCATCGCCCAGCGAGCGGAAGCGGCCGGGACGGTCGATCCAGTTCTCGTAGCCGCCATAGACGCCGCTGCGCGCACTGGCGCGGTACTCGGCGTCCTTCACGTGGAAGATGCCGATGCGCTCGTGGTAGCGGTCGATGAAGCCCAGATAGTCCATCTGCTGCAGCAGCAGGTGGCTGGGGTCGTAGAGGATCTTGGCGCGCGGATGGTGGTCCACCGCGTCGAGGAACCGTTCGAAGGTCGCACCGTCGTGCAGGTCTTCGCCGGGATGGATCTCGTAGCAGAGGTCGACGCCGTGGGCATCGAAGGTGTCCAGGATGGGACGCCAGCGGCGTCCGAGTTCGGCGAAGGCCTCTTCCACCAGGCCCGGCGGCCGCTGCGGCCAGGGGTAGAAATAAGGCCAGGCCAATGCACCCGAGAACGTCGCATGCGCGGTCAGTCCCAGGCGCTGGCTGGCCTGCGCGGCCATGGCCATCTGTTCGACCGCCCACGCCTGCCGGGCAGAAGGATCGCCGCGCTTCTCCGGCGGGGCGAACCCGTCGAACAGGCTGTCGTACGCGGGATGGACGGCGACCAGCTGGCCCTGCAGGTGGGTGGACAGTTCGGTGATGCGCAGGCCGTGCCGGTCCAGCATGCCGGCGATATCGTCGCAGTACGCCTGGCTCTGTGCCGCCTGCGCCAGGTCGAAGACATGGGGCGCGCTGGTGGGCACTTGTACGCCAGAATAGCCCAGCCCGGCCGCCCATTCGGCCAAGGTATCCAACCGATCGAAGGGAGGCTTGTCACCGATGAATTGCGCCAGGAACAGCGCGGGACCCTTGAGTGTCTTCACGGCGATCGGCCCTGATGCAATCGATTGCACGATCCTAGCATGGGGTCCGGCGCAAAGGCGTTGTGCAGCGCATCGGAGACGCCGGGGCTGACATGGCGACGATCTACGACATCGCTCGACACGTGGGCGTCTCGGCAGGGACGGTGTCCCGCGCGCTCTCGCGCCCGGAGAAGGTGCTGCCGGCCACGCGCGAGCGCATCCAGCAGGCGGCGGCCGCACTGGGCTATGTCCCCAACACGATAGCCCGGACGCTCAAGACGCAGCGCAGCGGGAAGATCCTGGTGACCGTGCCGGACATCGCCAATCCCTTCTTCGCAAAGATCCTGCAGGGTGCGGAAGAAACCGCGCAGGCCGCCGACTACGCCGTGCTCCTGGGCGATACCCAGCACCAGCCCGATCGCGAAGAGCGCTACGTGCAGATGCTTCGCCGCAACGAGGCCGATGGCCTGATCGTCCTGGGACATCGGCTGCCGCCGACGGCGCGCGAGATCGTCCAGCAGTTGGGCCCGCGCGCGCCGGTGGTCAATGGCTGCGAGTTCGATCCGGCGTTGGGCATTCCCAGTGTCCATATCGACAACGCCGCCGCCGCGCGCGCCGCGATGGAACACCTGTACGGACTGGGGCATCAGCGCATCGCGGTAGTCGGTGGCCCGCCCGACAATCCCCTGCATCGGCAACGACTGGAAGGGGCGAAGGCGGCCGCCAGGGCGCGCGGCCGCCTGCGCCAGTTGATACTCGCGCCGGGCGACTTCTCGGTGGAGTCCGGCTACGCGGCGGCCAGGCAGCTGCTGGCGCAGGGCACCGGCGCCCCGACCGCGGCCTTCTGCTTCAGCGACCAGATGGCGTTGGGGGTACTGGCCGCCTGCAGGGACCTCGGCCTCGGCGTGCCGCATGACGTCTCGGTCATCGGCTTCGACGACCTGGCCTCATCCCGTTACCTCAACCCGCCCTTGACCACCATCAGCCAACCCATGCGCGAAATCGGCATTCGCGCCGTGAAGCTCTTGCTCGCCATCATCGACGGCATGGACGTGCAGCACCGGCAGACCTTGGATTTTGCTCTGATGCTGCGTGGGTCCACCGCGGAACGCGTGGGGTAGGCGAGGGCTGCGCCTTCTGTGCCGAAAGGGTGGGTTCCATGGTGTGGGGCGCTGCTCACCTCACTCCGGCTACCGCCAACGTGATGCGTGTGCATCGCGGATGGTCAGGGATGTTTATCGAGGGCAGGGGGGCACCTCCCGGCCCGGAGCGGACGTTCTTCAATGTTACGCTGCGGTTTTCCGAGCGCGCTCCGGTCAGTCCGCTGTGTCCGGTTATACATCCACTAGTTTGCCGGACTCAGCCCCCTAAGATCGAGGTTGAAAGGGTATAGCCGGCCATACGGGGGCTATAGACAAGTCGTATAACCGGACCCGGTGTGCAGCTGACTCCGGCTCAGGCACAGTGCCAGCATGCACCGACGTTACCAAGCAGGCCTTTGACACTTCCCACTGCACTTGCACGACAGACAATGGTAGCCGGCCAACCATCTACTGCACTCAATCCGGACTCCGTAGTTGCAGTGGCTGAAGCCTGCCGATCCAGTGCTTAGAAGCAGAGTGCTCGCGAGAGTGCTCTGCTGAATAATTCGCAAAGGAACACGCATGAAGACCATGAACATCGCTATCGTTGCAGTCGCTATTGCCGCCGCCTTGGGAATAGGGGTGATCGGCCTCCACGATGGAAAGTCGGCCGAAGAGAATGCTGAGGCGAGCCGCAACAAGGCAGACGGAGAAGATGTCAGTGTCGGTGGAGCTACGAAAGCTTCCCAGGCCCGCGCGTCCGGCGACAACTCTGACCCGTCCAGCGCTGCATCCGGGACGCCGCAACTTGTGGCCGCCCAGCATGCCAACAGCGAGAGTTCCGAAGGCAATCTTCGTGGGCCCGCAATAATGAGTGCGGAGAACGCCAAGCGCGCAGCACTGGTGAACGGAAAGCTGCGGGCTGCAGATGCGGAGTTCTCGGATCTAATGGAGATTCTCGAGAAGGAAGGCCGAGACGAGGCATGGGCCCAGCAGATGGAAAACAGCTTTGACGTGGCTCTTCGAAGCCACGGCCCGGGCTACTCTGGACTTGAGGTAGACAAAGTCCGGTGCGGAAGATCGGTTTGCGTTATGTCCGCCGTGGTGAGGGCGGGGACCAGTCCCACCTCTCCCAATGCTGATTGGTCAGGATTGATCTCGAATGCGTTTGGAGAGCCTTGGTTCGGACAGAACTTCATGGACACACGGACAACACTTGCTCCAGATGATAAAGGCATGATCTTCATATCGGTGTTTGAAAGAAAGCGCTAGATAGGCATCGGGTCGATCTGAAACAGCAACTCCTGGAGCAGCTATGACGGGTCGAACGTTCTCAGCTCCGTGCCGGGTCGGCTGCGCGGCGATTCAGCTCGGGACAGGTATCCTGCGCCCCCGCCTCCGGCCTCTTTCCCCCCGCCCACGCCGCGACACGGCCCGGGGTGACCGGGTGTTCGGCCATCGCAGCCAAGTGGATCCTCATTGAAAGCAACCCCTCTCCAATGGAAAACAGACTGGTGCTTCGAGAAGAGCCAGCAGCGGCGGCACTATGTCATTGAGCCATGGCTCGATGGCCGTCGCGTAGGTCGCGCCCATGGGTGGTTCGAGTCGGGCGAACGCTTTGTGCTGGAGAAGATCGAAATCGATTCGAGACAGCGCTCCCGCGGCTATGGCAGCACGGTGATTGAACAGCTGCGACAGAAGGCGCGTGACGAGGGGTGTCGCGAGCTGGTGATCAACAATGTGCGCTCCAGCAACCACAGGGCCATCTCGCTCTATGAGGCCCTGGGTGCGAAGGCCGTTCCGCTGTCGTCAAGCCTCTGCGCCTTTGCCATTTCGCCGCCGTAGGTCGCCTCCGCAGCAGGGTCGGAGCAGGTTTTCAGGAGCACGCGCCGGAGAACGATTCCCTCTCCCGTGAAAGCACAAGGCCCGCATCAGCGGGCCTTGTCGTCACCGAGCATGGAAGCCTTCCGGCCTCACACCGCCTCGAACCGGTTCGCCGCCACGTTCTTCCTGACCTTGGCCGGGTCCCAGATCCGCCCGTTCATGGCGATGTACACGCCCGCCGGCAGCGACTGCACGGCGCCGATGGCGCAGCCGATGTTGAACTCCGCGTCCGAGCCGCGGAAGCGCGCCGGGCTGAGGGCGCCGGTCATCACGATGGTCTTGTCCGGGATGGAGGCCAGCACATGGCCGGTCTGCACCATGCTGTCGGTGCCGTGCGTGACCAGCACATGCTTCGTCGGCTGCGCCGCGATGGTCGCGCGGATCAGCTCGCGGTCCTCGTCGGTGATGTGCAGCGAGTCCTTGCGCAGGATGGGGATGACCGTGAAGCGGAACGTCACGCCCAACTCGCGCAGGATCATGCCGATCTGCGGATCGCCGATCTGGTAGTCGGACTTGTCGTCGAAGTAGATCTTGTCGATCGTGCCACCGGTGGTGACGATCAGCAGCTCGTCCATCTCAAGGCTCCTGCCGGCGCCTCGGGCGCCAGCGTTGAATGCGGTCGTAGGCGGCGATTATCGCCGCAACCGCAGGCAGGCGCGCATCACCGCTTCCTGCCGAACCGCTTGGCGAAGGCCGGCCAGCTGGTGGCCAGCACGATACCGACCGACAGCACGATGCCGGCCCAGGCGAAACCGGCCTCCGCCGGCCGCGACCACGCCACCATCACCGCATGCGCGAACCAGAACAGCGCCAGCACCCCGGACCAGAACGCCGCACTGCGCCGGCGCGCCATCACGCCGATCATCAGCAGCACCGGCGGCAGGCAGAACACCAGCAGCACCGCCGTGTAATGGCGGTCGCCGAAGAACCAGACCGCATACAGCACCGCCAGCAGCTGCAGCAGGCCGGCCAGGACCAGGCGCGAACGTTCCATCAGCGCACCCCCAGCCGGCGCGCGATGTCGGCCACGCGCCGGCCCAGCGCCCGCGCCAGCGCGGCCTCCTCGTCGCTGGGTTGCGGATCGTCCTCGCCGCCGGCCACGTGGCTGGCGCCGTAGGGCGTGCCGCCGGTGCGCGTGGTGCTCAGCTGCGGCTCGGTGAAGGGAATGCCGACGATCACGCAGCCATGGTGCAGCAGCGGCACCTGCATCGACAGCAGGGTGGATTCCTGCCCACCGTGCTGGGTGGCGGTGGAGGTGAACACCGCCGCCGGCTTGCCCACCAGCGTGCCGCTGGCCCATTCCGCACCCAGGCCGTCGATGAAGTGCTTCACCGGCGCGGCCATGTTGCCGAAGCGGGTGGGGCTGCCCAGCACCAGGCCCGCACAGTCGGCCAGGTCCTGCTTGTCCACGTACGGGGCGCCGTCCTCGGGTACGGGCGGTGCCGCCTGCTGGGTCACCGCGGCCACCGGCGGCACGCTGCGCAGGCGCGCGGACATCCCCTCGACTTCGCCCACGCCGCGCGCGATCTGCCGCGCCAGCCTGGCCACGGAACCGCCGCGGCTGTAGTAGAGCACCAGGATCTCGGGCATGGGCCGTCTTCGTCGTTCGGGGAGCGCCTAGTATCGGCGATGTCGCCTCCATGACGCATCGGTTACCCTTCCGCCCATGGAGCCCCTGGACTCGTTGAACCGCTGGACCGAACGCGTGCGCGACCGTGCGCGCATGGGCACGTTCTTCCGTTTCCTGGCCAAGCGCTTCCTCGACGACCGCCTGTTCCAGGCCGCAGGCTCGCTGGCCTACACCACGCTGTTCGCGCTGGTGCCGCTGGCGATGGTGGTGTTCGGGGTGTTGTCGGCGTTCTCCACGTTCCAGGAGTGGAGCGACCAGTTGCGCGACTACATCTTCGCCAACTTCCTGCCGGGCGCGGCGGCCAGCCTGAAGACGAAGCTGGACGGCTTCCTGGACAACACCGGCAAGCTGACGGCGGTGGGCGTGATCGCGCTGGTGGTATCGCTGCTGATCACCCTCAACAGCATCGAAGCCACCTTCAACCGCATCTGGCGCGTGCGCAGTGCACGGCCGAAGCTGTCGCGCTTCCTGGTGTACTGGACGGTGCTGACGCTGGGCGCACTGATGGCCGCCGCCTCGCTGGCGCTGTCGGCGCGCTTCTACGCGCTGCCGGTGTTCGCCACCAGCGGCGGCAGGTGGCTGCAGACGCTGTCGCTGAGCCTGGCGCCGGTGCTGATCGAACTGGCCGCCATCGTGGTGATCTACCGCGTGGTGCCGCACCGGACCATCAAGTGGCGCTACGCCGTGGCCGGTGCGCTGCTGGCCACGGTGCTGCTGGAACTGGCCAAGTGGGGCCTGGGCGCCTACCTGGGCAGCTTCAACACCTACCAGAAGATCTATGGCGCAGTGGCGGCCGCGCCCATCCTGCTGCTGTGGATCTTCCTGTGCTGGGTGGCGGTGCTGCTGGGCGCATCGCTGGCGTCGGGCATGGCGGCGTTCCGCTACCAGCCGGTCGCGCTGCGCCTGCCGCTGGGCTACGAAATCTATGGCCTGCTGCGCATGCTGGGGCGCTTTGCGCAGGCGCGCGCCCAGGGCAAGGGACTGCACAGCGACCAGATCCTGGCGATGGAGCCGATGCTGACCGATTCGCTGATCCAGCAGATCCTGGGCCAACTTGCCGAGATCAACCTGCTGCGCCGCGACGAGGAAGGCGAATGGCTGCTGGCGCGCGACCTGGACGACCTGACCCTGTGCGACCTGTACGAGGCCTGCCAGCTGCGCATTCCCGTCGCCGAAGCGCACCTTCCCTTCCACGACGATGCGCTGGGATGCGCGGCGCGGCGCGCGCTGGACGAGCTGCGCGTGCCCTTGCGCGAACTGCTGAAGAAGCGCGTCAGCGATCTGTACGTCGAATCCTCCCAGGAGCCTGCATGAAGTCCATTCCCTCCCTGTCGCTGGCCGTGGTCCTGTCGCTGGCGGCGTGCAATGCCGGCTCGGCACCGTCCGAAGCCTCGCAGCCCGCCATCGAAGCGCATGTGCAGGCGGTCGATCCCGCCTCGACGGCGCATGCCGATCGCACGGCCGAGATCCCCGCGCTGGAAGTGCAGACGCTGGACGGCGCCGCGTACTCGCTGGCCGCGCGGCGCGGCCGATGGGTGGTGGTCAACTTCTGGGCCACCTGGTGCGCGCCGTGCCTGAAGGAGATGCCCGACCTGTCGGCGCTGGACAAGGACAATGCGCATATCGAGGTGATCGGCCTGGCTTACGAGGAAATCGAAGCGGACGAACTGAAAGCGTTCCTGGAGGAGCGTCCGGTCGTCTATCCGATCGCGATCCTCGATGTGTACAACCCCCCCGCGGACTTCGCCACGCCGCGCGGTCTGCCGCTGACCTACCTGATCGCGCCGGACGGCAGGGTGGCCAAGCAGTTCCTCGGTCCGGTGACGGGCAAGCAGATCGAAGCGGCCATCGCCGCGGCGGGCGGGCCGAAGGCCGGGGCCTGATGCCCGCCGCGCGCTTCCTGGTCGCCGGCAAGGTGCAGGGCGTGTTCTTCCGCGCCTCCACGCGCGAGCGCGCGCTGGATTTGGGCTTGCGTGGCCGGGCCACCAATCTTGCCGACGGCGGCGTGGAAGTGATCGCCGAAGGCCAGGCCGCCGCACTGGATGCGCTGGAAGCGTGGCTTCAGCACGGGCCACCCGCTGCGTGCGTCGGCTCGGTCGTGCGCCAGGCGTGGACGGGACCGGTGAACGACGGCTTCGTCACCGGCTGAGGCTTCACTCCCCCGCTTCGTGCAGTCGCAGCGCGCGGGCGGTCTGGGCCTCGTCCAGCGGCGGCGGTCGCGCGATCACCGCCTGCCTGGGTTCCTTCCAGCCGGGGATCTTGCGTGCGCCGGCCTGGATGCCCTTGGCGGCCAGGCCGGCGAGCACCGGCACGATGCCGCCGTTCTTGCCCAACTGTTCAAGGCTGGGCGGTTCGCGCCAGTCGCGCTCGAACGTGCCCGGCTCGACCTCGATGGGGTTGCGGAAGCGGTACAGGTCCACGACTTCCTCCGGCTCGGGCCGGACGGTCAGCGTTTCCAGGGTGGTCGCCGACGGGTCTTCCGTATCCGCCGGGTCCTGCGCCAGCGCAGGCGCTGCCGCCAGCCACACCGCGGCCATGAAGGGCAGGCGCATCGTCAGCCGCCGCGCTGCGGCTTGATCGGCTTGAGCACGCCGTAGCGTTCCTTGTGCAGCTTGCCGCGCAGCGGCGGCAGGCCCAGCGGTTCCACCGGCACGCGGGTGTCGGGCAGGCGGTCCAGCAGGTCGCGGATCAGGGTGAGGCGACCGACGCGCTGGTCGTTGAAGTCCACCAGCGTCCACGGGGCGTGCGCGGTGTGGGTGGCCTCCAGCATGGCTTCGCGCGCGGCCGTGTAGTCGGCGTACTTCTCGCGCGCCTTCAGGTCGATCGGCGACAGCTTCCAGCTTTTCAGCGGTTCGTCCGCACGCTCGGCGAAGCGCTCCTCCTGCAGGGCCTGGTCCACGCACAGCCAGTACTTGAACAGGAGGATGCCGTCGTCGGTGATGCCGCGTTCGAACACCGGCGCCTGCTGCAGGAAGCGCTGGTACTGCTCGTCGGTGCAGTAGCCCATGACCTTCTCGACGCCGGCGCGGTTGTACCAGCTGCGGTCGAACAGCACGATCTCGCCCGCTGCCGGCAGGTGCGCGATGTAGCGCTGGAAATACCATTGCGTGGCTTCGCGTTCGCCCGGCTTGGGCAACGCCACCACGCGGCACTGGCGCGGGTTGAGGTGTTCGGTGATCGCGCCGATGGCGCCGCCCTTGCCGGCGGTGTCGCGGCCTTCCACCACCACCACGATGCGCGCACCGCAGTGCGAGGCCCAGCGGGCCATCGCCGCCAGTTCCAGCTGCAGCGGTTTCAGGCGGGCTTCGTAGTCCTTGCGCTTGAGCGGCTTCATCGCGTCGTCCTGTGCGGCGGAGAGGGGTTCAGCGTTTGCGGCGCGCGGCCTGGCCGGCCATGCCGCGCGCGACTTCCAGCAGCGCGCCCTGCTGGCGGGTGTTGAGGGCGCGGTAGGCGGCCAGCAGGCCGTGCTCGCCCTGCGTGCGCGCCGGGTCCAGCGTGGAGGCCAGTTCCGACAGCAAGGCGCCGGCCGGCACGCCGAACGCTCGGGCCAGGGCGTTGAGCTGCTCGCTGCCGGGCATCTTCTCGCCTGCCAGCCAGGCCTTGACGGTGGATACGCCGGCCCGCGGGATGGCGGCGGCCAGGTCGGCGGCGGTCAGGCCGCTGGCCTTGGTGAGCAGACGCAGGGTGGCATCGAGCGACATGGGGGGGCTCTCCTGGCTCATTCCTTCAGGCGGGGACGCAGCGTGGCCAGATTGCAGGGCCGCGTGCGCGCATCCAGCTGCGCGCGGATGATCCTCTCCCATGCCGTGCGGCAGGCCGAGGTGGAGCCGGGCAGGCAGAACAGGAAGGTCTGGTTGGCCAGCCCGGCGAAGGCGCGCGACTGCAGCGACGAGGTGCCGATCTCTTCGAAGCTGATCTGCCGGAACAGCTCGCCGAAGCCCGGCATTTCCTTGTCCAGCAACGGCAGCAGCGCTTCGGGCGTGGAATCGCGGCCGGTGAAGCCGGTGCCGCCGGTCACCAGGATGCCGTCCACGGCCGGATCGGCGATCCACTGCGAGACCTGCGCACGCAGGCGGTAGCGGTCGTCGGGCAGCAGGGCGCGGGCATGCAGCTGGTGGCCTTCGCTGGCGAGCGCTTCGGCCAGGTAGTCGCCGGAACGGTCTTCGGCCAGGGTGCGGCTGTCCGAAACGGTCAGCACGCAGAGGTGCAACGGGATAAGGTCGTCGGCATGGCTCATGCCGCGCAGCGTAGCGCAATCGTGCGTCAGCGGAGCGGCAGTCGGTAGCGCAGTGTGCCGTCGTACAGCGTCCAGCCCATGTCGCGGTACAGGGCCTGCGCGGCGTGGTTGTCGTGGTCGGTTTCCAGTTCCAGCCGCAACGCGCCGTCGTCGCGGGCGAAGTCGGCGGCGGCCGACAGCAGGGCGCGCGCCACCCCCAGCCGGCGCGCTTCGGGCACCACCAGCAGGTCGTTGAGGATCCACGTGCGCGCGGCACTGACGGACGATAACGCAGGGTAGAGCTGGACGAAGCCGACGGCCTGCTCGTCGCGCCAGGCCAGCAGGACCACCGATTCGTCGCGCTCCATCCTGGCCCGGATGAAATCGCGCGCCAGCGTCGGATCGCCCGGCTGGCCGTAGAACATCCGGTACAGGTCGAACAGGTGCGCCACCACGTCCAGGTGGTTCAGGCCCGCGCGGCGGACAATGAGAGGTGTCATGCGGACTCCGTCAGGCGGGCCAGCTCATCGGCCAGATGCTCGCGGGCGAGGCGGTCGATCAGTGCGTCCAGGTCGCCCTGGATGACATTGGGCAGATCGTACAGGGTAAGCCCTTCCACGCGGTGGTCGGTGATGCGGCCCTGCGGGAAGTTGTAGGTGCGGATGCGCTGGCTGCGATCGCCGCTGCCCACCTGCAGTTTGCGCGATTGGGCCTGCGCGGCCTGCTGCCGGCTGCGCTCGGCGTCCAGCAGCTGCGCCTTCAGCCGCTTCATCGCCTTGTCGCGGTTGGCGTGCTGGCTGCGCTCGGTCTGGCACTCCACCACCACGCCGGTGGGCACGTGGGTGATGCGGATGGCCGATTCGGTCTTGTTGACGTGCTGGCCGCCAGCGCCGGAGGAGCGGAAGGTGTCGACCTTCAGGTCGGCCGGGTTGATGACGATCTCGTCCACCTCGTCCACGTCCGGGATGATCGCCACGGTGGCGGCCGAGGTGTGGATGCGGCCCTGCGATTCGGTTTCCGGCACGCGCTGCACGCGGTGGGTGCCCGACTCGAACTTCAGCTTCGAGTACGCGCCGCGGCCGACGATGCGGGCGACGATTTCCTTGTAGCCGCCGTGCTCGCCGGGGCTGTCGGATTCGACCTCCACCTTCCAGCCCTGGCGTTCGGCATAGCGTGCGTACATCCGGAACAGGTCGCCGGCAAAGATGGCGGCCTCGTCGCCGCCGGTGCCCGCGCGCACTTCCAGGAACAGGTTGCCCTCGTCGCGGCTGTCCTTGGGCAGCAGCAACAGCATCAGTTCTTCGTCCAGCCGCGCCAGGCGCTGTTGCGCGGCGGCGATCTCCTCGTCGGCCAGTTCGGCCAGTTCGGGGTCGTCGCGCATCGCCTGCGCCGCGGTCAGGTCGGCCCGCGCGCGCTTTTCCTCCGCCATCGCGGTGGCCAGCGGTTCCAGTTGGGCGAACTCGCGCGAGAACGCGCGGAAACGGTCGCCGTCGCCGATCACGTCCGGGTCGGCGAGCAGGCGTTCGAGTTCTTCCCGGCGTTCGGCCAGCGCTTCCAGCTTACGGCGCAGCGTTGGCGTCATCGTCTTTCTTCAGGTGGGAATAGGGCGGCTGAGCCGGGAACAGGCGGTCGGCGGCGCGGGCCAGGTCGGCGTCGCCGTTCAGCGCGGCCTCGCGCAGGGCGGCCGTCGGCGGGTGCAGCAGCCGGTTGGTCAGGGTGTGGGCCAGGAAGTCCAGCACCTGCTCCGGTTCGCGCCCGTTGGCCAGTTGCTGGCGCGCCTTGGCCAGCACGTCCTCGCGCGCGGCGTCGCCCAGGGCGCGCAGGCGCTTGAGCGGCTCGGTGCGTGCGCCGGCGCGCAGGCTTTCCATGAACCGGCCCACCTGCACGTCGATGATGGCCTCGGCCGCATCGGCGGCTTCGCGCCGGCTGCGCCGGTTGTCCTCGACCGCACGCTCCAGGTCGTCGACGGTGTACAGGTAGGCGTCGCGCAGGTCCGCCACGGAGGCGTCGATATCGCGCGGCACGGCCAGGTCGAACAGCAGCATCGGCTTGTGCCTGCGCGCGGCGAGCGCAGCCGCGACCTGGGCGTGGCGCACCACCGGCTCGCGCGCGGCGGTGGCGGAAAACACCACGTCGGCTTCGGCCAGGTGACGGTCCAGTTCGGCCAGCGGCAGGGCGTAGCCGCCGTGGCGGCTGGCCAGTTCCTGCGCATGCGCCAGCGTGCGGTTGGCCACCAGCAGGCGGCGCACGCGTCCTTCGCTGAGATGCTTGGCCGCCAGTTCGATGGTTTCGCCGGCGCCGACCAGCAGCACCGTGGATTCGCTGAGGCGGGCGAAGGAGTTCTGCGCCAGGCGCACCGCCGTGGAGGCGACCGAGACCGGGTTCGCGCCGACCCGCGTATCGGTGCGCGCACGCTTGGCCACGGCGAAGGTCTGCTGGAACAGCCGGTCCAGGCGGTTGCCGAGCGCGCCGTGTTCACGGGCCGTCGCCCAGGCGTCCTTCACCTGGCCCAGGATCTGCGGTTCGCCCAGCACCATCGAATCCAGGCCGGTGGCCACCCGGAACAGGTGGCGCACCGCGTCGGCGTCGCGATGCCGGTACAGATAGCCTTCCAGGCCTTCGGCATGGGTGGCCAGCCAGCTGGACAGCACGTCGCCATCCTCGGCCACCGCATAGAGTTCGGTGCGGTTGCAGGTCGACAGCAGCGCGGCCTCGGCCACGTCCGGCAACGCGCGCAGCGAGGACAACGCGTGCGGCACCGTGCCGGCGTCGAACGCCACCCGTTCGCGCAGGTCGACCGGCGCGGTCTGGTGGTTCAATCCGAGGACCCACAACGTCATCGTTCAGGTGCTTGCAGTAAGCTGCTGGCTCATCAGGGCCGCCATTTTACGGCCCACGTGAGTTTCATGCCCGAAATGATTCGTACCCGTCTGGCGATGCTGGCGCTGGTGGCCCTGGCGCCGGCGGCGCTGGCCGCGCCTTCCGTGCGCCCCGTCGAGCCGAAGGACGATGCGCTGACCACCGTCATGGCCGGCGAGTTCGCCCTGCAGGCCGGCCAGTTGCCCGACGCCGCGCGCTGGTACCTGGATGCGGCCCGGCGGGACGACGATGCCGGCCTGGCCGAGCGCGCCACGCGTATCGCCCTGCTGGCGAAGGACGATGCGCGCGCCGCCGAGGCGCTGAAGCTGTGGCGGGCCAGGTCGCCGCGCACGCTGGCCCTGCGTGGCGCCGAGGCCACGCTGGCCCTGCGCCAGGGACAGGGCCGCCAGGCCCGTCGGGAGCTGGCCGGACTGATGCAGGACCCGGACGAGCTGGGCTGGCGGTATGCGCTCACCGCACTGGCCAGCGGGGGCAAGGATCCGGAGCTGGCGCCGCGCCTGTTGCGTGAACTGGTCGACCGGGGCGCCATCCCCGACACCCTGCAGGCGTGGCTGGCCTTCACCGGCCTGGCCCAGCAGATGGACCAGCCCGTGCTGGCCGAGCGCATGGTGGGCGAGGTGGTGCAGCGCTTTTCCGGCGAGCCGCAGGTGGCGCTGCTGCAGGCCAGCCAGCTGCAGCAGGCCGGCCGCAAGGAAGAAGCGAAAACGGTGCTGGACGGCCTGCTGCCGAAGGCGGCAGGCGATGCCGCGCTGCGCCTGAAGCTGGCGGAAGAGTACGACCGGCTGGGCGACCCGGCCGCGGCGTCGCGGGCGATGGGGCAGGGCCCGCAGGACACGCTGACCTACGGCCTGCGGGCGCAGCTGCTGGCCAAGGCCGACGACAAACAGGCGCTGGATGCGCTGTACGAAGAGCTGAAACAAGCGTCCACCGGCAAGGATCCCGCGACAGCCTACAGCCCGGAACGGCGCCTGCTGCTGGGCCAGATGGCCGAGTTCCTGGAACGGCGCGAAGAGGCGCTGGCGTGGTACCGCAGCGTCCCGGCCGGCGAACAGCGCGCCGAAGCGCGCCTGCGGGCGATCAAGACGCTGTTCGACCTGGGGCGCAAGGACGAAGCCTTCGCCGAGGCGCGGCGGCTCCAGGCCGATGCCGGGGTCGGCGACGGGACACGCCGCGACGCCTATCTGATGGAGGCCGAACTGCGCCACGAGGACCAGCAGGACGCGGGCGAACTGGAGGTCTTCGCGCGCGGGCTGGCGGCCTATCCCGACGACCTGGCGCTGCTGTATTCGCGCGGCCTGGCGTGGGAGCGCCGCGACCGCATCGACCATGCCGAAGCCGATTTCCGCCGGATCCTGGTCATCGAGCCGGACAACGTGGCCGCCCTCAATGCATTGGGCTATACGCTGGCCGACCGCACCACACGCTACCAGGAAGCGCTGGAGCTGATCGATCGGGCGCGCGCCGCCGCGCCGGACGACGCCGCGATCATCGACAGCTACGGCTGGGTCCTCTATCGGCTGGGTCGCAACGCCGAGGCGTTGGTGGAGTTGCGGCGGGCCTTCACCCTGCAGAAGGACGCCGAGATCGCCGCGCATGTCGCAGAGGTGCTGTGGGTGATGGGACAGAAGGACGAGGCGCGCCGGTTCTTCGAGGAGGCGCGCAAGATCGATCCCGACAACCGCTCGCTGCAGCGGGCGCTGGAGAAGACGGGCGCATGAAGGTTTCAGGACTGCTGTGGACGGGGCTGGTGGCCCTGTCGCTGGCCGGCTGCGCCACGCGGGGGCCGACCGTGGCATCGCCCGTCCTGCGCGATCCCGAGGCGCTGGCCGCCGCGCAGGCGGCGCAGGCCACCCGCGCGGCATGGCTGGCTGCGCAGGCGGACTGGTCGTTCTCCGGGCGGGTCGCCGTCAGCGCCAACGGCAAGGGGGGCAGCGGCCGCATCGACTGGGAGCAGACCGACGCCCGCTACCGGGTCGCGCTCAGTGCGCCGGTCACCCGCCAGAGCTGGCGGCTGGCCGGCGACCTGCAGACCGGCGCAGGCCGCCTGGAGGGGCTGGAGGGCGGAACCCGCGAGGGCGGCAACGCGGCGGACCTGCTGCGGCAGGCCACCGGCTGGGACATCCCCGTGGCCTCGATGGTGCATTGGGCGCGTGGCCTGGCCGACCCGGCCGCGGGGGTGGAGGGGCTGGAGTACGACACCCAGGGCCGCCTGCGCGCCCTGTCGCAGCATGGCTGGCGGGTCGACTACCTGGACTGGTTTCCGGCCGAGGGCGCACGGCCCGACCTGCCGCGCCGGGTGGAGGCGCGGCGCGAGGGCGCCGCGGTGAAGCTCGCCGTCGACCAGTGGCAGATGGCGCCGCAGTGAGCCTGTTTCCTCCTGAAGCGGGCTGGTCGGCGTGGCCGGCCCCCGCAAAGCTCAACCTCACGTTGCAGATCACCGGCCGGCGGGCCGATGGCTACCACCTGCTGCAGACGGTGTTCCGCCTGCTGGCATGGGGCGACCGCATTCATCTGCGCCCCCGTTCCGACGGGACGATCCGGCGGGTCGGAACCTCCGCTCCCGGCGTGGCCGAGGCGGACGACCTGGTCATCAAGGCGGCCAAACTTCTGCAAAAAGAGGCCAAATTTGACCAAGGTGCAGATATCGGCGTCGAAAAGCGCATTTCGGCCGGCGGCGGCTTCGGTGGCGGATCGTCCGATGCCGCGACGGTGCTGGTGGCGCTGGATCATGTGTGGGGCTGCGGGCTGGGCCCGGACCGGCTGGCGTCGCTGGGCCTGCAGCTCGGCGCGGACGTGCCGGTCTTCGTGCGTGGCCAGAACGCCTGGGCGGAAGGGGTGGGCGAGGTCCTGACCCCGCTGGCCCTGCCCCCGGCGTGGTACCTGCTGGTCGATCCGGGCGTCCACGTGCCCACCGCGGCGCTGTTCGCCTCCCCCGATTTGACGCGTGATGCTGCACCCGCGAAAATATCCGACTTCGTTTCGGGATCACTGCTCGGCAACGCGTTCGAGCCGGTCGTGCGTCGCCGGGAGCCTGCCATCGAGGCGGTCTTCCAGGCCCTTTCGCGCGTCGGTACGCCACGCTTGACCGGTTCCGGCGGCGGCTGCTTCGTGGAGTTCGCCGACCGGGCCGCCGCCGAGGCCGCGTTGGCGCTCCTGCCGGCCGGGCTGCATGCCTGGGTGGTGGAGGGCGCGGCGCGCTCGCCGCTGCTGGATGCGCTGGCGCAGTTCCGCGGAACGGAGAAACACGCCTAGGGGCGTCGCCAAGTGGTTAAGGCACCGGGTTTTGATCCCGGCATTCGTAGGTTCGAATCCTTCCGCCCCTGCCAATCCAGTCCAGCCGCATCCGCCGAGACGACCCATGCAAGACGAACGTAACCTGCTTGTGTTCTCCGGCAACGCCAACAAGCCGTTGGCCAACAGCATCTGCCGCGAACTGGGCGTGCGTCCCGGCAAGGCGCTGGTGTCCCGGTTCTCCGATGGCGAAGTGCAGGTGGAGATCCAGGAGAACGTCCGCCGGCAGGAAGTGTTCGTCGTGCAGCCGACCTGCGCGCCGAGCGCCGAGAACCTGGTGGAACTGCTGGTGCTGATCGACGCGCTCAAGCGCGCATCGGCCAGCAGCGTCACCGCGGTGGTGCCGTACTTCGGCTACGCCCGCCAGGATCGCCGCATGCGCTCCTCGCGCGTGCCGATCACGGCCAAGGTGGCGGCGAAGATGTTCGGCGCGGTTAGCGCCGACCGCGTGCTGACGGTCGACCTGCATGCGGATCAGATCCAGGGCTTCTTCGATATCCCGGTGGACAACGTGTACGCCTCCCCGCTGCTGCTGGCCGACATCTGGCGCGCCTACGGCACGGAGAACCTGCTGGTCGTGTCGCCCGACGTCGGCGGCGTGGTGCGTGCCCGCGCGGTCGCCAAGCGCCTGGACGACGCCGACCTGGCGATCATCGACAAGCGCCGCCCGCGCGCCAACGTGGCCACGGTGATGAACATCATCGGCGACGTGGAAGGCAAGGACTGCGTGCTGGTGGACGACATCGTCGACACCGCCGGCACCCTCTGCGCCGCGGCGGCGGCGCTGAAGCAGCACGGCGCCAACAAGGTGGCGGCGTACTGCACCCATCCCGTGCTCTCGGGCCCGGCGGTGGACAACCTGAACAACTCGGTGCTCGACGAACTCGTCGTGACCGACACCATCCCGCTCTCGCCGCAGGCGCAGGGCTGCAGCAAGATCCGCCAGCTGTCGGTGGCGGAACTGCTGGCGGAAACGATCCGCCGCATCGCCTTCGGCGAATCGGTCAGTTCGCTGTACGTGGATTGAGTCTCCGCCGCGCGCCGGCTCATCGGGGCGTGGCTTTCCGGGTTCATCTGGTCGCGGATGAGCCTTCATCGGATCGCCCGAGGCGATCCAACAACCTGGGTAGTGAAGAAACATGGCAAACACGCATGAAATCAAGGTGCAGCGCCGCGAGGACGAGGGTAAGGGTGCGAGCCGCCGCCTCCGTCACGCCGGCCAGGTGCCCGCCATCGTCTACGGTGGCGAACTCAATCCGGTCAGCATCCAGCTGAACCACAACGAGGTCTGGCTCGCCAGCCAGAACGACTGGTTCTACTCGTCCATCCTGGACCTGAGCCTCAATGGCGACATCCAGAAGGTGCTGCTGCGTGACATGCAGCGCCACCCGTTCAAGCAGCAGATCATGCACCTGGACTTCCAGCGCGTGAACGAGAACGAGACGCTGCGCACCGCGGTGCCGCTGCACTTCCTCAACGAGGACAAGTCGCCGGCCGGCAAGTCTGCCGAGGTCGTGGTCACCCATGAGCTGAACGAAGTCGTCGTCGAGTGCCTGCCGAAGGACCTGCCGGAGTTCATCGAGATCGACCTGGCCGACCTGGCCATCGGCGCGGTGGTCCACCTGTCCGACATCAAGCTGCCGGCCGGTGTGGTGATTCCCGAGCTGAAGCTGGGCAAGGAACACGACGTCGCCGTCGTGATCGCCAAGCACGGCAAGGAAGAGACCGAGGAAGCTCCGGCGGAGTCGGCCGAAGTGCCGGCGGCCAAGGTCGCCAAGAAGGACGACAAGTAATCGCGTGAGCCTTCGCCCGCTCCGGCGGGCGAGGGTGCGCGATGCGTCCCATG
This sequence comes from Pseudoxanthomonas sp. F37, assembly GCF_022965755.1. Taxonomy (NCBI): domain Bacteria; kingdom Pseudomonadati; phylum Pseudomonadota; class Gammaproteobacteria; order Lysobacterales; family Lysobacteraceae; genus Pseudoxanthomonas; species Pseudoxanthomonas sp. F37. The sequence goes on along the minus strand of NZ_CP095187.1, from coordinate 2,928,225 downwards.
GCAGGCCTGCGCCTCATCGTCGGACTGGGTAATCCTGGTGCCGAACATGCCCGAACCCGGCATAACGCCGGGTTCCATTTTGTCGACGCCCTGGCGGAGCGGCAGGGTGAGCGCTTTGGCCTGGACAGCAAGCTGTTCGGCGAGACCGCCAAGGTCGTCGTGGCCGGGCAGCCGGTGTGGTTGCTGAAGCCGGCCACCTACATGAACCTGAGCGGCAAGTCGGTCGCGGCGGCGCTGCGGTTCTGGAAGATCGCCCCGGAAGAGGCGCTGCTGGCGCATGATGAGCTGGATCTGGCGCCCGGCGTGGCCAGGCTGAAGTTCGACGGCGGCCATGGCGGCCAGAACGGGCTGCGCGACACCATCCAGCACCTGGGCCATGGCAAGTTCCACCGCCTGCGCATCGGCATCGGCCATCCCGGCCACAAGGACCGGGTGACCAGCTGGGTGCTGGGCAGGCCGGGCAAGGACGACGAGGCCCTGATCGCGCGGGCCATCGACGACGCCCTGGACGTGCTGCCACTGGCGGTGGCCGGCAATTTCATGGATGCGATGACGCGGTTGCATACGCCGAGGGAATAGGGAATGGGGAATGGGGAATCGGGAGCTTTGCTTCCCCATTCCCCATTCCCGATTCTCCATTCACGGATTCCAGACATGGGCATCAAATGCGGCATCGTCGGCCTGCCGAACGTCGGCAAGTCGACCCTGTTCAACGCGCTGACCAAGGCGGGCATCGCCGCGGCCAACTTCCCGTTCTGCACCATCGAGCCCAACGTGGGCGTGGTGCCGGTGCCGGACCCGCGCCTGAACCAGCTGGCCGAGATCATCAACCCGCAGAAGGTCATTCCGACCGCGGTGGAGTTCGTCGACATCGCCGGCCTGGTGGCGGGCGCGGCCAGCGGCGAGGGCCTGGGCAACAAGTTCCTGGCCCACATCCGCGAGGTCGATGCCATCACCCACGTGGTGCGCTGCTTCGAGAACGACGACGTCATCCACGTCAACAACCGGATCGATCCGATCTCGGACATCGACACCATCGACACCGAGCTGGCGCTGGCCGACCTGGAGAGCGTGGAGAAGGCGCTCAACCGTGCCGAGCGCTCGGCCAAGGCGGGGGAGAAGGACGCCATCGCCCGCAAGCCCGTGCTGCAGAAGCTGCAGGCCGGCCTGAACGACGGCAAGCCGGGTCGCGCGCTGGGGCTGGACGAAGAGGAGAGGGCGTTGGTCCGCGACCTGTTCCTGCTGACCCTCAAGCCGGTCATGTACGTGGCCAACGTGCTGGAGGACGGTTTCGAGAACAACCCGCACCTGGACGCCGTGCGTGCCCGCGCCGCGGCCGAGGGCGCCCAGGTGGTGCCGGTGTCGGCCGCCATCGAGGAAGAGCTGTCCCAGTTGGACGACGCCGACCGTGACGCCTTCCTGGCCGACCTGGGGCTGGACGAGCCGGGCCTGAACCGGGTGATCCGGGCCGCCTACGCCCTGCTGGGCCTGCAGACCTATTTCACCGCCGGCGTGAAGGAAGTCCGCGCCTGGACCGTCCGGGCGGGGTCCACCGCGCCGCAGGCGGCGGCGGTGATCCATACCGATTTCGAAAAGGGCTTCATCCGCGCCGAAACCATCGCCTTCGACGACTTCATCAAGTACCGGGGCGAGGCGGGAGCCCGCGACGCCGGCCGCCTGCGGCTGGAGGGCAAGGAGTATCGGGTCCAGGAGGGCGACGTCCTGCACTTCCGGTTCAACGTCTGAGAAAAAAATGTGTCGGGCGCGTTGACAGACGCATCCGCACACGCCAAAATCTCGGGCTGTTTCACCCTGGTTTGATTTGGCCGCCAGGCCTGGTCAGTCCGGTGATCCCGGAGGGATACCCAAGCGGCCAACGGGGGCAGACTGTAAATCTGCTGGCTTACGCCTTCGGTGGTTCGAATCCACCTCCCTCCACCAGCTTTCCGTTGTTGTTTCGAGTTGTAGTGGTCTCCCGGTGCGGGAGTAGTTCAATGGTAGAACTGTAGCCTTCCAAGCTACTAGTGCGGGTTCGATTCCCGTCTCCCGCTCCACTGAACGCCCGTGCAGGGTCTGCGGCAAGTCCAGGCAACACAAACAGGTTTCACGCTCACGTAGCTCAGTCGGTAGAGCACCTCCTTGGTAAGGAGGAGGTCGATGGTTCGATTCCATTCGTGAGCACCACTTCCCATTGACGATTCACGCGAGAACTAGCAGCCATGGCAAAGGGTAAATTCGAACGCACCAAGCCGCACGTGAACGTGGGCACGATTGGCCACGTTGACCACGGCAAGACGACGCTGACGGCGGCGCTGACGAAGATCGGCGCGGAGCGTTTCGGTGGCGAGTTCAAGGCGTACGACGCGATCGACGCGGCGCCGGAAGAGAAGGCGCGCGGCATCACGATTTCGACGGCGCACGTGGAATACGAATCGGCCACGCGCCACTACGCGCACGTGGACTGCCCGGGCCACGCCGACTACGTGAAGAACATGATCACCGGTGCGGCGCAGATGGACGGTGCGATCCTGGTGTGCTCGGCCGCCGACGGCCCGATGCCGCAGACGCGCGAGCACATCCTGCTGTCGCGCCAGGTGGGCGTGCCGTACATCGTCGTGTTCCTGAACAAGGCCGACATGGTGGACGACGCCGAGCTGCTGGAGCTGGTGGAGATGGAAGTCCGCGAACTGCTGAGCAAGTACGAGTTCCCGGGCGACGACACCCCGATCATCTCGGGCTCGGCCCGTCTGGCGCTGGAAGGCGACCAGAGCGAGATCGGCGTGCCGGCGATCCTGAAGCTGGTGGATGCGCTGGACACCTGGATCCCGACCCCGGAGCGCGACGTCGACAAGCCGTTCCTGATGCCGGTGGAAGACGTGTTCTCGATCTCCGGCCGCGGCACGGTGGTGACCGGTCGTATCGAGCGCGGCATCATCAAGGTGGGCGACGAAATCGAAATCGTGGGTATCCGTCCGACCCAGAAGACCACGGTCACGGGCGTGGAGATGTTCCGCAAGCTGCTGGACCAGGGCCAGGCGGGCGACAACGCCGGTCTGCTGCTGCGCGGCACCAAGCGTGACGACGTGGAGCGCGGCCAGGTGCTGGCCAAGCCGGGTTCGATCACCCCGCACACCGAGTTCGAAGCCGAAGTGTACGTGCTGAGCAAGGACGAGGGCGGCCGTCACACCCCGTTCTTCAAGGGCTACCGTCCGCAGTTCTACTTCCGCACCACCGACATCACCGGTGCGGTGCAGCTGCCGGAAGGCGTGGAGATGGTGATGCCGGGCGACAACGTGAAGATGGTGGTCACGCTGATCAACCCGGTGGCGATGGACGAAGGCCTGCGTTTTGCGATCCGCGAGGGCGGCCGCACGGTCGGCGCCGGCGTGGTGGCCAAGATCATCAAGTAAGGCCCCTGCGGTCCCGGCGACGGGTTCGCCGGACAGCGCGAAGGGCGGGCCGGAACCTCGGTCCGCCTTCGCCGTCTAAGGGAAGGTTGTAGCAAATCGATACGCCAGTAGCTCAATTGGCAGAGCAGCGGTCTCCAAAACCGCAGGTTGGGGGTTCGAGTCCCTCCTGGCGTGCCACTTCCTTCCCCGCGGAGTCCGGGTCTACCGCGCTCCCCTCGAGCTAAAGAGCGACAACTGACTTGAACAGCAAGGTCGAACAATCCAAAGCCGGCACGCCTGCGGCCGACATCGCCAAGTACGTCCTTGCGCTTGCGCTGGTCGTGGGTGGCCTGGTCGCGTGGTGGTGGTTCAACGGACAATGGGCCACGCCGCTGCGTTCGCTGGCGGTGGTCGCGGGCCTGGTGCTGGGCGCGCTGGTGTTCCTGCAGACCGGCAAGGGGCGCGATACCCGCGAATTCCTCGCCGAGTCGCGTTTCGAACTGCGCAAGGTGGTGTGGCCCACGCGCGAGGAAGCCACCCGGACCACCTGGGTGGTCATCGTGGTGGTGATCGTGCTCAGCCTGATCCTGGCCGGTTTCGACTTCGCCATCCAGGCGTTGATCGAGTGGTTCCTGAATTTTGGCCGTTGAGGAGAGTCGCTCAGTGAAGCGCTGGTATGTCGTCCATGCTTATTCCGGCTTCGAGAAGTCGGTGGCGCAGGCATTGCGCGACCGCATCGTCCGCGACGGCATGCAGGAGAAGTTCGGCGATGTGCTGGTCCCGACCGAGGAGGTCGTGGAGATGCGCTCCGGCCAGAAGCGTCGTTCCGAGCGCAAGTTCTTCCCGGGTTACGTGCTGGTCCAGATCGAAACCCATGACGAGGGTGGCATCCCGCGCATGGACAACGAAAGCTGGCACCTGGTGAAGGACACGTCCAAGGTGCTGGGCTTCATCGGCGGCACCGCCGACCGTCCGCTGCCGATCCGCGACGAGGAGGCGGCCGCCATCCTCGACCGGGTGCAGGAAGGCGTCGAGAAGCCCAGGCCCAAGGTCTTGTTCGAGCCGGGCGAGATGGTCCGCGTCACCGACGGTCCGTTCAACGACTTCAACGGCGTGGTCGAGGAAGTCAACTACGAGAAGAGCCGCCTGCGCGTGGCGGTGCTGATTTTCGGCCGCTCCACCCCGGTGGAGCTGGAGTTCGGCCAGGTCGAGAAGGCCTGAGCCGGCGGCGGGGCCGCCTGGGCGGTCCTGCCAAAAGCCTGATATACTGCGCGGCTCCCTGAACGGCTGAGCCGGCAGGGGCCATGGCCGCCTTCGGGCGGCCGTCGGCGCGTTCGAGATACGCGATGCCGGGACGCGTGATTTTCCCGGTCCGATGGGGAGCCTTCACAGGCGCTAGCACCCGGAGAGTACTCACATGGCAAAGAAAGTTGTCGGTTACATCAAGCTGCAGGTGAAGGCCGGTCAGGCCAACCCCTCGCCGCCGGTCGGTCCCGCGCTGGGCCAGCGCGGCCTGAACATCATGGAATTCTGCAAGGCGTTCAACGCCGCCACGCAGAAGCTGGAGCCGGGCCTGCCGATTCCGGTGGTCATCACGGCCTATTCCGACCGTACCTTCACCTTCATCACGAAGACGCCTCCTGCGTCGATCCTGCTGAAGAAGGCCGTCGGCATTACGTCCGGCTCCAAGCGCCCGAACACCGAGAAGGTGGGCAAGGTCACCCGCAAGCAGCTCGAGGACATCGCCAAGGCGAAGGAGCCCGACCTGACCGCGGCCGACCTGGATGCAGCGGTGCGCACGATCGCGGGTTCTGCCCGCTCCATGGGCCTGACGGTGGAGGGTTAAGAGATGGCACAGAACAAGCGACAGAAGGCCATCCTGGCCGCCGTGACCCCCGGCAAGGCGTACGCCATTGACGAGGCCCTGAAGATCGTCAAGACCGCGGTCAAGGCCAAGTTCGTCGAGTCCGTCGACGTGGCCGTGCGCCTGGGCGTGGATGCCAAGAAGTCCGACCAGCAGGTGCGCGGTTCCACCGTGCTGCCGGCCGGTACCGGCAAGTCGGTCCGCGTGGCGGTGTTCGCCCCGGCCGGCGCCAAGGCCGACGAAGCCGCCGCCGCGGGCGCCGAAGCTGTCGGCATGGACGACCTGGCCGAGAAGATGCTGGCCGGCGACATCAACTACGACGTGGTCATCGCCACGCCGGACGCGATGCGCGTGGTCGGCAAGCTGGGTACGGTCCTGGGTCCGCGCGGCCTGATGCCGAACCCGAAGGTCGGCACCGTGTCGCCGAACCCGGCCGAGGCGGTGAAGAACGCCAAGTCGGGCCAGGTGCGCTACCGCACCGACAAGGCCGGCATCATCCACTGCACCATCGGCAAGGCCAGCTTCGACGACGAAGCGCTGAAGTCGAACCTGCAGGCGCTGCTGGTCGACCTGGTGAAGGCCAAGCCGGCCACCTCGAAGGGCCAGTACCTGCAGAAGATCTCGGTCAGCTCGACCATGGGCCCCGGCGTCACCGTCGACCAGTCCTCGCTGTCCCTGAAGTAAGCAACAAGCAGGAACGAGAGGAGAGGAGTGAGGAGCGAGTAGAAGCGGCACTGCCAAGGCCCACTCGTTGCTCCTTCCTCGATAATCGTTCCCCACCTTTTGAGGGCAGTCGCCCAAGCCGGCAGACCGGCGCAAGCGACAGCCGTCAAAGACCGCAGGTGCGGTCAGCGCGCAACGACGACGGGCAGGGAAGCTCGTGCTGGCAGGGAATCGCCGTCGTGGCTAGCGGGACCGCTTAATCCATTCCCCCGGGAATGCGCCCGCGCAGATGGTGCCGCCTTCTGGAAGTTTTCTGGAGCACGACCGCAGGGTCGCCAGTCAGACAGGCCACCGACGGGACCTCCGTGTCCCCGGTATCCACGGAAGGGTGCCGTCCAGGACCGCAAGCGGCAGGAGTCGCGAGCGGAGTCAATAAGTGAGGAGTGTATGGCTCTCAATCTGTCCCAGAAGCAAGAAGTAGTCGCCGAGCTGGCAGACGTCGCCGCCAAGGCGCACTCCCTGGTCGCCGCCGAATACGCAGGCACCACGGTCAGTCAGATGACCGCGATGCGCAAGAAGGCCCGCGAGACCGGCGTGTACTTGAAGGTTGTCAAAAACACGCTGGCCGTGCGTGCCGTGGCCGGTACCGAATTCGAGGTTGTCCAGGACAAGCTCGTCGGTCCGCTGCTGTATGCGTTTTCGACCGAGGAACCCGGCGCTGCCGGTCGCCTGATCAAGGAATTCGCCAAGGGTAACGACAAGCTGCAGCCGAAGGTCGTCTCCGTGGGTGGCCAGCTGTATCCGGCCAGCCATGTGGAAGTCCTGGCGTCGCTGCCGACCCGCGAACAGGCGCTGGCCATGCTGGCCCGTGTCCTGGCCGAACCGGCCTCGATGTTTGCCCGCGCCGTCAAGGCCGTGGCCGACAAGCAGGGTGGTGGCGAAGCGCCGGCGGAAGCCGCCGCCGAAGCCCCGGCCGAAGCCTGATCCGACGTCTTCTACGGTTCTACGAACCCTAATCCCAGATAATTTCCAAAGGTAAACACAATGTCCCTTTCCAACGAGCAGATCGTCGACGCCATCGCCGGCAAGACCCTGATGGAAGTGATGGAGCTGGTCAAGGCCATCGAAGAGAAGTTCGGCGTCTCCGCCGCCGCCCCGGTCGTCGCCGCTGCCGGTCCGGCCGCCGCCGCCGCCCCGGTCGAAGAGCAGACCGAGTTCACCATCGTCCTGAAGGACGCCGGTGCGAAGAAGGTCGACGTCATCAAGGCCGTCCGCGCCATCACGGGCCTGGGCCTGAAGGAAGCCAAGGACCTCACCGAGGCCGGCGGCGTCCTGAAGGAAGGCGTGTCGAAGGAAGACGCCGACAAGTTCAAGAAGGACCTCGAAGCCGCTGGTGCGAGCGTCGAAGTCAAGTAAGCCGTATCCGTCGCCGGTCCACTCAGGCGACAACCCGAGGCCGGGGGCGAAAGCCCCTGGCCTTCGGTCGTTTCAACGGGAAGAGGGAATAGGGAATAGGGAATCGCACGAGCGCAGGGCCATTCTCCGCCCGCTGGCGATTCTCCATTCCCTATTCCCGATTCCCGTCCAAGCGAGTTTGTAGTTGGAAGTAGCAGCAGAGGGCGTGCTGGTGCCGGCAATACCAGCGACTTCCAACTGAAAATTCCCCCGTTCGAAAGAATGTCCCCCGTGCGGTCGCGGACGCGCGCCCCACGCTGCCAAAGGCACAGTCACATGACGACATATTCGTTCACCGAAAAGAAGCGCATCCGCAAGGACTTCGGCAAGCAGCGCTCCATCCTCGAAGTCCCGTTCCTGCTGGCCATCCAGGTCGACTCCTACCGCGAATTCCTGCAGGAGCACACCGATCCGACCAAGCGCGAGGACCGTGGCCTGCACGCCGCGCTGAAGTCGGTCTTCCCGATCGCCAGCTACAGCGGCAACGCCGCGCTGGAGTACGTCGGCTACAAGCTGGGCGAGCCGGTGTTCGACGAGCGCGAGTGCCGCAACCGCGGCCTGAGCTACGGCGCCCCGCTGCGCGTGACCGTGCGCCTGGTGATCTACGACCGCGAGTCGTCCACCAAGGCCATCAAGTACGTGAAGGAACAGGAGGTCTACCTGGGCGAAATCCCGCTGATGACCGACAACGGCACCTTCATCGTCAACGGCACCGAGCGCGTCATCGTCTCGCAGCTGCACCGTTCGCCCGGCGTGTTCTTCGACCACGACCGCGGCAAGACCCACAGCTCGGGCAAGCTGCTGTACAGCGCGCGCATCATTCCCTACCGCGGCTCCTGGCTGGACTTCGAGTTCGACCCGAAGGACGCGCTGTTCACGCGTATCGACCGCCGCCGCAAGCTGCCGGTCTCGATCCTGCTGCGCGCGCTGGGCTACTCCAACGAGGAGATGCTCAACGAGTTCTTCGACGTCAACACCTTCCACATCCTGCCCGAAGGCGTGCAGCTGGAACTGGTCGCCGAGCGCCTGCGCGGCGAGACGCTGAACTTCGACCTGGCCGATGGCGACAAGGTCATCGTGGAAGCCGGCAAGCGCATCACCGCGCGCCACGTGAAGCAGCTTGAGCAGTCGGGCATCGCCGCGCTGGCCGTGCCGGACGAATACCTGGTGGGCCGCATCCTGTCGCACGACGTGATCGATGCCGGCACCGGCGAACTGCTGGCCGCCGCCAACGACGAGATCACCGACGACCAGCTGGCCAAGTTCCGCAAGGCCGGCGTGGACGCCGTGGGCACGCTGTGGGTCAACGACCTGGACCGCGGTCCCTACCTGTCCAACACCCTGCGCATCGATCCGACCAAGACCCAGCTGGAAGCGCTGGTCGAGATCTACCGCATGATGCGCCCGGGCGAGCCGCCGACCAAGGACGCCGCGCAGAACCTGTTCCACAACCTGTTCTTCACCTTCGAGCGCTACGACCTGTCCAACGTCGGCCGCATGAAGTTCAACCGCCGCGTGGGCCGCAAGGAAACCACCGGCGAAGCCGTGCTGTACGACAAGAAGTACTTCGGCGCGCGCAACGATGAAGAAGCCAAGCGCCTGGTCGCCAGCCTGGGCGAGACCTCGGACATCCTGGACGTGATCAAGGTCCTGACCGAGATCCGCAACGGCCGCGGTACCGTGGACGACATCGACCACCTGGGCAACCGCCGCGTGCGTTCGGTCGGCGAAATGGCCGAGAACGTGTTCCGCGTGGGCCTGGTCCGCGTCGAGCGCGCGGTGAAGGAGCGCCTGTCGATGGCCGAGTCCGAAGGCCTGACGCCGCAGGAGCTGATCAACGCCAAGCCGGTGGCCGCCGCGATCAAGGAGTTCTTCGGTTCCTCGCAGCTGTCCCAGTTCATGGACCAGAACAACCCGCTGTCGGAAGTCACCCACAAGCGCCGCGTCTCGGCCCTCGGCCCGGGCGGCCTGACCCGCGAGCGCGCCGGCTTCGAAGTGCGCGACGTGCACCCGACCCATTACGGCCGCGTCTGCACCATCGAGACGCCGGAAGGCCCGAACATCGGCCTGATCAATTCGCTGGCCGTGTACGCGCGCACCAACAGCTACGGCTTCCTCGAGACGCCGTACCGCAAGGTGGTGGACGGCGTGATCACCGACGAGATCGAGTACCTGTCGGCGATCGAGGAGAACGAGTACGTCATCGCGCAGGCCAACGCCCTGCACGACGCCAAGAGCCGCCTGACCGAACAGTTCGTGCCGTGCCGTTTCCAGGGCGAATCGCTGCTGAAGCCGCCGAGCGAAGTGGACTACATGGACGTCTCGCCCATGCAGACCGTGTCGGTCGCCGCGGCGCTGGTGCCGTTCCTGGAGCACGACGACGCCAACCGCGCGCTGATGGGCGCCAACATGCAGCGCCAGGCCGTGCCGACGCTGCGTGCGCAGAAGCCGCTGGTCGGCACCGGCATCGAGCGCGCCGTGGCGCGCGACTCCGGCGTGACCGTGAACGCCCGCCGCGGCGGCGTGGTCGAGCAGATCGACGCCGGTCGCATCGTGGTCAAGGTCAACGAAGTCGAGATCTCCGGCGAAACCGATGCCGGCGTCGACATCTACTCGCTGATCAAGTACACGCGCTCCAACCAGAACACCTGCATCAACCAGCGTCCGCTGGTGAACGTGGGTGACGTGGTCGCGCGCGGCGACGTGCTGGCCGACGGTCCCTCGACCGACATCGGCGAGCTGGCGCTGGGCCAGAACATGCTGATCGCGTTCATGCCGTGGAACGGCTACAACTTCGAAGACTCCATCCTGCTCTCCGAGCGCGTGGTGGAAGAGGATCGCTACACCACGATCCACATCGAAGAACTGACCTGCGTCGCGCGCGACACCAAGCTGGGCCCGGAGGAAATCTCCGCCGACATCCCGAACGTCTCCGAGCAGGCGCTGAACCGCCTCGACGAGAGCGGCGTGGTGTACATCGGCGCCGAGGTGCGCGCCGGCGACATCATGGTCGGCAAGGTCACGCCGAAGGGCGAAAGCCAGCTGACCCCGGAAGAGAAGCTGCTGCGCGCGATCTTCGGCGAGAAGGCTTCCGACGTGAAGGACAGCTCGCTGCGCGTGCCGCCGGGCATGGACGGCACCGTCATCGACGTGCAGGTCTTCACCCGCGACGGCATCGAGAAGGACAAGCGCGCGCGCCAGATCGAAGAGAACGAGATCAAGCGCGTCAAGAAGGACTTCGACGACCAGTTCCGCATCCTGGAAGGCGCCATCTACGCCCGCCTGCGTTCGCAGCTGGTCGGCAAGGTCGCCAACGGCGGTCCGGCCGGGCTGAAGAAGGGCGACGCGATCACCGACGCGTACCTGGACGGCCTGAAGAAGTCCGAGTGGTTCACCCTGCGCATGAAGGACGACGACGCCTCCGACGCCATCGAACGCGCCCAGATGCAGATCCAGGCGCACGAGAAGGAGTTCGAGCGTCGCTTCGCCGACAAGCGCGGCAAGATCACCGCCGGCGACGACCTCGCCCCGGGCGTGCTGAAGATGGTCAAGGTCTACCTGGCCGTGAAGCGCCGCATCCAGCCGGGCGACAAGATGGCCGGCCGCCACGGCAACAAGGGTGTCGTGTCGACGATCGTGCCCGTCGAGGACATGCCGTACATGGCCACCGGCGAGACCGTGGACATCGTGCTGAACCCGCTGGGCGTGCCCTCGCGCATGAACATCGGCCAGGTGCTGGAAGTCCACCTGGGCTGGGCCGCGAAGGGACTGGGCAAGAAGATCCAGGACATGCTGGACGCCCAGGCCAAGGTCGCCGACCTGCGCAAGTTCCTGACCCAGATCTACAACCACGACCAGAAGCTGGGCGAGGACCGCGTGGACCTGGACCAGTTCAGCGATGCCGAACTGATCGCGCTGGCCAAGAACCTGACCGACGGCGTGCCGATGGCCACCCCGGTGTTCGACGGCGCGGCGGAAACCGAGATCAAGCACATGCTCGAACTCGCGGACCTGCCGATCAGCGGCCAGACCCAGCTGTACGACGGCCGCACCGGCGAGGCGTTCGACCGCCACACCACGGTCGGCTACATGCACATGCTGAAGCTGAACCACCTGGTGGACGACAAGATGCACGCGCGTTCGACCGGTCCGTACTCGCTCGTCACCCAGCAGCCGCTGGGCGGCAAGGCGCAGTTCGGCGGCCAGCGCTTCGGTGAAATGGAAGTCTGGGCGCTGGAAGCCTACGGCGCGGCGCACACCCTGCAGGAAATGCTGACGGTCAAGTCGGACGACGTGCAGGGCCGCAACCAGATGTACAAGAACATCGTCGATGGTGCCCACGAGATGGTCGCGGGCATGCCGGAATCCTTCAACGTGCTGGTGAAGGAAATCCGCTCGCTCGCCATCAACATGGAACTGGAAGATTAAGGGCAGGGAATGGGGAATCGGGAATAGGGAATCGCAGGCGCGACAGCAGACTGCGAATCACCGAACTCCCGGCTCCCCGCTTCCGACTATTCCCCCCGTCCTATTCCCGATTCCCGTCTCCAACGGAGAAACAAAATGAAAGACCTGCTCAACCTCTTCAACCAGCAGCGCCAGACGCTGGACTTCGACGCGATCAAGATCGCGCTGGCCTCGCCGGACCTGATCCGTTCGTGGTCCTTCGGCGAAGTGAAGAAGCCGGAAACCATCAACTACCGCACGTTCAAGCCCGAACGCGACGGCCTGTTCTGCTCGGCGATCTTCGGGCCGATCAAGGACTACGAGTGCCTGTGCGGCAAGTACAAGCGCATGAAGCACCGCGGCGTGGTCTGCGAGAAGTGCGGCACGGAAGTGACGCTGGCCAAGGTGCGCCGCGAGCGCATGGGCCACATCGACCTGGCCAGCCCGGTCGCGCACATCTGGTTCCTGAAGTCGCTGCCGTCGCGCATCGGCCTGATGCTGGACATGACCCTGCGCGACATCGAGCGCGTGCTGTACTTCGAAGCCTACGTCGTCACCGAGCCGGGCCTGACCTCGCTCGAGCGCCGCCAGCTGCTGACCGAAGAGCAGTTCATGCAGGCGCGCCAGGAGCATGGCGACGATTTCGACGCCGCCATGGGCGCCGAAGCCGTCTACGACCTGCTGCGCACCATCGACCTGCAGGCCGAAATGGTGAACCTGCGCGAGGAGATCGCCAGCACCAACTCCGAGACCAAGCTCAAGCGCCTCACCAAGCGCATCAAGCTGATCGAGGCGTTCCTGGAATCGGGCAACCGTCCGGAATGGATGGTCATGACCGTGCTGCCCGTGCTGCCGCCGGACCTGCGTCCGCTGGTGCCGCTGGATGGCGGCCGCTTCGCGACGTCCGACCTGAACGACCTGTACCGCCGCGTCATCAACCGCAACAACCGCCTGCGCCGCCTGCTCGAGCTCAACGCCCCCGACATCATCGTGCGCAACGAGAAGCGCATGCTGCAGGAGTCGGTGGACGCCCTGATGGACAACGGCCGCCGCGGCCGCGCCATCACCGGCACCAACAAGCGCCCGCTCAAGTCGCTGGCCGACATGATCAAGGGCAAGCAGGGCCGTTTCCGCCAGAACCTGCTGGGCAAGCGCGTCGACTACTCCGGCCGTTCGGTCATCGTGGTCGGCCCGACCCTGCGCCTGCACGAGTGCGGCCTGCCGAAGAAGATGGCGCTGGAGCTGTTCAAGCCGTTCGTGTTCGCCAAGCTGCAGCGTCGTGGCCTGGCCACCACCATCAAGGCCGCCAAGAAGCTGGTCGAGCGCGAAGAAGCCGACGTCTGGGATATCCTGGAAGAGGTCATCCGCGAACATCCGGTGCTGCTGAACCGCGCGCCGACCCTGCACCGCCTGGGCATCCAGGCGTTCGAGCCGGTGCTGATCGAAGGCAAGGCCATCCAGCTGCACCCGCTGGTCTGCACCGCGTTCAACGCCGACTTCGACGGTGACCAGATGGCCGTCCACGTGCCGCTGTCGCTGGAAGCCCAGCTGGAAGCGCGCGCGCTGATGATGTCCTCCAACAACATCCTGTCGCCGGCCAACGGCGAGCCGATCATCGTGCCGTCGCAGGACGTCGTGCTGGGCCTGTACTACATGACCCGCGCGCTGGAGAACAAGAAGGGCGAGGGCATGGCGTTCGCCAACATCGCCGAGGTCAAGCGCGCCTACGACAACCGCGCCGTCGAGCTGCACGCCAAGGTCAAGGTCCGCATCAGCGGCACCGTGATCGACGAGGACGGCGGCCGCAGCCAGCAGACCAGCATCGTGGACACCACGATCGGTCGCGCCCTGCTGGCCGAGATCCTGCCCGAAGGTCTGCCGTTCGCTCTGGTCAACACCGAGCTTAACAAGAAGGCCATCAGCCGCCTGATCAACTCCAGCTACCGCATGCTGGGCCTGAAGGACACCGTGGTGTTCGCCGACAAGCTGATGTACACCGGCTTCGCGTACGCCACGCGCGCCGGCGTCTCCATCGGCATCGACGACATGCTGATCCCGGCCGAGAAGAAGGGCATCCTGGGCGAGGCCGAACAGGAAGTGCTGGAGATCCAGGAGCAGTACCAGAGCGGCCTGGTCACCGCCGGCGAGCGCTACAACAAGGTGGTCGACATCTGGTCGCGCACCAACGAGCGCATCGCCAAGGCGATGATGGACACCATCGGCACCGACAAGGTGAAGAACGCCAAGGGCGAGACCATCAACGAGAAGTCGATGAACTCGCTGTACATCATGGCCGACTCCGGCGCCCGTGGCAGCCAGGCGCAGATCCGCCAGCTGGCCGGCATGCGCGGCCTGATGGCCCGTCCCGACGGTTCGATCATCGAGACGCCCATCAAGGCGAACTTCCGCGAAGGCCTGAACGTGCAGGAGTACTTCAACTCCACCCACGGTGCCCGCAAGGGCCTGGCCGATACGGCGCTGAAGACCGCCAACTCCGGTTACCTGACCCGTCGCCTGGTCGATGTGGCGCAGGACGTGGTGATCACCGAGGTCGACTGCGGCACGCAGGAAGGCCTCACCATGACCCCGATCGTGGAAGGCGGCGACGTGGTCGAGCCGCTGCGCGACCGCGTGCTGGGCCGCATCGTGGCCGAGGACGTGTTCCTGCCCGGCAACGACGAGGACCCCATCGTCACCCGCAACACGCTGCTGGACGAAGCCTGGGTGCAGAAGCTGGAAGATGCCGGCGTGCAGTCCCTGAAGGTGCGTTCCACCATCACCTGCGAATCCGACTTCGGCGTGTGCGCGCATTGCTACGGCCGCGACCTGGCCCGTGGCCACATCGTCAACATCGGCGAAGCGGTCGGCGTCATCGCCGCGCAGTCGATCGGCGAGCCCGGCACCCAGCTGACCATGCGTACGTTCCACATCGGTGGCGCGGCCTCGCGTGCGGCGGCGGTGGACAACATCACCGTCAAGACCACCGGCTCGATCAAGTTCAACAACCTGAAGTTCGTCGAACACGCGAACGGCAGCCTGGTCGCGGTGTCGCGTTCGGGCGAACTGTCGGTGCTCGACGGCCATGGCCGCGAGCGCGAGCGCTACAAGCTGCCCTATGGCGCCACCATCAACGTCAAGGACGGCGACCAGATCACCGCTGGCCAGGCCGTGGCGAACTGGGATCCGCACAACCACCCGATCGTGTCGGAAGTGGCCGGTTTCGTGCGCTTCGTCGACTTCGTGGACGGCGTCACCGTCATCGAGAAGACCGACGAACTGACCGGCCTGGCCTCGCGCGAGATCACCGATCCCAAGCGTCGCGGCTCGCAGGGCAAGGACCTGCGCCCGATCGTCCGCATCGTGGACAAGGACGGCAAGGACCTGAGCATCCCGGGCACCGACCTGCCGGCGCAGTACCTGCTGCCGCCGCGCTCCATCGTCAACCTGCAGGACGGCGCGCCCGTCGGCGTGGGCGACGTGGTCACCAAGGTGCCGCAGGAAGCGTCCAAGACCCGCGACATCACCGGCGGTCTGCCGCGCGTGGCCGACCTGTTCGAAGCCCGCAAGCCGAAGGACCCGGCTATCCTGGCCGAGCGTTCCGGCATCATCAGCTTCGGCAAGGACACCAAGGGCAAGCAGCGCCTGATCATCAAGGACACCGATGGTTCCGAGCACGAGGAGCTGATTCCGAAGTTCCGCCAGATCATCGTGTTCGAAGGCGAACACGTGGCCAAGGGCGAAACCATCGTGGACGGCGAGCCCAGCCCGCAGGACATCCTGCGCCTGCTGGGCGTCGAGCCGCTGGCGGCCTACCTGGTGAAGGAGATCCAGGACGTGTACCGCCTGCAGGGCGTGAAGATCAACGACAAGCACATCGAGGTGATCACCCGCCAGATGCTGCGCAAGGTCGAGATCACCGATGCCGGCAACAGCAAGTTCCTGGCCGGCGAGCAGGTCGAGAAGCAGCGCGTGATCGAGGAGAACGCCAAGCTGGCCGCACGCAACGAGCTGCCGGCCAAGTACGACCCCGTGCTGCTGGGCATCACCAAGGCCTCGCTGGCCACCGAGTCGTTCATCTCGGCGGCGTCGTTCCAGGAGACCACCCGCGTGCTGACCGAGGCGGCCGTCCGCGGCACCCGCGACACTCTGCGTGGCCTGAAGGAGAACGTCATCGTCGGTCGCCTGATCCCGGCCGGTACCGGCCTGGCGTACCACAACCAGCGCCGCCGCAACGCCTCCGGCCTGACCGAAGCCGAGGTCGACGCCCTGTCCGGCGTCGTCAGCGAGCCGGTCGCCCCGGCGGCCGTGGCGTCTGACGAGGCCGGCGAGGAGTCCAGCGCCAGCTAAATCCGTACCACCCGACGGCCCCCGGGCCGTCCCAGACCACGAAAAGAGGCGCAGGACGCGCCTCGTTTTCGGCCCAGGAAGGGCGGGATCGCAGTCAGTTGGCAGGCACCCACCCCCGTCGCGTTGACGGTAGGGCGGGTGGCCGGCTATACTTTTCCGTCTAGGTGGGCCGTCTTGCGGCCTGCCTTCGTTTTCATGTCAAACAAGGCTCCGGCCTTCACACGAAGAATCCACTATGGCAACCGTCAATCAGCTGGTCCGCAAGCCGCGGCAGGCCCCCACGTACAAGAGCCAGTCGCCCGCGCTGGACAACTGCCCGCAGCGTCGCGGCGTGTGCACCCGTGTCTATACGACCACCCCGAAGAAGCCGAACTCGGCCCTGCGCAAGGTCGCCAAGGTGCGCCTGACCAACCAGGAAGAGATCATCAGCTACATCGGCGGTGAAGGCCACAACCTGCAGGAGCACTCGGTGGTGCTCGTGCGCGGCGGTCGTGTGAAGGACCTGCCGGGCGTGCGTTACCACACCGTGCGCGGCTCGCTGGACGCCTCGGGCGTCGCCAAGCGCCGCCAGGGCCGTTCCAAGTACGGCGCCAAGCGTCCCAAGGCTTAAGGAATAAACGAACATGTCGCGCAAAGGCTCTGCCCCCCAACGTGAAATCCTGCCGGACCCCAAGCACGGCAGCCAGACGATCGCCCGCTTCATCAACATGGTGATGCTGAGCGGCAAGAAGTCCGTCGCCGAGAAGATCGTCTACGGCGCCATGGATGTGATCGGCGAGAAGAACCCGAACGCCCTGGAACTGGTCGAGAAGGCGCTCGACAACGTCTCTCCGGCCGTCGAGGTGAAGTCCCGCCGCGTCGGCGGCGCCACCTACCAGGTGCCGGTCGAAGTGCGTTCCTCGCGCCGCATGGCGCTGGCGATGCGCTGGCTGATCGAGTCCGCCCGCAAGCGCGGCGAGAACTCGATGCCGCGCAAGCTGGCCGCCGAACTGCTGGATGCCTCCGAGAACCGCGGTGGCGCCATCAAGAAGCGTGAAGAGACCCATCGCATGGCGGAAGCGAACAAGGCGTTCGCGCACTACCGCTGGTAACGGCCTGCGGGCCCTTGCGATCAAGGGCCCCCGGCACCATCTAGGTGCCCCTGGGACGCGCTCCAGCGTCCCGATCCCGAAGGCCGCCGAAAGGCGGCATTCGGCCATCTGAAGATCCGCCCTCCACGGAAGGCCACGGCATCCCGCCGGCCCTCCATCAGAAAAGAGAGACTGTCGTGGCTCGCACCACTCCCATCGAGCGTTACCGCAATTTCGGCATCATGGCGCACATCGACGCCGGCAAGACCACCACGTCCGAGCGCATCCTGTTCTACACCGGCGTCAGCCACAAGATCGGTGAAGTGCACGACGGTGCCGCGACCATGGACTGGATGGAGCAGGAGCAGGAGCGCGGCATCACCATCACGTCCGCCGCCACCACGGCGTTCTGGACGGGCATGGACAAGTCCCTGCCGCAGCACCGCTTCAACATCATCGACACCCCCGGGCACGTGGACTTCACCATCGAAGTCGAGCGCTCGCTGCGCGTGCTCGATGGCGCGGTGTTCGTGCTGTGCGCCGTCGGCGGCGTGCAGCCGCAGTCCGAGACCGTGTGGCGCCAGGCCAACAAGTACGCCGTGCCGCGCCTCGCCTTCGTCAACAAGATGGACCGTACCGGCGCCAACTTCGACAAGGTGGTCGACCAGCTGAAGACGCGCCTGGGTGCGTACCCGGTGCCGATGCAGGTGCCGGTCGGCGCCGAGGACGGCTTCGAGGGCGTGATCGACCTGCTGAAGATGAAGTACATCCACTGGGATGTCGCCTCGCAGGGCACCAAGTTCGAATACCGCGACATCCCGGCCGAGCTGGCCGAGCGCGCGGCGACCGACCGTGCCTTCATGGTCGAGGCCGCGGCCGAGGCCAGCGAAGAGCTGATGGACAAGTACCTCAACGAAGGCGACCTGTCCGAGGCCGAGATCATCGCCGGCCTGCGCGAGCGCACCCTGAAGGTCGAGGTGATCCCGGTTTACTGCGGCAGCGCGTTCAAGAACAAGGGCGTGCAGGCCATGCTGGACGGCGTGATCCAGCTGCTGCCCTCGCCGACCGATCGTCCGCCGGTGCAGGGCATCGACGAGAACGAGAAGGAAGACAGCCGCAAGGCGGGCGACAACGAGCCGTTCTCGGCGCTGGCGTTCAAGATCATGACGGATCCGTTCGTGGGTTCGCTGACGTTCTTCCGCGTCTACTCGGGCGTGCTCAATTCGGGCGACCAGGTCTACAACCCGGTCAAGTCGAAGAAGGAGCGCGTGGGCCGCATCCTGCAGATGCACTCCAACCAGCGCGACGAGATCAAGGAAGTGCGCGCCGGCGACATCGCCGCGGCGGTGGGCCTGAAGGACGTCACCACCGGCGACACGCTGTGCTCGCAGGACCACATCATCACCCTGGAGCGCATGGTGTTCCCGGAGCCCGTCATCTCGATGGCGGTGGAGCCGAAGACCAAGTCCGACCAGGAGAAGATGGGCCTGGCCCTGGGCCGGCTGGCGCAGGAAGACCCTTCGTTCCGCGTGCGCACCGACGAGGAATCCGGCCAGACCATCATCTCCGGCATGGGCGAGCTGCACCTGGAAATCATCGTTGACCGCATGAAGCGCGAATTCAACGTGGAAGCCAACGTGGGCAAGCCGCAGGTGGCCTACCGCGAGACCATCCGCAAGGCCGTCAAGCAGGAAGGCAAGTTCGTGCGCCAGTCGGGCGGTCGCGGCCAGTACGGCCACATCGTCATCGAAATGTCGCCGGTCGAGCGCGGCGTGGGCTTCTCGTACGAGAGCGCCATCGTCGGCGGCGTCGTGCCGAAGGAATACGTCGCCGCGGCGGGCAAGGGCATCGAAGACGCCATGAAGAGCGGCCCGCTGGCCGGCTTCCCGGTCGTCGACATCGCCATCAAGGCCGTCGACGGTTCGTTCCATGACGTGGACTCCAACGAAATGGCGTTCAAGGTCGCCGGCTCGATGGCGTTCAAGGAAGCCTTCAGCAAGGCGCAGCCGGTGCTGCTGGAGCCGATGATGAAGGTCGAAATCGTCACCCCGGAAGACTATCTGGGCGACGTGATGGGCGACGTCAGCCGTCGTCGCGGCATCCTGCAGGGCCAGGACGACAGTCCGTCCGGCAAGGTGATCAACGCGATGGTGCCGCTGGGCGAAATGTTCGGCTACGCCACCACGCTGCGCTCGATGTCGCAGGGCCGCGCCACGTTCTCGATGGAATTCGACCATTACGCGGAAGCGCCGGCCAACATCGCCGACGCGGTCGTCAAGAAGAACTAAATGACGTGATGGGTGGTCCGGGATCCGTGATTCGCAAGAGCACGGGTCCCGCATCAAGCCAGTCACGAATCACGAATCACGAATCGCAGAGGTAAAGACAATGGCAAAGGGTAAATTCGAACGCACCAAGCCGCACGTGAACGTGGGCACGATTGGCCACGTTGACCACGGCAAGACGACGCTGACGGCGGCGCTGACGAAGATCGGCGCGGAGCGTTTCGGTGGCGAGTTCAAGGCGTACGACGCGATCGACGCGGCGCCGGAAGAGAAGGCGCGCGGCATCACGATTTCGACGGCGCACGTGGAATACGAATCGGCCACGCGCCACTACGCGCACGTGGACTGCCCGGGCCACGCCGACTACGTGAAGAACATGATCACCGGTGCGGCGCAGATGGACGGTGCGATCCTGGTGTGCTCGGCCGCCGACGGCCCGATGCCGCAGACGCGCGAGCACATCCTGCTGTCGCGCCAGGTGGGCGTGCCGTACATCGTCGTGTTCCTGAACAAGGCCGACATGGTGGACGACGCCGAGCTGCTGGAGCTGGTGGAGATGGAAGTCCGCGAACTGCTGAGCAAGTACGAGTTCCCGGGCGACGACACCCCGATCATCTCGGGCTCGGCCCGTCTGGCGCTGGAAGGCGACCAGAGCGAGATCGGCGTGCCGGCGATCCTGAAGCTGGTGGATGCGCTGGACACCTGGATCCCGACCCCGGAGCGCGACGTCGACAAGCCGTTCCTGATGCCGGTGGAAGACGTGTTCTCGATCTCCGGCCGCGGCACGGTGGTGACCGGTCGTATCGAGCGCGGCATCATCAAGGTGGGCGACGAAATCGAAATCGTGGGTATCCGTCCGACCCAGAAGACCACGGTCACGGGCGTGGAGATGTTCCGCAAGCTGCTGGACCAGGGCCAGGCGGGCGACAACGCCGGTCTGCTGCTGCGCGGCACCAAGCGTGACGACGTGGAGCGCGGCCAGGTGCTGGCCAAGCCGGGTTCGATCACCCCGCACACCGAGTTCGAAGCCGAAGTGTACGTGCTGAGCAAGGACGAGGGCGGCCGTCACACCCCGTTCTTCAAGGGCTACCGTCCGCAGTTCTACTTCCGCACCACCGACATCACCGGTGCGGTGCAGCTGCCGGAAGGCGTGGAGATGGTGATGCCGGGCGACAACGTGAAGATGGTGGTCACGCTGATCAACCCGGTGGCGATGGACGAAGGCCTGCGTTTTGCGATCCGCGAGGGCGGCCGCACGGTCGGCGCCGGCGTGGTGGCCAAGATCATCAAGTAAGGCCCTGAGCCGGGCGGGCCTTGCCCGCCCGACTTCGTCGGGCCGTCATTCCCGCGCGGGCGGGGATCCATGGCCTGATCGCAGTGTCACGGGTCGCAGGCGCAGGGCGCTTGCCACCCCGGCAACAGCCGGCTACAATGCCGGCCCCCGAATGGCGACCCGCTATTCAGGATCGCAATATCCGCCGGCGCCCCCTGGGAGGAGGCCGGCCTACCGCGAAAAGAGGTGCAGGAAGCGCCTCGTGTTCGCCAGACACGGAGTGTCGCGTGCCATCCTGCAGGCTTCGGCCGGGCAGGGCGCCCTGGTGGTTGACGGGGTGTGTCACGCGTCCTATACTTTCATGTCTGGGCGGGCCGGTTTACCGGCCTGCCTTGTTTTTCAGGAAGAATCCCCAGCCGGTTCAGGTGCTTTCCGCTCGTGGAGTCCTCGCGGGCGGTGGGGAAATGGATCAGCTCGGACTAACCGGGGCAAGGCATCCCAGAGGCCGCGCCCGTCGCTCTTTAACGAAGGAAATTTCCGTCATGGCGGACCAAAAGATCCGAATCCGGCTCAAGGCGTACGATCATCGTCTGATCGACCGCTCGGCCAGCGAGATCGTTGAAACGGCCAAGCGGACCGGCGCGCAGGTGCGCGGCCCGATCCCGCTGCCGACCAAGATCGAGCGTTTCACCATCCTGGTGTCCCCGCACGTCGACAAGGACGCGCGCGACCAGTATGAGACCCGCACGCACAAGCGCGTGCTCGACATCGTCGACCCCAACGACAAGACCGTGGACGCGCTGATGAAGCTCGAGCTCGCGGCTGGCGTCGACGTGCAGATCAAGCTGACCTGAGGCACACGACCATGACCGCGAAGAAATATTCGTTGGGTCTCGTCGGCCGCAAGGCCGGCATGACCCGCGTGTTCACCGAAGATGGCAAGTCCATTCCGGTGACGCTGATCGAAGCAACCCCGAACCGCATCACCCAGATCAAGACCCCGGAAACCGACGGCTACAGTGCCGTGCAGGTCGCCGTGGGCACCCGTCGCGCCTCGCTCGTCACCAAGCCGGTGGCCGGCCACCTGGCCAAGGCCAAGGTCGAAGCCGGTCGTGGCCTGTGGGAGCTGCGCGTGGAAGCCGACAAGCTGGGCGACTTCACCGTCGGCGGCGAGATCAAGGCCGACATCTTCGAAGTCGGCCAGATCGTCGACGTCCAGGGCGTCACCAAGGGCAAGGGCTTCCAGGGCACCATCAAGCGCTGGAACTTCCGCATGGGCGACGCCACCCACGGCAACTCGCTGTCGCATCGCGCGCCGGGTTCGCTGGGTCAGCGCCAGACGCCGGGTCGCGTGTTCCCGGGCAAGAAGATGTCCGGCCACATGGGTGCCGTGCAGCAGAGCACGCAGAACCTGGAAGTCGTCCGCGTGGACGCCGAGCGCGGCCTGATCGCCGTCCGCGGCGCCGTGCCGGGTGCGCCGGGTGGCGACGTGATCGTGCGTCCGGCGAGCAAGGGTTGAGGAGAACGACCATGGAACTAGCCATTACAGGTAGCGCCAACAAGCTGTCGGTCTCCGACGACGTGTTCGGCCGCGAATTCAGCGAGGATCTGGTCCACCAGGTCGTCGTTGCCTACCGCAACGCCGGTCGTGCCGGCACCAAGGCGCAGAAGACCCGCGCCGAGGTGAACGGCACCACCAAGAAGTCCAAGAAGCAGAAGGGCGGCGGCGCCCGTCACGGCGCCCTGACCGCGCCGATCTTCGTCGGCGGCGGCGTGACCTTCGCGGCCAAGCCGCGCAGCTTCTCGCAGAAGGTGAACCGCAAGATGTACCGCGCGGCCATCAGCTCGATCCTGTCGGAGCTGAACCGCCAGAACCGCCTGAAGGTCGTGGAAGCGTTCGATGTGGACGCCGCCAAGACCAGCGCCCTGATCGAAAAGCTGAAGGGCCTGGATCTGGGCAAGCGCCCGCTGATCGTCACCGAGGATGCTTCCGAGCACCTGTACCTGTCCGCCCGCAATCTTCCCTACGTGGAAGTGCGCGACGTGCAGGGCCTGGATCCGGCGGCGCTGGTCGGTGCCGACTCCGTGCTGATCACGGCCGACGCCATCAAGAAGATCGAGGAGTGGCTGGCATGATCAGCAACGAAAAGATTTTTGCCGTGCTGCGTGCTCCGCGCGTCTCCGAGAAGACCGTGCGCCTGCAGGAACTCTCCAACCAATACGTCTTCGAAGTCTCGAACGATGCCACCAAGGCCGATGTCAAGGCCGCGGTCGAGCAGCTGTTCGACGTCAAGGTCGAGACGGTCAACGTGGTGAACGTGAAGGGCAAGAACAAGTCCTTCCGCAACCGCGCCGGCCGCCGCGGCGACTGGCGCAAGGCGTACGTGCGTCTGGCCGATGGTCAGGCCATCGACGTGTCGGCCAAGGCCTGAGGTAGACCCACATGCCATTGATGAAATTCAAGCCCACCTCCCCCGGTCGCCGTTCGGCGGTCCGCGTGGTGACGCCCGACCTGCACAAGGGTGCCCCGCATGCTGCGCTGCTCGAGAAGCAGAGCAAGTCCGGCGGTCGCAACCACCACGGTCGCATCACCACCCGTCATATCGGCGGTGGCCACAAGCAGCATTACCGCATCATCGACTTCAAGCGCGACAAGGAAGGCATCCCGGCGCGCGTGGAGCGGATCGAATACGATCCCAACCGCACCGCGCACATCGCGCTGCTGTGCTACGTCGATGGCGAGCGCCGTTACATCATCGCCCCCAAGGGCCTGAAGGCCGGTGACCAGGTCATCGCCGGCAGCGACGCGCCGATCAAGGCCGGCAATACGCTGCCGCTGCGCAACATCCCGGTCGGTACGACGATCCACGGCATCGAGCTGAAGCCGGGCAAGGGCGCGCAGATCGCCCGCGCCGCCGGCGCCGCCGTGCAGCTGGTCGCCCGCGAGCAGGGTTTCGCCACGCTGCGCCTCCGCTCCGGCGAGATGCGCAAGGTGCAGGTCGAGTGCCGCGCCACGGTGGGCGAAGTCGGCAACGACGAGCACAGCCTGGAGAAGCTGGGCAAGGCCGGCGCCAAGCGCTGGCGCGGTGTCAAGCCGACCGTCCGCGGCGCGGCCATGAACCCCGTCGACCACCCGCATGGTGGTGGTGAGGCCAAGGCCGGCCAGGGCAACCCGCACCCGGTCACCCCGTGGGGTGTTCCGACCAAGGGTTACAAGACGCGCAAGAACAAGCGCACGCAGCAATTCATCGTCCGCGATCGTAGGGGCTAATCGACCATGGCACGTTCACTCAAGAAGGGCCCGTTCGTCGATCATCACCTCGTCAAGAAGGTGGAATCCGCGGGCGGCAGCAAGAAGCCGATCAAGACCTGGTCGCGCCGTTCGATGATCCTGCCGGAAATGGTGGGCTTCACGATCGCCATCCACAATGGCAAGAACCACGTTCCGGTGCTGGTCAACGAGAACATGGTCGGCCACAAGCTCGGCGAGTTTGCCGTCACCCGTACCTTCAAGGGTCACGGTGGCGACAAGAAAGCCGGCGGCAAGAAGTAAGGAGAGATGACCATGGAAGCGAAAGCCATCCTGCGCACCGCGCGCATCTCCCCCCAGAAGGCCCGCCTGGTCGCTGACCAGGTGCGCGGGCTGCCGGCCGAGCGCGCCGTCAACCTGCTGAAGTTCTCGGACAAGAAGGCGGCCCACCTGATCAAGAAGGTCGTGGAGTCCGCCATCGCCAACGCCGAGAACAACCAGGGCGCCGACGTCGACGAGCTGAAGGTCAAGACCATCATGGTCGACGAAGGTCCGATGCTGAAGCGTTTCATGGCCCGCGCCAAGGGCCGTGGCACCCGCATTCTGAAGCGCACCAGCCACATCACCGTGGTCGTGGGCGAGGGCAAATAAGTATGGGTCACAAAGTTCATCCGACCGGTATCCGCCTGGGCATCGCCAAGGACTGGAATTCCAAGTGGTTCGCCAACAAGCGCGACTACGCCGACTATCTGGCCGCGGACCTCAAGGTGCGCGAGATGCTTCGCAAGAAGCTGGCCCAGGCCGGCATTTCCAAGATCCTGATCGAGCGTCCGGCCAAGACCGCCCGCGTGACCATCCACACCGCCCGCCCGGGCGTGGTGATCGGCAAGCGCGGTGAGGACATCGAGAAGCTGCGCAAGGAAGTGAGCGACCTGATGGGCGTCCCGGCGCACATCAACGTCACCGAAGTGCGCAAGCCCGAGCTGGACGCCCAGCTGGTGGCCGAATCGATCGCGCAGCAGCTGGAGCGCCGCATCATGTTCCGCCGCGCCATGAAGCGCGCCGTGGGCAATGCGATGCGCCTGGGTGCCCTGGGCATCAAGGTCAACGTGGCCGGCCGCCTCAACGGTGCGGAAATCGCCCGCTCCGAGTGGTACCGCGAAGGCCGTGTGCCGCTGCACACGCTGCGTGCCGACATCGATTACGGTTTTGCCGAGGCGAAGACCACCTACGGCATCATCGGCATCAAGGTGTGGGTCTACAAGGGCGAAATCTTCGATTTCAGCCAGGTGGGTCAGGAGAAGCAGGACGACGCGCGCCCCGAGCGCAGCGAGCGTCCTTCGCGCCCGGCTCGTGACCGCGACGCGAGGTAATCAGTCATGTTGCAACCCAAGCGAACCAAATACCGCAAGATGCACAAGGGCCGGAACGAAGGCCTGAGCTGGAACGGCAACCTCGTCAGTTTCGGCGAGTACGGCCTGAAGGCCACGGCGCACGGTCAGCTGACCGCGCGCCAGATCGAGGCGGCCCGCCGCTCGATCAGCCGCTACGTCAAGCGCGGCGGCAAGATGTGGATCCGTGTGTTCCCCGACAAGCCGATCACCAAGAAGCCCATCGAAGTCCGAATGGGTTCGGGCAAGGGCAACGTCGAGTACTGGGTCGCGCAGATCCAGCCGGGCCGCATGATCTATGAAATCGAAGGCGTCAGCGAGGACATCGCGCGCGAGGCGTTCCGCCTGGCCGCGGCCAAGCTGTCGGTCACCACCACTTTCGTGACCCGGACGGTGCGCTAATGGAACTCAAGCAACTCCGCGAGAAATCGGCTGACGAGCTGAAGGCCCACCTGACCGAGCTGCGCAAGGAGCAGTTCTCCCTGCGCATGCAGAAGGTGACCGGCCAGCTGCCGAAGACGCATGAAACCCGCCGGGTCCGCCGCGAGATCGCTCGCGTCAAGACCCTGCTGGGCAGCCAGAAGTAAGGAGCGACCAAGATGAGCGATAACAAAGACAAAGCGCAACGCACCATCGAAGGCCGCGTCGTCAGCAACAAGATGGACAAGACGGTCACCGTCCTGGTGGAGCGTCAGGTCAAGCACGCCCTGTACGGCAAGTACATCAAGCGTTCCACCAAGCTGCACGCGCACGACGCGGACAACAGCTGCAAGGAAGGCGACGTGGTGCGCGTGACCGAGATCGCCCCGATGTCCAAGACCAAGAACTGGCGTGTGGTGGAAATCATCACCCGCGCGGCTGAATAAGAGGAGATCTGAATCATGATCCAGATGCAGAGCTACCTTGACGCGGCCGACAACTCCGGCGCCAAGGAACTGATGTGCATCAAGGTGCTGGGCGGCTCCAAGCGCCGTTACGCCGGCATCGGCGACATCATCAAGGTGACCGTCAAGGACGCCATTCCGCGCGGCAAGGTCAAGAAGGGCGAAGTCTACGACGCCGTGGTCGTGCGCACCCGCAAGGGCGTCCGTCGCCCCGACGGTTCGCTGATCCGCTTCGACGGCAACGCCGCCGTGCTGCTCAACAACAAGCAGGAGCCGATCGGCACCCGCATCTTCGGGCCCGTGACCCGCGAGCTGCGTTCCGAGAAGTTCATGAAGATCGTTTCGCTCGCTCCTGAAGTGCTGTGAGCGGAGGACATAGAAATGGCTAACCGTATCAAGAAGGGCGACCAGGTCGTCGTCATCACCGGCAAGGACAAGGGCAAGAAGGGCGACGTTGTGCGCGTGGACGGCGACCGCGTGGTCGTGTCCAACGTGAATGTCGTCAAGCGCCACACCAAGCCGAACCCGCAGGCCGGCATCGCGGGTGGCGTGGTGGAGAGCGAGCGCTCGATCCACATTTCCAATGTCGCGCTGTTCAACCCGGCGACGGGCAAGGGCGAGCGTATCGGTTTCAAGGTGCTGGAGGATGGACGCAAACTGCGCGTGTTCCGCTCCAGCGGTGAGGCGCTCGACGCCTGAGGAATGAGGACATGACCACCCGTCTCGAAAAAATCTACAAGGAAGAAGTGGCGCCGGCTCTGATGAAGAAGTTCGGCTACACCAATCCGATGGAAGTGCCGAAGATCACCAAGATCACCATCAACATGGGTGTGGGTGAAGCGGCGACCAACAAGAAGATCCTGGAAAACGCCGTGGCCGACCTGGCCAAGATCACCGGCCAGAAGCCGATCACGACCAAGTCCCGCGTGTCGGTGGCTTCGTTCAAGATCCGCGACGGTTGGCCGATCGGCTGCAAGGTGACCCTGCGTCGCGCCAAGATGTACGAGTTCCTGGACCGCCTGATCAGCATCTCGCTGCCGCGCGTCCGCGACTTCCGTGGCGTGTCCGGCCGTTCGTTCGACGGTCGCGGCAACTACAACATGGGCGTGAAGGAACAGATCATCTTCCCGGAAATCGACTTCGACGCCGTCGACGCGATCCGCGGCATGGATATCGCCATCACCACGACCGCCAAGAACGACGCCGAAGCCAAGGCGCTGCTCGAAGCGTTCAAGTTCCCGTTCCGCAACTGATTCGCTAGGAAGAAGACATCATGGCAAAGACCTCGATGGTCAACCGCGACATCAAGCGGGAAAAGCTGGCCAAGCAGTACGCCGCCAAGCGTGACGCGCTGAAGAAGATCATCTCCAGCCAGAGCGCTTCGTACGAAGAAAAGGCCGAAGCGGTCGTCAAGCTGCAGAAGCTGCCGCGCGACTCCTCGCCGAGCCGCCAGCGCAACCGCTGCGAGCTGTCCGGCCGTTCGCGTGGCGTGTACCGCAAGTTCGGCCTGGGCCGCAACATGCTGCGCAAGGCCACCATGAACGGTGACGTGCCCGGCCTGCGCAAGGCCAGCTGGTAAAAGGAGCCAGGGGCGCCCTCCGGGGCCTCCTGTGGTTTCAAGGACAAGTCCGGCACATGCCGGACTTGTTGTTGTACAATGTTCGGCTCCCGCGGCAAGGCCGGGGGAGGGTCGGGGAACCGGCCGCCCGCCTGGGGGTTTCCAGGGACAACACGAGATTTTCGCGAAAGCGGATATCGGTGCTACTCATAAGGCAGACTCTAATGAGCATGACTGATCCCATCGCCGACATGCTGGTGCGCATTCGCAATGCCGCCGCTGTGGGCAAGCCGACGGTGAAGATGCCGTCCTCCAAGATCAAGACTTCGATCGCCAACGTGCTGAAGGCCGAAGGCTACATCGGCGACGTCCGCGTGACGAAGACCGAAAACAACAAGGCCGAGCTGGAAATCGTCCTGAAGTACTTCGAAGGCAAGCCGGTCATCGAGAAGCTGAGCCGCGTGTCCCGTTCGGGCCTGCGCCAGTACCGCGGCAAGGCCGAGCTGCCCAAGGTCCTGGGTGGCCTGGGTGTCGCCATCATCTCCACTTCCAAGGGCATCATGACCGATGCGCAGGCCCGTGCGGCCGGCGTGGGTGGTGAAGTCCTGTGCTTCGTGGCCTAAGCGAAGGAGCCCAGAACATGTCCCGCGTAGCCAAGAAGCCGATCAATCTCCCCAAGGGCGTCGAACTGAGTGCCCAGGGTGAAACCCTCAACGTCAAGGGCCCGAAGGGCACCCTGTCCATCGCCAAGCCGGCCGGCGTCGACGTGAACGTCGACAACGGCGTGGCCAACCTGTCGCCCGCCACCCCGGCCGACGACGCCATCACCGGCACCATCCGCGCCATCCTGGCCAACATGGTCAAGGGCGTGTCGGAAGGCTTCGAGCGCAAGCTCGAGCTGGTGGGCGTGGGCTACCGCGCCGCGATGCAGGGCAAGGACCTGAACCTGTCGCTGGGTTTCTCGCATCCGATCCTGTTCAAGACGCCGGAAGGCATCACCATCGCCACCCCGACCCAGACCGAAATCCTGGTGCAGGGCGCCGACAAGCAGCGCGTGGGTGAAGTCGCCGCCAAGATCCGCGGTTTCCGTCCGCCGGAGCCCTACAAGGGCAAGGGCGTGAAGTACTCCGACGAAACCATCATCCGCAAGGAAGCGAAGAAGGCCTAACCAGGCCTTCGGCTTCGAGGAACCAGATCATGAGCATCAAGAACACCGCCCGCCTGCGTCGCGCCAAGTCGACCCGCGCACACATCCGCGAACTCGGCGTGCCGCGCCTGTCGGTGCTGCGCACCGGCCAGCACATCTACGCCCAGCTGTTCACCGCCGATGGCGCCAAGGTCATCGCCTCCGCCAACACCCTGCAGGCCGACGTCAAGGACGGCCTGAAGAACGGCAAGAACAGCGATGCCGCCGCCCGCGTGGGCCAGGTCATCGCCGAGCGCGCCAAGGCGGCGGGCATCGAGAAGGTCGCCTTCGACCGTTCCGGCTACCGTTACCATGGCCGCATCAAGGCCCTGGCCGACGCGGCCCGCGAAGGCGGCCTGCAGTTCTAATCCTGGCGGGCATGGGGGCGACCCCAAGCCTCGTCCCGCCGGCGCGGGTTGCGCCGGGCGCGGTCGCTCTTCTGCAGCGGCCGTTGCGTCACCGCTCCACACCACAACCATAAGCGGCCAAGCCGTACATACCTCATCAACCAAGGAACTCAAGCAATGGCAGAAGAACGTCAGCCGCGGGGTCGTGATCGCGACCGCAACCGCGAAGAGAAAGTCGACGACGGCATGATCGAGAAGCTGGTCGCGGTCAACCGCGTCAGCAAGACCGTCAAGGGCGGCCGCCAGTTCACCTTCACCGCACTGACGGTGGTGGGCGATGGCAACGGCAAGATCGGTTTCGGTTACGGCAAGGCGCGCGAAGTGCCGGTCGCCATCCAGAAGTCGATGGAATATGCCCGCAAGGGCATGCTGAATGTCGACCTGAATAACGGCACCCTGTGGCACCCGGTCAAGGCCGGCCACGGTGCGGCGCGCGTGTTCATGCAGCCGGCGTCGGAAGGTACGGGCGTGATCGCCGGCGGCGCCATGCGCGCCGTGCTGGAAGCGGTGGGCGTGAAGAACGTGCTGGCCAAGGCCGTCGGTTCGCGCAACCCGATCAACCTGGTCCGCGCCACGCTGAAGGGCCTGAGCGACATGCAGTCGCCGACCCGCATCGCGGCCAAGCGCGGCAAGAAGGTGGAGGAACTCCTCAATGGCTAACGAGTCCAACAAGACCGTCAAGGTGCGCCTGGTGCGCGGCCTGCGTGGTTCCCAGTCGCGTCACCGCCTGTCGGTGAAGGCGCTGGGCCTGAACAAGCTCAACGACGTGCGTGAACTGAAGGACAGCCCGCAGGTGCGCGGCCTGATCGCCAAGGTCCACTACCTCGTCAAGGTCGAGGAGTAATCAACATGCGTCTCAACACACTGAAGCCCGCCGACGGCGCCCGTACCGAACGCACCCGCGTCGGTCGCGGTATCGGTTCCGGCCTGGGCAAGACCGCGGGCCGTGGCCACAAGGGCTCGTTCGCGCGCGCCGGCAAGGGCAAGATCAAGGCGAAGTTCGAAGGCGGCCAGATGCCGCTGATCAAGCGTCTGCCGAAGGTCGGCTTCCGCTCCAAGCTGAAGCTGGATTGCGCCGAAGTGCTGTCCTACCAGCTGGAGAAGCTGGAAGCCGGCGAGATCGACTTCGCCGCGCTGCGTGCCGCCAAGCTGGTGCCCAGCACCGCCAAGCGCGCCAAGATCGTCAAGAAGGGCGAACTGACCAAGAAGTTCGTGCTGAAGGGCGTGGCCGCCACGGCCGGTGCCAAGGCCGCCATCGAGGCTGCCGGCGGCAGCGTGCAGGAGTAACGGACGCATGGCGCAGGGTAATGCCGCCGGTGCGCTGGCAGGCGCGGGCAAGTTCACCGAACTCCGCCAGCGCCTGCTGTTCGTGCTGGGTGCGCTGATCGTCTACCGGATCGGCTGCTTCATCCCGGTCCCGGGCGTCAATCCCGATGCCATGCTTGCGATGATGCAGGCGCAGGGCGGCGGCATCGTGGACATGTTCAACATGTTCTCGGGCGGCGCCCTGCACCGTTTCAGCATCTTCGCGCTGAACGTCATGCCCTACATCTCGGCGTCGATCGTGATGCAGCTGGGCGTGCACATCTTCCCCAGCCTCAAGGCGTTGCAGAAGGAAGGCGAGTCCGGCCGGCGCAAGATCACCCAGTACTCGCGCATCGGCGCCGTGCTGCTGGCGGTCGTGCAGGGCGGCAGCATCGCCACCGCGCTGCAGAACCAGGTCGCGCCGGGCGGCATGCCGGTGGTGTACGCGCCGGGCATGGGCTTCGTGCTGACCGCGGTGGTGGCACTGACCGCGGGCACCATCTTCCTGATGTGGCTGGGCGAGCAGGTGACGGAGCGCGGCATCGGCAACGGCGTCTCGCTGATCATCTTCGCCGGCATCGTGGCCGGCCTGCCGGGTGCGGTCATCCAGACGGTGGGCGCGTTCCGTGACGGCACGCTGAGCTTCATCTCGCTGCTGGTCATCGCGCTGGTGGTGCTGGGCTTCACGTTCCTGGTCGTGTTCGTGGAGCGCGGGCAGCGCCGGATCACGGTGAACTACGCTCGCCGCCAGGGCGGCCGCAATGCGTACATGAACCAGACCTCGTTCCTGCCGCTCAAGCTCAACATGGCTGGTGTCATCCCGCCGATCTTCGCGTCCAGCATCCTGGCCTTCCCGGCCACGCTGGCGATGTGGTCCGGCGAGAACAGTGGCGCCACCACCTGGCTGCAGCGCATCTCCAATGCGCTGGCCCCGGGCGAGCCGCTGCACATGATCGTGTTCGCGGCGATGATCATCGGCTTCGCGTTCTTCTACACGGCGCTGGTGTTCAACTCGCAGGAAACCGCCGAGAACCTGAAGAAGTCGGGCGCGCTGATCCCGGGCATCCGCCCCGGCAAGGCCACCGCCGACTACGTGGACGGCGTGCTGACCCGGCTGACGGCGATCGGTTCGCTGTACCTGGTGGCGGTCTGCCTGCTGCCGGAAGTCATGCGCACCCAGCTGGGCACCTCGTTCTATTTCGGCGGCACCTCGCTGCTGATCGTGGTGGTGGTGGTGATGGACTTCATCGCGCAGATCCAGGCGCACCTGATGTCCCACCAGTACGAGAGCCTGCTGAAGAAGGCCAACCTGAAGGGTGGTTCGCGGGGCGGCCTTGCCCCCCGCGGCTGAGGTATAATCGCGGGCTTCCCGCACCAGTCCGGCCCTCATGGCCGGCTGACTTAGATGGGCGGCCCCCGCAGCGATCCGGTGCGGGGGTGCGAACCGGCCAGTCCCTGCGCCAGAGTAGCGCGGGCGGGACGGGGCAGGGGGGAACCCCGGTCCCGCACCAGGCAGGTTCCGGCGCCGGAGCATGGGCACACTCCCCATGCCGGTCCGCCGCCGGCTTCGGCCGGCTCGGGCTTCCCGTAAGCACCGGATCTTGCTACAATTTCCAGTTCACTCCGCCTGTCTGCGCGAATCCCGCCCGGGATGACCGTACACGGGCCAATACTCACAGTTGGAGAACCGCGTCATGGCGCGTATTGCAGGTGTCAACCTGCCTGCCCAGAAGCATGTCTGGGTCGGTTTGCAAAGCATCTACGGCATCGGCCGTACCCGTTCCAAGAAGGTCTGCGAAGCCGCCGGCGTCGCCTCGACCACGAAGATCCGCGACCTGTCGGAGCCGGAAGTCGAGCGCCTGCGCGCCGAAGTCGGCAAGTACGTGGTCGAAGGCGACCTGCGCCGTGAAGTCGGCATCGCCATCAAGCGCCTGATGGACCTGGGCTGCTACCGCGGTCTGCGCCACCGTCGCGGCCTGCCGCTGCGTGGCCAGCGCACCCGCACCAACGCCCGTACCCGCAAGGGTCCGCGCAAAGCCATCAAGAAGTAAGGGGCGACCATCATGGCCAAGCCAGCTGCTGCCAAAGTCAAGAAGAAGATCAAGCGCGTCATCACCGACGGCGTCGCCCACGTCCACGCTTCTTTCAACAACACCATCGTCACCATCACCGACCGCCAGGGCAATGCGCTTTCCTGGGCGACCTCGGGTGGTGCCGGTTTCCGCGGTTCCCGCAAGTCCACGCCGTTCGCGGCCCAGGTCGCCGCCGAGAAGGCCGGCCGTGCCGCACTGGACTACGGCGTGAAGTCGCTGGAAGTCCGCATCAAGGGCCCGGGTCCGGGTCGCGAGTCGGCCGTGCGTTCGTTGAACAACGTGGGCTACAAGATCACCAACATCATCGACGTGACGCCGATCCCGCACAACGGGTGCCGTCCGCCGAAAAAGCGTCGCGTCTAAGGGGGCGATAAGAAATGGCTCGTTATATCGGTCCTACCTGTAAGCTCGCGCGCCGCGAAGGCGCCGACCTGTCGCTCAAGAGCCCGGCCCGTGCGCTGGACTCCAAGTGCAAGCTGGAGCAGAAGCCCGGCCAGCATGGCGCCACCGCCCGCAAGGGCAAGCTGTCCGACTACGCCACCCAGCTGCGCGAGAAGCAGAAGGTCAAGCGTATCTACGGCCTGCTGGAGCGCCAGTTCCGCAACTACTACAAGAAGGCCTCGACCAAGAAGGGCAACACCGGCGAGAACCTGCTGCAGCTGTTGGAAACCCGCCTGGACAACGTCATCTACCGCATGGGCTTCGCCGTGACCCGCCCGGCCGCGCGCCAGCTGGTCTCGCACCGCGGCGTGCTGGTCAACGGCAAGCCGGTCAACCTGCCGTCGTACCAGGTCAAGGCCGGTGACGCGATCGCGCTGTCGGAGAAGGCCCAGAAGCAGCTCCGCGTGCAGGAGTCGCTGACCGTCGCCGAGCAGCTCGACCTGAACCCGTCGTGGGTCGAAGTCGATGCGAAGAAGTTCAGCGGCGTGTTCAAGGCGGTTCCGGCGCGTTCGGACCTGCCCGCCGACATCAACGAAGCGCTGATCGTCGAGTTGTACTCGAAGTAATTCATTCACGCACCCCCGGGCGACCGGGGGACCGCAGGAGACAAAGCAACATGACGGGTATTACTCAGCAAGTGCTGCGCCCCCGCGGCCCGCAGATCGAGCGCCTGACCGGCAACCGTGCGAAGGTGGTCATCGAACCGCTGGAGCGTGGTTACGGCCATACGCTCGGCAATGCGTTGCGCCGTGTGCTGCTGTCGTCGATCCCCGGCTTCGCGATCACCGAAGTCGAGATCGATGGCGTGCTGCATGAATACAGCACCATCGAAGGCATGCAGGAAGACGTGCTGGAAGTGCTGTTGAACCTGAAGGATGTGGCCATCCGCATCCATTCCGGCGACTCGTCCACGCTGAGCCTGGCCAAGCAGGGCCCGGGCGTGGTGACCGCTGGCGACATCAAGACCGACCACAACGTCGAGATCCTGAATCCGGAACTGGTCATCTGCAACCTGACCAAGGACACGGCGTTGAACATGCGCCTGAAGATCGAGCGCGGTTTCGGCTACCAGCCGGCCGCCGCCCGCCGCCGTCCGGACGAGGAAACCCGCGCGATCGGCCGCCTGGTGCTGGATGCGTCGTTCTCGCCGGTCCGCCGCGTGGCGTACGCGGTGGAGTCCGCGCGCGTCGAGCAGCGCACCGACCTGGACAAGCTGGTCCTGGACATCGAGACCAACGGCACGATCGATGCCGAGGAAGCCGTGCGCACCGCCGCCGACATCCTCAGCGACCAGCTGTCGGTGTTCGGTGACTTCACGCACCGCGACCGCGGCGCGCCGAAGCAGGCCGCCAGCGGCGTGGATCCGGTGCTGCTGCGCCCGATCGACGACCTGGAGCTGACGGTGCGTTCGGCCAACTGCCTGAAGGCCGAGAGCATCTACTACATCGGCGACCTCATCCAGAAGACGGAAGTCGAACTGCTCAAGACCCCGAACCTCGGCAAGAAGTCGCTGACCGAGATCAAGGAAGTGCTGGCGCAGCGCGGCCTGTCGCTGGGCATGAAGCTGGAGAACTGGCCGCCGGCCGGCGTCGCCCAGCACGGCATGCTCGGCTGATGATGTGATGCGCAACTCCCGCGCCCGCGCGGGAGTTGCGCTGTTTCAAACGCGACACCCATGCCGACGGACCTGAAGGTCTGCGGCGCTCCGGTCAGGGATGGCCGGTCCGGACCACCCGCAGTCCACTGTTCCAGCGCCTGGATGGCGACAGCGAAATCCAACGTCCCACCCTTCATCAGGAATCCAACCCATGCGCCACCAGAAAGCCGGTCGCAAGTTCAACCGCACCAGCGCCCATCGCGAAGCGATGTTCCGCAACATGGCCGCCTCGCTCATCAAGCACGGCCTGATCAAGACCACCCTGCCGAAGGCCAAGGAACTGCGCCGCGTCGCGGAACCGCTGATCACCCTGGGCAAGGTCGACGGCGTGGCCAACCGCCGCCTGGCGTTCGCCCGCCTGCGCGACAAGGAAGCCGTCGGTACCCTGTTCACCACGCTGGGCCCGCGCTACCAGTCGCGTCCCGGTGGCTACCTGCGCATCCTGAAGTGCGGCTTCCGCGCCGGCGACAACGCGCCGATGGCGTACGTCGAGCTGGTCGACCGTCCGGAAGCGGCGGCCGAGTAAGCCCCGCGCCACCGCACGACCCCAGAAACCCCGGCCGACGCCGGGGTTTCTGCTTTCCGGGGCGGGAGGACGCGGCGAAGCGCCGCAGGGTGACGTCGGGGCCGCCCCGCATGGATAATGCGGGCAAGACCCCAGGCTACCGGTGCCAATGAATCCTCTTCGCTGGAGTTTCCGCGCGCAGTGCTTCCTGGGCTTCGCGATCTGCGCGGGCCTGTTGGGCTATGCCCTTTACATGCAGTTCGTGCAGCAGCTGGAACCCTGTCCGTTCTGCATCTTCCAGCGGCTGGCCTTCGCCGCGACCGGTGTGTTGTTCCTGCTCGGCGCATTGCACGGACCACGCCGGCCGGGCGGACGCAGGGTGTATGGCGTGCTGGCGTTCCTCGGCGCGGCGACCGGCATCGGCATCGCGGGCAGGCACGTGTGGGTACAGCTGTACCCGCCGCTGATGCCGAGCTGCGGGCCGGGCTGGGATTACATGATCGAGACCAACACCTGGTTGGGCGTGGTGCAGAAGGTGCTGACCGCCAAGGGCGACTGCAGCACCATCGACTGGAGCTTCCTGGGCCTGACCATGCCGATGTGGAGCCTGGTGTGGTTCGTGTTTTTGGCGGTCTGGGCGCTCTGGATCGGTTTCCGCGCCCGCAGGACCTCGACCTTCCGCTGATTTGACGCGGCGCACCAATCTGGCACGATGGTGGGCCCCCAGGAGTCCACCATGAATCCCTCCGACCGCAACCTGCGCGCCGTCACGCTGCCACCCCACTGGGCGCCGGAGAGCTGGCGTTCGCGGCCCGCGGTGCAGATGCCCACGTACCCGGATACGGCCGCGCTGGAGTCCGCGCTGGGCGAACTGCGGCAGCTGCCGCCCCTGGTCACGTCGTGGGAGATCTTCTCGCTGAAGAAGCAGCTGGCCGAGGCGCAGGAAGGCAAGCGCTTCCTGCTGCAGGGCGGCGACTGTGCCGAGAGCTTCAGCGACTGCGAGTCCGGACTGATCTCGAACCGGCTGAAGGTGCTGTTGCAGATGAGCCTGGTGCTGGTGCACGGCCTGCGCCTGCCCGTGGTGCGGGTGGGGCGTTTCGCCGGCCAGTACGCCAAACCGCGCTCGGCGGACACGGAGACGCGCGACGGCGTTACCCTGCCCAGCTATCGGGGCGACCTGGTCAATGCGCCCGAGTTCACGCCCGAAGCCCGCGTGCCCGACCCGCGGCGCATGATCAAGGCGCACGCGCGCTCGGCGATGACGATGAATTTCGTGCGTGCGCTGATCGACGGCGGCTTCGCGGACCTGCACCACCCCGAATACTGGAACCTCAACTGGGTGGGCTATTCGCCGCTGGCGAACGAGTACCAGCACATGGTCACCTCGATCGGCGATGCGGTGAGGTTCATGGAGACGCTGTCGGGCTCCGAGGTGCACAACCTCAACCGGATCGACTTCTACACCTCGCACGAAGCGCTGCTGCTGCCGTACGAGGAAGCGCTGACGCGCGAGGTTCCCCGCCAGTGGGGCTGGTTCAATCTCAGTACGCATTATCCGTGGATCGGCATGCGCACCGCGGCGGTGGACGGCGCTCACGTGGAGTACCTGCGCGGCGTGCGCAATCCCATCGCCATCAAGGTGGGAGCCTCGGTCACGCCGGACCAGTTGCTGCGCCTGATCGACGTGCTGAACCCCGAGGACGAAGCGGGGCGCCTGACCTTCATCCATCGCATGGGCGCCGCGCAGATCGCGGAGAAGCTGCCTCCGCTGCTGGATGCGGTCCGTCGCGACGGTCGCCGCGTGTTGTGGGTCTGCGACCCGATGCACGGCAACACCGAAAGCACCAGCAACGGGTTCAAGACCCGCCGTTTCGACAACGTGCGCGGGGAAGTCGAGCAATCGTTCGACCTGCACGCGGCGGCCGGTACGCGCCTGGGCGGCGTGCACCTGGAACTGACGGGCGAGGACGTCACCGAATGCACCGGTGGCGCGCGGGAACTGACCGACGCGGACCTGGAGCGCGCCTATCGCTCGACGGTCGATCCGCGGCTGAACTACGAGCAGTCGCTGGAGATCGCGATGTGCATCGTGCGCAAGCAGAACCAGCTGGCCGCACCGGCCACGCGTTGACGGCGGCGCCGGCCGGCGTCACGAGCCGCGCGCGTGCGCGGCTGATGCGGCCGGTGGGAGGTGCCAGGTCTTCCCGCGCGCATACAGGCGCGCGAACTCCGCGGCCGGCAGCGGCAGGCTGAAGTAGTTGCCCTGCAGTTCGTCGCAACCGTTGGCGACCAGCCAGGCCGCCTGCGCGGCCGTTTCCACGCCCTCGGCGATCGTGCGGCATTGCAGCTGCGCCGCCAGGCCGATGATGGCGCGGGTGATGGCGGCCTGGTTCGGCTCGCCGACGTCGCGCACGAACGTCTGGTCGATCTTGAGCACGTTGAAGCCGTAGTTGCCCAGGTAGCTGAGGCTGGAAAAGCCGGTACCGAAGTCGTCGATGGCGATGCGCACGCCCAGGGCCTTCAGGGCGCGCAGCGTGCGGTCGGTCCGTTGCACGTCGCGCATCAGCGTGGTCTCGGTGACTTCCAGTTCCAGGAACTCGGCGGGCAGCCCGCTGTCCTGCAGCGCTTCCACCACCGTCGCGACCAGGTCGTCGGTGTCGAAGTTGGCGGCGGCGATGTTGACCGACACCCGGATCGGCGGCAGTCCCGCCTGCTGCCAGATGCGGTTCTGCCTGCATGCGGCGTGGATGGCCCACTGGTCGATGTCGACGATCAGGCGCGTCTCTTCGGCGATGGGCAGGAATTCGCCCGGCAGCACCAGGCGGTCGCCGCGCTGCCAGCGCGCCAGCCCCTCGACGCCGACGATCCGCCCGCTCAGGCTGTCGATCTGCGGCTGGTAGTGCAGGGTCAGGTCGCCGTTGCGCAGGCTGCGGCGCAGGCTGTTCTCCAGTTCGATGCGCGCGTCCACGCTGGACGCCAGCTCGCGCGTGTAGAAGCGGCTGGCGTTGCGGCCGTTGCGCTTGGCCAGGTACATGGCGGCGTCGGCACGCATCATCAGCGTGCCGGCATCGTAGCCGTCGTCGGGGAACAGGCTGATGCCGATGCTGAAGGCCTGGTGCAGTTCGTGCGAGGCCACCGTGTACGGCGTGCCGCACAGGGCGAGCAGGCGGTCGGCCACCTGCAGCACGCCCTCGCGCGTCACCACGTTGGGCAGCAGCACCACGAATTCGTCGCCGCCGGTGCGGTAGACCGTGCCCAGATTGCCGACGTTGCGTTGCAGGCGGCGCGCCACCTGCTGCAGCAGTTCGTCCCCGGTGTGGTGGCCCAGCGCATCGTTGACGTGCTTGAACAGGTCCAGGTCGAGGAACAGCACGGCGATGCCATTGCCGTGGTTGGTGGCATGGGTGATGGCCTGGCCCAGGCGTTCGTTGAGCTGGAGGCGGTTGGGCAGGCCGGTCAGCGCATCGTGGTGGGCCAGGAAGGTCATGCGCGAGCTCAATGCGCGCGACTCGGTGATGTCGCGCAGCACCATCACCGTGCCCACCAGGCGATCCTCGCGGTCGTGGATGGACGACAGCGAGCGCTCCACCAGCAGGTGCGAACCGTCCTTGCGCTGCAGCCGCAGGTCGCCCGGCTGGCCGGCCGAGTGCGAAACCTCGTCATCATCCTGCGCCTGCACCCTCGCCAGCGGCGCGACGCGGTCCAGCGCCTCGCCCAGTGCCTGCTCCAGGCTCCAGCCGCACAGCGCCTCCGCCGCGGGATTCAGGTAGGTCACCCGCCCATCGGTGTCGACGGTGATGACGGCTTCGCGGATGGAGGTCAGCGTGACTTCGGCCAGTTCGTTCGCCTCATGCAGCGCATGTTCCAGGCGGGCTTTCTCGGTGATGTCGATCGCCATGACGAACAATCCGCCGATCCTGCCGGCGTCGTCGATGTCGGGCGTGTAGAAGCTGTGCAGGCTGCGCACGCCGTCCGCCGTGGCGAAGCTGCTCTCGAACTCGCCCTCGCGCCCCTGCAGGGCCGCTTCGATCTGCGGCAATCGGCGCAGGTAGGCCTCCTCGCCGAACAGCTCGCGCATGTGCTGACCCGCCTGCGGCCTGACGCGCCAGCGGATCTGTTCGACGAACGCGCGGTTGTGGAAGACCAGCCGGTGTTGGACGTCGAACTGTGCGATCAGCGCGGGCAGGCGGTCGGTGACGCGCTTGAGGTGATCGCGCGCCAGCGCCAGCTCGCGATGGGTGCGACGCTGCTCGCTGACATCATTGCCCATCAGGTACCAGCCGGCGATCCGACGGCCCGGCTCGACGTCGGGTACGAGGTACAGGTGGACGGCACGCGGGGGCTGCCCGAGTTCGGCGTCCCAGGCGATCCACCGGTCCGGCGTGCAGTCGCGCATGGACTGCTTGAGCGAGGCCAGGAACGCGGGCGCGTCCGCGTGCACGTCGTCCACGTGCCGCTCGCGCCATTCCTCGTCCGTGCCCGACCATTCCCGGCAGGCACGGTTGGCGAAGCCGTAACGCCCGTCGGCATCGACGTAGGCGATCAGGGCCGGCAGATGGTCGGCGACCGCGTCCAGCAGGGCGCGGCTGCGGTGCTCGGTGCGGGCCAGGTTGCGCAGCAACAGGAACAGCAACCCTCCCAGGCCGATGCCGGCGAGCGTCAGCGAGACGATGGTCGTCAGCCCGGACAGGGCATCGCGCAGGGGCGGGGACTGCAGGACGAGCAGCCATTCGCTGCCCAGCAGGCGCATGTTGCGCTGGGCCGTGAACGCCGGCCGCCAGCCCTGGCCGTGGCGATCCTGCAGTGCGCGGATCTGGAAGATCGGTTCGTCGCCGAAGTCGCGCGCGAGCAGTTGCAGGTCGAACTCCTCGCCGGCGTTCCCGCCGATGGCATCCTCCATGACCCGCTCCCAGCCGAAGCCGGCCGTGGCGAACCCGCGCAGCAGGCGCCGCCGCGCCTCCACGCCGCCGCGCGCCGCGACCGGATCGGCGTATACCGGTGCGTACAGCAGGAAGCCTGGCAGGCCGGTGCTGCCGCGGGAGGCATCGCCCAGCGCGACCAGCGGCGCGGCGGCCAGTTCGCCGCTGTCGCGCGCGGACTCGATGGCGCCCCGGCGCACCGTTTCCGCCATGACGTCCTTCCCCAGCAGGGGACGCATGCCCGGGGCATCCGGATACAGCAGGTCCACCACCACGTATTCGCTGCGTTCGCCCGCGGGATGGATGGCGAACGCATCCCCGTAGCGCGCGCGCTGGGAGGCCAGGTAGGCGTCGCGCTCGTCGCGGCGCACATGGCGCGCGTACCCGAGCCCGTGCACGCCGGCGTGGCGGGTGGGCACCTGCAGCTTCTCGACGAACGCGTAGAAGCTGTCCTGCTCGATATCCTGGCGGCCTTCCAGCACCGCCGCGGCCGCGCGCACGGTGTCCTCGTAGGCGTTCATGTGGGTGGCGATGGCGGTGGCGATGGCGTCGGCGCGGGCGTCGAACCGGGCGCGCGCATGGTCGCGCGCCTGCCGCCAGGCGGTGGCGCCGGCCCACAGCGACAACAGGCAGGCAGCGACCAGTACGCCCCACGCAAGCGAATTCAGGTTCCGTTGACGTCGTCGCGCCGTGGAAACCGATCCACTCAGCGCACGCAGTTCCGATGCCCGGTCCGCGCCTGACTCCACGCGTGCGATCCCCGCTTGCTGGTTGCCGGTCATGACGCCACGAACGCGCCGCGGCTGCAAGCGCCGCGGCCCGCAGAGTGCGGACCCGTCGTCATCGTCTCAGCGCCGCGGGGTACGTGGCGGCAGCGTCGGCCAGTACTCGGGCGGCTTGCGTGCCCGCGTCCGCTGCTCGTAGTCGTAGCCAAGGGCGATAAGCCGGGCTTCGCTCCATGCCGGTCCCATGAAGACGATGCCCAGCGGCAGCCCGTCGCTGTGGCCCGCCGGCACGGTGAGGCTGGGGTAGCCGGCGACGGCGGCCGCGCCGTAGCCGGCTCCCGGGAAGTGGTCGCCGGCCTTGTGGTCGGTCAGCCAGGCGGGACCGGTGGTGGGGGCGATCAGGACGTCCAGCTGCTGCGCCTTCAGTGCGGCGTCGATGCCCTCGGGCCCG
The DNA here is from genome assembly GCF_022965755.1 of Pseudoxanthomonas sp. F37. NCBI lineage: Bacteria > Pseudomonadati > Pseudomonadota > Gammaproteobacteria > Lysobacterales > Lysobacteraceae > Pseudoxanthomonas > Pseudoxanthomonas sp. F37. Next base: position 2,886,661 of record NZ_CP095187.1, on the reverse strand, counting down.
GCCAGCCGCCGTGCGCGGCTGCGGGCGGCGATGTAGGCCGATTCGCCCAGTCCGCCCTTGGCATTGGCCCGTTCGAACAGATCCTGGCCGAAATGCGGCATCTCCGACAGACGGTATTGTTCGTTGTAGCCGATCAACTGCGTCAGCGTGGTCAGCGGGGCGTTGCGCTCGGCGAGGTAGCGCTCCAGGCCATGCTTGAACTCGTACAGCAGCAGTTCCAGCTCGTCGGCGCTCCACTGGCCATCGGTGGGGATCTCCGCATCCACCACGATCGCGCCCGCTTCGCGCATCACCTGGATGGCGCCTTCCAGCGCCGCTGCCGCGTCGGGGTGGATGGCCGCCTTGCTGCGCAGCACGCCGATGCGGGCGCCCTTGAGTGCTCCCGGCGTCAGGCGGGCACCGTAGTCCAGGGTGGTGTTCCAGGCCGCATTGGTGGTGGCGGCGTCGGCCGGGTCCCGCCCCGCCAGCACGCCCAGCAGCAGCGCGGCATCGGCGACGGTGCGGGTGATGGGGCCTGCCGTGTCCTGGCTGTGCGAGATCGGCAGGATGCCCTGCCGGCTGACCAGGCCCACGGTGGGCTTCAGGCCGACCACCCCATTGATCGCCGCCGGGCACAGGATGCTGCCGTCGGTCTCGGTGCCCACGCTGACGGCCGCCAGGTTGGCGGATACCGCCACCGCGCTGCCCGAGCTGGAGCCGCAGGGGTTGCGGTCCAGTGCGTAGGGATTGCGCGTCTGTCCGCCGCGTCCGCTCCAGCCCGAGGTCGAATGCGACGAACGGAAGTTGGCCCATTCGCTCAGGTTGGCCTTGCCCAGGATCACCGCACCGGCCTCGCGCAGGCGCCGCACCAGGAACGCGTCCTGGCCGGGCCGGAAATCCTTCAGCGCCAGCGAGCCGGCGGAGGTGGCCATGGGCACGGCGTCGATGTTGTCCTTCAGCAGCACCGGGATGCCGTGCAGCGGGCCGCGCACCGCATTGGCGCGGCGTTCCACGTCGCGCAGCGCCGCTTCCTTCAGCGCGTCGGGGTTCAGTTCTATGACGGCGTTGAGTTGCGGCCCGGCCTTGTCGACGGCGGCGATCCGATCCAGGTAGGCCTGCGTCAGCCGCCGGCTGTCCAGTTCCCCGGCCTGCATGCGCGCCTGCAGGTCGGCGATGTCGAGCTCGGCGTAGCTGAAGTCGGTCGGCGCCGCCGGAGCCGTCGCACCGGGGGGCGTCGCCGGCTGGCAGGCAGCCAGGGCGAACATCAGGCCAAGCGGCAGCCACGATCTGCGCATGCGGACACCTGTGCGGAGTTGCGGCAGGCTACGCAGCCGCGACCCCGTGCGTCAAATCCGCCTGCGCCGGCGGATGTCGCGCCAGAGCACCCAGACGATCGCCAGGTTGACGATGAGCAGGGCCCAGGTATGCCAGCCCGGGTGGTGGTACAGCGCGTACACGTCCAGCGGCAGGTAGGCGGCGGAGCCGATGCAGCCCAGCCATGAGGCCCAAGCGCGCGCGCGCCACAGCCCCCAGGCTTCCAGCAGGCGCATGCCGGCGTACACCGCGATGACCAGCACCGCCACATGGACCGACTCGGGATTGATGCGTTCCATCCACTGGCTGATCGCGCCAGGGCCGGCATCGGGGATGAAGCGCGTCACCACGGCCTGCACGGCATCGCGCAGGCGGTGCGGGCCGACGGCCAGCAGGCCGGCGGCGAAGGCCAGGGCCAGCACGCCCTTGGCGCCCTCGAACAGGGCGATGGCGTGCAGGCCGGGATGCGCCTTGGGGTCCGGGTTGTAGGCGGCGTCTTCCAAGGCGCGGGCGGCGGTCAGGCCGCGCGCGAGGCGCGCTTGCGGTCGCTCTCGGTCAGCAGCTTCTTGCGCAGGCGGATTTCCTTCGGCGTGATCTCCACCAGTTCGTCGTCGTCGATGAAGTCCAGCGCCTGCTCCAGCGAGAACTTGATCGCCGGGGTCAGCTGGATGGCGTCGTCCTTGCCCGAGGCGCGCATGTTGGTCAGCGGCTTGGTCTTGATGGCGTTGACGGTCAGGTCGTTGTCCTTGGAGTGAATGCCGACCAGCTGGCCTTCGTACACGTTGTCGCCTTCGGCGGCGAACAGCTTGCCGCGCTCCTGCAGCGGGCCCAGCGCGTACGCCGGCGTGGCGCCCGGCGCATTGGCGATCATCACGCCGTTCAGGCGCTTGGCGATGGCGCCCTGTTCCTTCGGGCCGTAGTGGTCGAACACGTGGAACAGCAGGCCCGAACCCTGGGTCAGCGTCTTGAATTCGTTCTGGAAGCCGATCAGGCCACGCGCCGGGATTTCATAGTCCAGGCGCACGCGGCCCTTGCCGTCGGGCTCCATGTTCTTCAGCTGGCCCTTGCGGGTGCCCAGCTTCTCCATCACGCCGCCCTGGTGGGCTTCCTCCACGTCGACGACGAGCTGCTCGATCGGTTCCATCAGCTGGCCGTCGATCTCCTTGATGATGACCTCAGGGCGCGACACGGCCAGCTCGTATCCCTCGCGGCGCATGTTCTCGATCAGGACCGACAGGTGCAGCTCGCCGCGGCCGGAGACCAGGAACTTGTCGGCGTCTTCCAGCTGTTCGACCTTCAGCGCCACGTTGTGCACGGTCTCGCGCTCCAGGCGCTCCTTCAGCTGGCGGCTGGTCAGGAACTTGCCGCCGGACAGGTCCTTGTGGCCGGCGAACGGCGAGTTGTTCACCTGGAAGGTCATGCTGATGGTCGGCTCGTCCACCGTCAGCGCCGGCAGGGCCTCGGGAACGTCCAGCGCGCAGACCGTGTCGGAAATCGTCAGGTCCTGGATGCCGGAAATGGCCACGATGTCGCCGGCCTCGGCGGTTTCCTGCTCGATGCGCTCCAGGCCCAGGAAGCCCAGCACCTGCAGGACCTTGCCCTGGCGCTTCTTGCCTTCGCGGTCGATCACGGCCACCGGCATGTTCTTCTTCAGCGTGCCGCGCTGGATGCGGCCGATGCCGATGACGCCGACGAAGTTGTTGTAGTCCAGCTGGCTGATGCGCATCTGGAAGGCGCCTTCCGGGTCGACGTCGGGCTTGGGCGCGTGCTGCATGATGGCTTCGTACAGCGGGGTCATGTCGCCGGAGCGGGCCTCCGGGTCCAGGCTGGCGTAGCCGTTAAGCGCCGAGGCGTAGACGATCGGGAAATCCATCTGTTCGGCGGTGGCGCCCAGGCGGTCGAACAGGTCCCACACCTGCTCGACGACCCACTCCGGGCGCGCGCCCGGGCGGTCGATCTTGTTCACCACCACGATCGGCTTGAAGCCCATCGCGAAGGCCTTCTGGGTGACGAAGCGGGTCTGCGGCATGGGGCCGTCCATCGCATCGACCAGGATCAGCACCGTATCCACCATCGACAGCACGCGCTCGACCTCGCCGCCGAAGTCGGCGTGCCCGGGGGTGTCGACGATGTTGATGCGGTTCTCGCGCCAGGTGATGGCGGTGTTCTTGGCCAGGATGGTGATGCCGCGCTCTTTTTCCTGGTCGTTGCTGTCCATCACGCGTTCGGCCAGCACGGTGCGCTCGGAGAGGGTGCCGGACTGCTTCAGCAGCTGGTCGACGAGGGTGGTCTTGCCATGGTCGACGTGCGCGACGATCGCGATATTGCGGAGGTTTTGGATGGACATGGATTCTGGGATCGGAAAAACGCACCCGGATACCCCCTTCGAAGGGGCAGGGCGCGAGGACGGGGAGGAAAGAAGGCGGCGTATTATAGCGGGCTATCGAGCCCTAAGCACCTGATTTGCCGGAGAACACTGAACGAACGCCGCCGCCGCCGGCCTTCCCTTGAAATCGCGGGCTGGCGCCGTGATCTCGCAGAGAGCGGAGCCTGCGTCCTGGGCTTGGGCCTGTCGCCGCTCCACCACGCCCTGGCCAGCGGGTGGGGCGCGCGCCTGGCCCTGCCGTGATCTTCGCGGCCGGCCCCATGTCGGGGCCGGGCCGCACCTGGGCGGCCATGCCGGCGCGGCAGGCCCCCGTTTCCTTTTTTTCACCCTGGAGAAGCACCCCATGAGTCAGCTGACCGCCACCTTCGACACCTCGCGTGGCCCCATCAAGATCGAGCTGTATCCCGACAAGGCGCCGCTGACGGTGGCCAATTTCGTCAACCTGGCCAAGCGTGGCTTCTACGACGGCCTGAACTTCCACCGCGTGATCCCGGACTTCATGATCCAGGGCGGCTGCCCGGAAGGCTCCGGCCGCGGCGGCCCGGGTTACCGGTTCGAGGACGAGACCACCAACGGCGTGCGCCACGAGCGCGGCGTGCTGTCCATGGCCAATGCCGGCCCGAACACCAACGGCAGCCAGTTCTTCATCACCCACGTGCCCACGCCGTGGCTGGATGGCAAGCACACCGTGTTCGGCAAGGTCACCGAAGGCCTGGACGTGGTCGATGCCGTGAAGCAGGGCGACCTGATCAACAAGGTGACGATCGATGGCGAGGCCGAGGCCGTGCTGGCCGCCAAGGCCGAGCGCGTGGCCGAGTGGAACCGCTTCCTGAGCGCCTGATCCCGGGCTCGGTCCGGGCGGCGGCACCCGCCGCCTTGGACCTTTGGCGCATCCGGGCGCGGCGGGAGGCCGTGATACCATTTTGCGCCGCAAAAAGACGGCGGCGACCCTCCCTGACCTTTCCTCGCGAGGTTGTGCAATGCCCCTGCTTGCCCGGCGCATCGGTCGCGCCAAGCCCAGTGCGATCATGGCGGTGGCCGAGAAGGCCAAGAAGCTGAAGGCCGAAGGCCGCGACATCATCAGTTTCTCGATCGGCGTTCCCAATTTCCTGCCCGGCGACCACGTGTACCAGGCCGCGCGCGACGCGCTGGCGAAGGACTCCGGCCAGTACGGCAGCAACCGCGGCACCGACGCGCTGCTGGACGCGTTCCTGCAGCACATCCAGGCGCTGGGCCTGACCGGCTACACGCGCGCCAACGTGTCCACCGGCATCGGGGCCAAGCACATCCTGTACAACCTGGCCGAGTCGCTGCTGGATGAAGGCGACGCCATCGTCTACCCCTCGCCGTACTGGACCACCTACGCCGACATCGCCGACATCGTCAACGCCAAGGCGGTGCCGCTGCCGTGCCCGGCCGGCCAGGACTACAAGCTGACGCCGGCGCAGCTGGACCAGGCGCTGGCGACGCACAAGCCCAAGGTCTTCCTGTTCAACAACCCGTCCAACCCGACGGGCATGGTCTACGCGCGCGAGGAAGTCGCCGCGCTGGCCGACGTACTGGTGAAGCATCCGGATACCTGGATCATCACCGACGACATCTACAACCGCATGCTGTTCGACGGGCTGGTCTACACCAACTTCGTGCAGGCGCGGCCGGAGCTGCGCGATCGCACGGTGTTCGTCGATTCGCTGTCCAAGACCTACGGCATGCCGGGCTGGCGCGTGGGTTTCATGGCCGGCCCCGAGGTGGTCGCCCAGGCGTTGACCACGATGAACTCCAACCACATCACCAACGTGCCGGAAGTCGTCACCGCCGCGGCGATCGCCGCGCTGACCGGTCCGCAGGACGTGCCCGCCGCCAAGAACGCCGAATTCCAGGCCAAGCGCGACCAGGTGCTGGCCGCCATGAATGCCATTCCCGGCGTGGTGTGCCCGCGTCCGCAGGGCGCCTTCTACGTGTTCCCCGACATCAGCTGCGCGTTCGGCAAGTCGCACGACGGCGTGAAGATCGAAAACGACGTCGACTTCTGCAATGCGCTGCTCGACGCCAAGGGCGTGGCCTGCGTGCCCGGTTCGGCGTTCGGCGAGCCGCGCGCTTTGCGCATCAGCTATACCTGCCCGACGCCGCAACTGGCGCCGGGCCTGCAACGCTTCCAGGAATTCTTTGCCGAGTTGAAGTAACCGTTGCGTGGGCCTTGGCCCACCCTTTCCCCACGCGGCGGGCTGGGCCCGCCCTACGTAACCCCGAGGATCCGCACCATGAAAACCCCCGTCCGTGTTGCCGTCACCGGCGCTGCTGGCCAGATCGGCTATGCGCTGCTGTTCCGCATCGCCTCCGGCGAAATGCTGGGCAAGGACCAGCCGGTCATCCTGCAACTGCTGGAGCTGCCGCTGGAGAAGGCCCAGGCCGCGCTGAAGGGCGTGATCATGGAGCTGGAAGACTGCGCGTTCCCGCTGCTGGCCGGCATCGTCGGCACCGACGATCCGGAAGTCGCGTTCAAGGACGCCGACGTGGCCCTGCTGGTCGGCGCGCGTCCGCGCGGCCCGGGCATGGAGCGCAAGGACCTGCTGCTGGAGAACGCCAAGATCTTCACCGCCCAGGGCGCGGCGCTGAACAAGGTCGCCAGCCGCAACGTCAAGGTGCTGGTGGTCGGCAACCCGGCCAACACCAATGCCTACATCGCGATGAAGTCCGCGCCGGACCTGCCGTCGAAGAACTTCACCGCCATGCTGCGCCTGGACCACAACCGCGCGCTGTCGCAACTGGCCAACAAGGCCGGCGTGGCCGTGGGCGACATCGAGAAGCTGGTCGTGTGGGGCAACCACAGCCCGACCATGTACCCGGACTACCGCTTCGCCACCGTCAACGGCCAGTCGCTGAAGGACAAGATCGGCGACGCCGACTGGAACGCCAACACCTTCATCCCGCAGGTCGGCAAGCGCGGCGCCGCGATCATCGAGGCACGTGGCCTGTCCTCGGCCGCGTCCGCCGCCAATGCGGCCATCGACCACGTGCGCGACTGGGTACTGGGCAGCAACGGCAAGTGGGTGACGATGGGCATTCCGTCCGACGGCAGCTACGGCATCCCGGAAGGCGTGATGTTCGGTTTCGCCGTCACCACCGAGAACGGCGAGTACACGATGGTCAGGGACCTGCCGATCGACGACTTCAGCCAGGCCGCCATCGACAAGACCCTGGGCGAACTGGAAGAAGAGCGCAGCGGCGTGGCGCACCTGCTGGGTTGATCGGCAGCTGTGGCGACACGAAAACGCCGGGCCCGCGCCCGGCGTTTTCTTTTGGGTGCGACGGACTGTCCCATGCGACCAAGGTAGGAAGGTGGCCGCGACGGGGCAGGTCTATGCTGGTCCCGGCTGTCGGATCTGGGAGGATCGCATGGCATACGAAGACGTCTACCGGCGCTCGATCGAGCAGCCCGAGGCCTTCTGGGGCGAGGAGGCGAAGGCCATCCACTGGCATGTGCCGCCGCAGCAGGTGCTGGACTATTCCAATCCCCCGTTCCGCCGCTGGTTCGTCGGCGGGCAGACCAATCTCTGCTACAACGCGGTGGATCGCCACCTCGCCGAACGCGGCGATCAACTGGCGCTGGTGGCGGTGTCCACCGAAACCGATGTCACCCGCGAACTGACCTACCGGGACCTCCACCGCGAAGTGAACGCCTTCGCCGCGGTGCTGAAGAAACTCGATGTCGGCCGCGGCGACCGCGTGGTCATCTACATGCCCAACATGGCCGAGGCCGTGTTCGCGATGCTGGCCTGCGCGCGCATCGGCGCGGTGCATTCGGTCGTGTTCGGCGGCTTCGCCGCGCACAACCTGGCGCTGCGCATCGACGACGCGCAACCCAAGTTGCTGATCGCCGCCGATGCGGGAAGCCGCGGCGGCAAGGTCATCCCGTACAAGCCGCTGGTGGACGAAGCCTGCGCGAAGGCCGCCACCCCGCCGGCCAGGGTGCTGATCGTCTCGCGCGGGCTGGATGCGGCCGAACCGAAGGTGGCGGGCCGCGACGAAGACTACGCCGCGCTGCGCGCCGAGGTGGGCGATGCCGACGTGCCGGTGGAATGGCTCGAATCGAACGAGCCCAGCTATCTGCTCTACACCTCCGGCACCACGGGCAAGCCCAAGGGCGTGCAGCGGGATGTCGGCGGCTATGCCGTTGCCATGGCGCTGTCGATGCGCACGGTGTTCGACGTGGGCCCCGGGCAGGTGATGTTCTCCACCTCGGACGTCGGCTGGGCGGTCGGGCATTCCTACAACGTGTACGGGCCGCTGATCGTCGGCGCGACCTCGGTGCTCTACGAGGGTCTGCCCACCCATCCCGATGCGGGCATCTGGTGGGCGCTGTGCGAACAGTACGGCGTGCGCACGATGTTCTCCTCGCCGACGGCGGTGCGCGTGCTGAAGAAGCACGATATCGACTTCATCAAGCGCCACGACCTGTCCGAGCTGAAATACCTGTTCCTGGCGGGCGAGCCGCTGGACGAGCCCACTGCGCACTGGATCACCGATGCCCTGGGCAAGCCGGTGATCGACAACTACTGGCAGACCGAGACGGGCTGGCCGGCGCTGACCCTGCTGCCGGGCCTGGACATGAAACCGGTGCGGTTCGGTTCGCCCGGCTTCCCGAACCTCGGCTACAGGATGAAGGTGATCGACGAGGGCACCGGCGAGGAGGTCGGCCCCGGCAGGAAAGGTGTGCTGGTGATGCAGCCACCGCTGCCGCCGGGTTGCATGACGACGATCTGGAACGACGATGCGCGGTTCCTTTCCAGCTACTTCAGCCATTTCAAGGAACTGCTGTACAGCTCGCTGGACTGGGCGATCCGCGACGAGGACGGTTACACCTTCATCCTTGGCCGCACCGACGATGTCATCAACGTGGCCGGCCATCGCCTGGGCACGCGCGAGATCGAGGAGTCGGTGTCCGGCTTCCCGGCAGTCGCGGAGGCGGCCGTGATCGGCGTGGCGGACGAACTGAAGGGGCAGGTGCCGGTGGTGTTCGCCACGCTGCGCCAGGCGACCGACGAACCGCACGAACGCGTGCGCGCGGCCGACGGCATGCGCCGCACGGTGGAGCAGAGCCTGGGCGCGGTCGCGCGCCCGGCGCGCGTCTACATCGTCAATGCGCTGCCGAAGACGCGCTCCGGCAAGCTGCTGCGGCGCTCGCTGCAGGCGCTGGCGCAGGGTGCGGACCCCGGCGACCTGTCGACGCTCGACGATCCCAACGCGCTGGAGGAAGTGAAGCGCGCGCTGCGGCGCGGCCCCGAAGTCGGCGGCTGAAGATCAGCGTGCCGGTGGCGAGGGCGCCGCCGGATCCACGCTGCCGTCCAGCGTCCACACCACGTCGCGGCCCTGCGGATCGCGGCTCAGCACGAAGCGCGCGCTCGCCCCGGGCGTCAGAGGCAGCGGCGCGCGCGGGTCTTCATCGGCATCGTCGTTGGCGTCGATCACCGTGCGTTCGCCCGCGTGTCCGGGGATGGGCACGACGAACAGTCCGCGCGCGTCGATGCTGCGGCGCGCTTTCCTGTTGCCCAGATCGCCCACGTCGGCGACGGCGCCCTCGGCCTCCGTCAGCGGGTTGCGGAAGTTGACCAGCACATCCGCCCTCGCCGGCGGACGGCCGGGCGCGGACAGCGTGCCGCCGCGCACCAGCAGGTCCGGCCACACATCGCCGTTCTCGGGCAGCTCTCTGTAGAGCGCGGGCGACACGCCCGCATGGCTGCCGGAGGCGATGCTGTCCAGCGCCGCCGCCAGGCCGAGGAAATACAGCTTGCGCAGGCGCTGCTTCTGCACGTCGCCCTCGATGCCGCCGGCTTCGATCAGCACCGTGCTGGTGCCCCATTGCGTGGTGAGATCGCCGAAGGCGCGCGGATCGAAGGTCTCGTCCCAGCGGGCGATGTGGCCGGCCAGGTAGGGTTCCAGTGCGGTGCGGACGACGCCCGCCACTTCGATGGCGCGCGTGCGCACGTGGTTGACGTCGGCGGCGTGGTTGTACGGTGGCGACAACAGTGCGATGGCGGTGCCGCGGCCGGAATCGCCGGCGCGGTAGCCCACGCGCTGGTCGTGCAGGTTGAAGCCGTACATCGGCTTCACCTTGTCGTACAGCGCCTTCAACGTGCGCGCCTCCGGCGTGGCCAGCATGCGGGCGTCGCGGTTGAGGTCGATGCCCTGCGCATTGCGGCGCTGGAAACGTGCGGCGCCATCCGGATTGACGATGGGGAAGAAGTGCAGGGTGGTGTTGGCGCGCAACGCCTTCACCCGTGCATCGTCGGGATGTTCGCCCAGGAAGCGGAACAGGTCCGCCAATACCATCGTCGCCGTGCTCTCGTCGCCATGCATCTGCGACCACAGCAGCACGGTCCTGTTTCCCTCACCCCAGCGGACATGCCGCAAGGGACGGTCTTCCACGCTGCGGCCGATCTCTTCGACCCGGAAGCCGTGCGCCTGCGTCAGCAGCGGTGTGGCCACCGACCACCAGTGCTCCGCCGTGAACGTGCGGTCCTCCAGCCCGGGCGCGCGCAGTTCGGCGTCGTACAGCGCATCGATCGCGGGCAGCCACGCGGGCGGCGGCGGGACCGGCGCCGAGGCGCCGGCGGGCGGATGCGGGTTGTCGGCATTCCGGGCGATGGTGGTGGGCGTCATCATCGTCAGCAGCAGGCACAGGAGGAGGGTGGGGCGCATTGCGGGCGACACGGTGAGCGGATGGTCGCAGGGTCCCTGCATGGGCCGGCGATGTCAAACCCGTGCAGGCATCATGCGGGCGGCGTGATGCCCGTGTAGCGGGCGCGCGGGCGGATCAGGCGGCCCTGCGCCTGCTGTTCCAGTGCATGCGCCAGCCAGCCGGCCAGGCGGCCTGCCGCGAACATCACCAGCGCCGGCGTTGCCGGCAGCCGGTTGAGGCGGCAGATCGCCGCCAGCATGAAATCGATGTTCGGTCGCAGGCCGCTGATGTCTTCGGTGGCGGCGATCAGCGTTTCCAGCGCGGCCATTTCGCGCTGGCCCGCGTGGCGCTCGCGTGCGCGTGCCAGCAGCTCGGCGCCGCGCGGATCGCCCTGCGGATACAGCGCGTGGCCGAAGCCGGGCAGGTCGTCGCCACGTTGCCAGCGCTCGCTGATGAAACGGCGCGCATTGCCGGCTTCACGGGCGTCGGCGATGAGCGCATACGCGCGTGCCGTCGCGCCGCCGTGGCGCGGTCCGGACAGGGCCGCCAGGCCGCTGCAGACGGTGGCGTGCAGGTGCGCGCCGGTGGAGGCGACCACGCGCGCGGCGAACGCCGAGACATTCAGTTCGTGGTCCGCGCAGACCACCAGTGCGGCGCGCACCAGGTCGGCGAACCCGCCGTCGGCCGGATGCCAGGCCTGCGCGAGCACGCGATGTACCGGCGCAGCGGAGGGTGGCTGTGCGACCAGCAGCGCCGCGTTGTGACGCAGCAGCCCCGCGGCGATCTCGTGGCGCACGCGCGGTGATGAGTTGAACGAGTGGCGCACGTCCAACGCCAGCAGCGGGATGGCCGCCATGGCGCGTTCCAGCGGCGGCAGCGCGGCATCGGCGGCGAGCGGCGCGACCACGGCCGGCCACCGGGCCGGCGAGGGTGCGGCGAAGGGATCCTCATCGCCGCAGTCCCAGAGTTGCCGGGCGACGTCCTCCAGGGTGGCGCCGTCGTGGACCATGCCGATCGCCGAACGGCCGCGGTAGTACGGGCCATCCGGGCGGATCAGGGAGATCTGCGTCTCCAGTACCGGCAGGCCCCGGTCCAGGCTCTGCGCCGCGCCGCGGGCCGCGCCACGCCCCACCTGTTTGCGCTGGGCCAGCCGCTCCACGTCCTGGCGCAGGTAGAGGCGGCTGCGGTGGTCCTTGCCGGGGCGCGACTCCAGCAGGCCGCGGCTGACGTAGGCGTACAGCGTGGCCTGGCTGATGCCCAGCAGTCGGCAGGTATCGCGGGCGGACAGCAGGTCGGTCGCGGAGGCCATACGGAAATATTGATTCGTTCGATCAAGATTGATCAACCCTGCGGATGGTGCCAGATTCGCGTCCCGAAGAGGGGCGTATCCTTCGCGCACCTCCGGTCCCGGCCAGGCGCCGGGCACGCTCGCTGACCGAGAGGAGTTAGTCGCAATGAGCAGTCCATCCGCCGGCGCGAAGTTCCGCGCCGCGCTCGCCGCCGAATCGCCGCTGCAGGTGATCGGCGCCATCAACGCCAACCACGCCCTGCTGGCCAGGCGCGCCGGCTACCGGGCGATCTACCTGTCCGGCGGCGGCGTCGCCGCCGGGTCGCTGGGGCTGCCGGACCTGGGCATCAACACGCTGGAAGACGTGCTGATCGACGTGCGCCGCATCACCGATGTCTGCGACCTGCCGCTGATGGTCGACATCGACACCGGCTTCGGCCCCAGCGCGTTCAACATCGAGCGCACGGTGAAGTCGCTGATCAAGGCCGGCGCCGCCGCCTGCCACATCGAGGACCAGGTGGGCGCCAAGCGCTGCGGCCATCGCCCGGGCAAGGAAATCGTGTCGGCCGGCGAGATGACCGACCGCGTGAAGGCGGCCGCCGATGCGAAGACAGACGCGGACTTCTTCCTGATCGCGCGCACCGACGCCATCCAGGTGGAGGGCGTGGACGCCGCCATCGAGCGCGCCATCGCCTGCGTCGAGGCCGGCGCCGACGGCATCTTCGCCGAGGCCGCCTACGACCTGCCCACCTACCGGCGCTTCGTCGATGCGGTGAAGGTGCCGGTGCTGGCCAACATCACCGAGTTCGGCAAGACGCCGCTGTTCACCCGCGAGGAGCTGGCTTCGGTGGGCGTGGCGATCCAGCTGTATCCGCTGTCGGCGTTCCGCGCGATGAACAAGGCCGCCGAGAACGTGTACGAAGCGATCCGCCGCGACGGCCACCAGAAGAACGTGGTCGACACCATGCAGACGCGCGAGGAGCTGTACGACCGCATCGGTTACCACGCCTTCGAGCAGAAGCTCGATACCCTGTTTTCCGCAAAGAAGTGACGTAGGGAGTCCATCATGAGCGAAACCACACCCGCGCCCGGCTTCAAGCCCAAGAAGTCCGTCGCCCTGTCCGGCACCGCCGCCGGCAACACCGCACTGTGCACCGTCGGCCGCAGCGGCAACGACCTGCACTACCGCGGCTACGACATCCTCGACATCGCCACGACCAGCGAGTTCGAGGAGATCGCCCACCTGCTGGTGCATGGCAAGCTGCCCAATCGCGCCGAGCTGGCCGCCTACAAGGCCAAGCTGAAGGCGCTGCGCGGCATCCCGGCCGCGGTGAAGGCCGCGCTGGAGGAACTGCCGCCGTCCGCGCACCCGATGGACGTGATGCGCACCGGCGTGTCGGTGCTGGGCTGCCTGTCGCCGGAGAAGGACGACCACAACCATCCCGGTGCGCGCGACATCGCCGACAAGCTGATGGCCTGCCTCGGCTCGATGCTGCTGTACTGGTACCACTGGAGCCACAACGGCCGCGCCATCGACGTGGAAACCGACGACGACTCCATCGGCGGCCACTTCCTGCACCTGCTGCATGGCGAGAAGCCACGCCAGTCCTGGGTGCGTGCCATGCACACCTCGCTGATCCTGTACGCCGAGCACGAGTTCAACGCGTCCACGTTCGCCTGCCGCGTCATCGCCGGCACCGGCAGCGACATGTACTCGGCCATCGCCGGCGGCATCGGCGCGCTGCGCGGGCCCAAGCACGGCGGCGCGAACGAAGTGGCCTTCGAGGTGCAGAAGCGCTACGAGACGCCGGACGAGGCCGAGGCCGACATCAAGGCGCGCGTGGAACGCAAGGAAGTGGTGATCGGCTTCGGCCATCCGGTGTACACGGTGGGCGATCCGCGCAACCAGGTGATCAAGCAGGTGGCGAAGGACCTGTCGGCCGAGCAGTCGAACATGAAGATGTACGCCATCGCCGAGCGGCTGGAGTCGGTGATGTGGGACATCAAGAAGATGTTCCCCAACCTGGACTGGTTCAGCGCGGTCAGCTACCACATGATGGGCGTGCCGACGGCGATGTTCACCCCGTTGTTCGTGATCGCGCGTACCAGCGGCTGGAGCGCGCACGTCATCGAGCAGCGCATCGACGGCAAGATCATCCGCCCCAGCGCCAATTACACGGGGCCCGAGGATCTGGAATTCGTTCCGCTGGACCGGCGCTGATCGAACCCGCATGGCACCCGCTTCCGCTCTCCCCCCGCAGGCGGGGGAGGGCAGCGGGTGAGCGCGTTTTCCGCGCCGGCCCCGAACACCTCGCCTTCGTGCCGGCCGGCCAGCGCCGAGGTCCGCGCCGCCGTCCCGCGGGGCCGTTTCGACCAAGGTCGGGCGGCCCCGTGTCGTTTGTGTGACCCGCGTGGCAGCGGGGGAGGGTCGGGCCGGGGTACTACTGGCGGACGGGGAACGCCGTAGCCGTGGGAGGGGCCCACCGCGCGGCGTGGGGGGATGCCATGCAGACCAGGTGGTGCAAGACCGAGGCCGGACGGAACGAGATGCAGCAGCGCTCGCGCAAGCTGCCGGCGGGGCTGCGTTCGATCCTGTTGCTGGTCGATGGCCAGCGCAGCGACGACGAACTGCAGGCGATGATGAGCGGCCTGCATGCGCCCGCCGACGCGCTGGCCCAACTGGCCGCGGACGGCCTGATAGAACGCCGCTCCGGTGCGGCCTGGATGCTGGCGGCGGTGACCGCCCCGCGGGCGGGCGAGGGCGCGACGGTGGCGCCGATGACCTCCGCCGAGCGCTACAACCTGCTGTATTCGCGCATCACCGACGACATCCGCGCGCACATCGGCCTGAAGGGTTACTTCCTGCAGCTGAAGGTCGAGCGCTGCGCCAGCGCGGACGACCTGGAAGCATTGCTGCCCGACATCGCCACCGCGATGACGAAGGCGCGCGACCACACCTTCGCCACGCGCTGGCTGGACGAGGTGCGCGCCTCACTGGCGTAGGGCGCGCAGCGCGGCGTCAGGCCAGGCCTTCTGCCCTGAGCGCGGCCTGCACGCCGGCATCGGCTTCCATCCGCTGCCTGAAGGCGGCCACGTTCGGCAGGTCCGACAGGTCCACGCCGGTGCGCTCGGCCCAGCGCAGGGTGATGTAGAAGTAGGGGTCGGCGAAGCTGCGGAAGCCGGCCAGCCAGTCGCGGCCTTCCAGCTGCTTCTCGGCGGTTTCGTACATGCCGCGCAGACGCCGGCGCGCCGCATCCTTCACCGCATCGAATTGCGCTTCGTCGCCGATGAAGCGCGCCGGCCCGAACAGCGGATGGAAGGCCGGGTGCAGGTCCGAATTGACGAAGGAAAGCCAGCGCGCCGCCTGCGCGCGCTGCTGTGGCGAACCGTCGCCGGCCAGCTGCGCTTGCGGATGGCGGTCGGCGATGTAGCCCATGATCGCGGCGTTCTGGGTCAGCACGAAGTCGCCGTCGACGAGGGCCGGCACCGCACCGGTGGGATTGATCGCCAGGTACGCCGGCTCCTTCATCTCGGTGGCCGTCATCACCTGCACGTCGAACGGCTGGCCCGTCCACTGCAGCGCGATGTGGTCGGCGGTCGAGCACGCGCCGGGCTTGGTGTAGAGCTTCATGGTGTCCCCTTGGGAAAAAAGAAAGGCCCGCGATTATCGCGGGCCTTGAATGTTCGCGGCGTCATGCGCGCTGCAACGGATCGTGTTGCATACGAACGACAAGTATCGCGGCGGCCCGACCCTCACCCCTTCCCCTCTCCCGGGAGGAGAGGGGAGTAGGTGCCATGCGGGTTCGGCTTCGTTGGTCAGGCCGCTGCGTGGAGCGCCCTGCAATCGGAAGCGTTGGTTTCTAGGATCGGGGCTTGAGCTTCTGCACGCGCAGGAAGGTGTGATCGCCGATCGTCGCCACGTGGTACGCGTTGCGCCAGCTGGGGCTGGCGATCTGATGCGCCATGAAGTGGCTGGCGCCCGGCACGATCTCCTTGCGCTGTCCGGGCGGCAGGGCCCAGTTGCGCTCGGCGTTGAGCGCCACGCTGACCGACTTGGCCCAGGCGTCGGGATTCCTGAGGCGGGTGTTCGGGCCGACGATGGTGGGGGCGAACTGCTTGCGGGCGGTGACCACGGAGCAGACGGAGTCGCCCCACAGGCCGCTGTCGCGGCGGCGCAGGGCCACTTCGGCGACGGCCTGCTGGCCGCGCAGGGTCTGGTCGCGGGCTTCCAGGTAAACGGTGGTGCTGAGGCAAAGCGAATCGGCGGCCGGCTGCGGCAACATCTGCGACAGCCATAGGATCCAGGCCAGTTTCATGGGAACTCCTTGCTCCGTCTTTCCCGCGCCCCTGCCTCTCCCGATACGCAGGGAAGGACATCGATGGGACGCGGCTAGGGCGTTATGGGGAGGCAGCCTTCACACGGGCTGCCCGGGGACCGGCAAGGCCTGACCCAAGGGGGTCCGGGCGCCGGGCTCAGCCCGCCTGAACTGGGCGGCGGGCCGGAAAGTGCGCGCAAGGTAGGGGGGGCGTCCCAACTTGGCCTGAACGGGGCGGGTTGACGCGGGGGGCACAAGTCTGGCTGGAACTGTGAGCAGCGTCGCACCCGCAACGCCCGCCCCGGGGTGCGGCAGGCGCGAAATCCCCCTGACGGTCAGGCCCATCCCTCTGTAGGAGCGCCCCATGGGCGCGATGCTTTTCACGCGCTCGGAGCCACGGCATCGCGCCCATGGGGCGCTCCTACAGAGCGTTGCGTCGCCGGGGTGCCCGGCCGGCTGGGGGCCTTAGAGACTTGCCGCCAGCCGGCTGCCTTGGTCGATGGCGCGCTTGGCATCCAGTTCGGCGGCCACGTCGGCACCGCCGATCAGGTGGGGCGTCCTGCCTGCCGCGATGAGGTCGGGCTGCAGGTCGCGGCGCGGTTCCTGGCCGGCGCAGACCACCACGTGGTCGACCGGCAGCAGATGCTCCGCCCCGCCCACCTTGATGCGCAGGCCGGCGTCGTCCACGCCCAGGTATTCCACGCCGCCCAGCATCTTCACCTGCTTGGCCTTCAGCGTGGCCCGGTGCACCCAGCCGCTGGTCTTGCCCAGGCGCGCGCCGGGCTTGCCGGGGCTGCGCTGCAGCAGCCAGACCTCGCGGGCCGGCGGCTCGGGCTGGGGCTTCACCAGGCTGCCGCGGGCCTCGAAGGCCGGGTCCACGCCCCATTCGGCCATCCAGCGCGCCGGGTCCAGCGAAGGCGAATGGCCTTCGTGGGTCAGGTATTCGGCCACGTCGAAGCCGATGCCGCCCGCGCCGATCAGCGCCGCGCGGGCGCCTACCTTCACCCGGCCCGACAGCACATCCACGTAGCTGACCACCTTGGCGTGGTCGGCACCGGGAAACGCCACCCTGCGCGGCGTGATGCCGGTGGCCAGCACGACCTCGTCGAAGCCGGCCAGATCGGCTGCGGTCACCGGCGTGGACAGCTTCACGTCCACGCGCGTCTCCTCCAGCCGGTGGCGGAAGTAGCGCAGCGTCTCGTGGAATTCCTCCTTGCCCGGAATCCGCTTGGCGTAGTTGAACTGCCCGCCGATCTCGGCGGCCGCGTCGAACAGGGTCACCCGGTGGCCGCGCTCGGCGGCGACCGTCGCGCAGGCCAGGCCGGCAGGACCGGCGCCGACCACGGCGATGGTCTTCGCGGTGAACGTCTTCTTGTAGAGCAGGTCGGTTTCGTGGCAGGCGCGCGGATTGACCAGGCAGCTGGCCAGCTTGTTCTCGAACACGTGGTCCAGGCAGGCCTGGTTGCAGGCGATGCAGGTGTTGATGGCCTGCGGCGTGCCGGCGCGGGCCTTGGCCGCCCACTGCGGATCGGCCAGCAACGGGCGCGCCAGCGACACCATGTCGGCCTTGCCGGCGGCCAGGATGCCTTCGGCGACGTCGGGCATGTTGATGCGGTTGGTCGCCACCAGCGGCACGCGCACGTGCGGCTTGAGCTTGGCGGTCACGTCCACGAACGCCGCGCGCGGCACCGAGGTGACGATGGTCGGTACGCGCGCCTCGTGCCAGCCGATGCCGGAATTGATGATCGTCGCACCGGCGGCTTCCACGGCCCTGGCCTGCTGGACGATCTCGCTCCACTGGTTGCCGTCCTCCACCAGGTCCAGCAGCGACAGGCGGTAGATGATGATGAAGTCCGGGCCCACGGCCTCGCGCACGCGCCGCACGATCTCCACCGCGAAACGCATGCGCTTCTCCGGCGTGCCGCCCCAGGCGTCGTTGCGCTTGTTGGTGCGCGGCGCGGTGAATTCGTTGATGAAGTAGCCTTCCGAACCCATGATCTCCACGCCGTCGTAGCCGGCGTCGCGCGCCAGCTTCGCGGCGTTGGCGTAGGCGCCGATCTGGCGTTCGATGCCCCGCGCCGACAGCGCGCGCGGAGTGAAGGGATTGATCGGTGCCTTGATCTTCGACGGCGCCACCGTCAGCGGGTGGTAGCCGTAGCGGCCGGCGTGCAGCAGCTGGGCGCAGATCTTGGCGCCGTGTTCGTGCACGGCCCGGGTCACGAACTTGTGCGGCCGGGCCTCCCACGGCCAGGACAGCTTGCCGCCGAACGGCTTCAGCCAGCCCACCAGGTTGGGCGAGAAGCCGCCGGTGACGATCAGGCCCACGCCGCCGGCCGCGCGCTCGGCGAAGTACGCGGCCAGGCGCGGGAAATCCCGCGCCCGGTCTTCCAGTCCCGTGTGCATCGAGCCCATCAGCACGCGGTTGCGGAGCGTGGTGAAGCCCAGGTCCAGTGGCGTGAACAGGTGGGGATAGGGCGGGGATTCGGTGGCGGTCGACGTCATGCGGGCGGTGGATACGCTTGCGTATGGAAGGGCGCACGATGCCGCGAATCGTGGGGGCACGCAAGCGCCCGCATGCGCGGAGGTGGGGTCATGGTGCGGGGGAGTCGTGGGGCAGTTCGGCGGGCAGGGCTTCCTGTTCCAGGCACAGCGGATGCGAGTGCAGTCCGGCGGCGATGCCGTCCCAGCCGGCGCGCTCGGCCCATGGCGCCAAGGGCGGCAGCCTCCGGCACGTATACCCCGGGTAGCTCCGCGCGCGCGAGTGCCACCCGGGCGGCTTCGCGGACGCGGCCTTCCAGCAAGGGCACGCCCAGGTGGCCGTCCAGTGCGTCGAGATCGACCACGGTGAGCCGCAGCAGGCGGTCGCCGTCGCCGCGATGGCGGTCGCGCTGCACGGCGATCGCGCCGGCGCGCTCGGCCAGGGCCACCTGCGCGTGGAAGGTCTCGCGTTCGGCCAGGGTGCGCAGCGACAGGTAAGCGCGCGCACTGGCTTCGGTGATCATCGGCAGCGAGGCGGCAGTGGCATCGCCGCGCAGCCGGGCGCGTTCGCCCTTGCGCAGCAGCCGCTCCAGCACGCGCCGGGCGTCGCTCACGCCGGCGCCTGCTGCCTTTCGATGCGGGCGGTCTCCTCGGCCAGCAGTTCCGGATGCAGGTCGAACTGGTCGGACAGCAGCAGGGCGCGTGCCGCCGCCTGCACCTCGATGCGCTCGGCCTGCAGCAGGTCGCCATCGCGGAACAGTTCGATGTAGCTGTCCAGCACGCCGCTCAACGTGCCCTGCGCGGTATCCGGCGCGGCCAGCACCAGCTGCAGGCCCAGCGAGCGCAGGTAGTTGGTGGTGGCGCGTGCGTTCTGCGCGTCGATCTTGTCGCCGAATTCGTCCAGCAGGATCAGTCCCATGCCGCCCGGATGCGCCTCGCTCTTGCCGTAGGCCGCCGCCAGCGCGGCGCCTGCGATCACGTACAGCGGCGCGCGGTGCTCGCCGCCGGAGCCCGAGCGCATGCGCTCGCTGAGCGTGCCGATCACGTTGTCGTCCTGGCGGATCTGCACTTCGAAGCGGAAGAAGCGGCGATAGTCGTCCAGCGGCGAGGTGGCGGTACGCGCCGCGGCACCGTCCTCGATCAGCTCGCGGAACGCCGCCGGTACTTCCCCGACCGTACCGAACAGCGTGTCCTCGCCACCGGCATCCACGGCGCGCCGGATGAAGCGTTCCAGCTCGCGGAACTCGGGGACCACTTCGTAATGGAACTGGTAGCGCTCGTTGTTGGAGAAGGGCGGGCTGCTGCGCAGGGTGCGGTTGAGCGTGGCGATCTGCTGGCGCAGGCGGATGAAGTTGTCGTTGAGCGCGGCGGCGACGCCGGCGCGGAAAGTGTCCACGGCGGTGTCGTAGGCCTGGCGCGCCTCGCCTTCGTAGCGCACCAGGTCGGTGTCGCGCAGCTGGGTCAGTTCGCGTCGCAGCAGCGCCAGCGCCGGTCGCCAGGCGTTGGCGTCGAGGTCCACCTCCAGGCTGTGGTCGCGTGCGTACTGGGCCAGCGCGCTCCAGGCTTCCGGCAGCAGCTTGGCGAGCTGCCGGTCGCTCTCCTCGGCGCGTCGCTCGCAGGTGGCGCCGCGCTCCTCCAGCGACTCGAGCTTCGCGTCCAGCTCGTCGCGGTGCCGTTCGATCAGGTTGGGATCGACATCGGGGTCCTTGAAGGCCTCCACGGCGCGCCGCGCCACCCGTTCCTCCTGTTCGCGCAGGCCGGCGAGCAGGCGGCGGCTGCGGTCCAGGTCGGCGACGGCGACCGCTTCCTGCCCGACCAGGGCGTCGGTACGCGTCTCGCACTCGCCCAGTTGCGCGGCGAGCGCGCGCACCGCCTCGGACAGGCGCAGCAGGTCGGGGTCCAGCGCGGCGAGGCGGCTTTCCTGCGCGGTGCGGTAGCGTCCTGCGACCTGGCGGTGCTCGATCGCGCGCTCGTGCAGCGCCTGCGCCACCGCATCGGCATCGGCCAGCCGCGCCAGGCTGCGCTGGCTGTCGTCGGCGCGGCGCAGCAGGGGCTCGATCTCGCGCACGTCGCGTTCGGCCTTTTCGATCTCTTCGTGCAGCACCCGCAGGCGGGCCCGGTTGTCGGACGCGCCGATGCGCAGCTCGCCCGCGGCGGGCAGGCGCAGGCGCTCGATGCTGCCGCCACGCGCCAGCAGGCCGTCGCGGGTCAGGCCGTGGCGACTGCGCACCAGTTCGGCTTCGGTCTCCACGCAGCGGAGCTCGCCCAGCTGCCGGCGCAGGAATGCCAGTGCGTCGGCATTCATGCCCTCCAGCAGCGCGGCGACGCTGCCGGCCGTGGCTTCCTTGCCGCGCCCATCGCGCGCCTGGCTGGACAGGGCCAGTTTCACGCCATAGACCGAGCGCCCGCCGGACAGGCTGCGATACAGCTTGACCGCGCGCTCTTCGTCGGCGGCGGGAATCAGCAGCGCCTCGACGTTGCTGCGCAGGTATGCCTCGATGGCGGGCTGCCATGCGGCATCGGCGACCCGCACCAGATCGCAGACCGGGCGGGCATCGATGCCTGCCTCGCGCAGGTAGCTCATCAGGCGCACGGTATCGGCGTGCAGTTCCGCCTGGCCGGCGGCCAGGCGCTTCTGGTTCTGCCGCGCGGCCAGCAGGGCATCGCGTGCCTTGTCGTGGGCGGCATGCAACTGGCGGGCGTGCTGGTCGACCTGTTCGCGCAGCGGCGTGGCCGCGCGGAGTGCCTGGCGCGCACGCGCGAACAGGTCTTCCGGCGTCCACGGCAAGGCCTCCCCGTCCGCCAGCGCCGACAGCGCCGCGTGCCAGGCCTCCCATTCGGCGGATGCGGCATCCACGGCGCCCGTCCCGGCGCCGGCGAGGGCGAGCGCGTCGAGCTGGCGGAACGTGTCGCGCACGAAGCCGATCTCGCGCAACAGTTCCTTGTTCAACTGGGCCAGGCGTTCGCGGTCGCGGCCGGCCAGTTCGTCCAGCTGCGCCTGTTCGCCATAGCCGCTGCTTCCCTGCAGGCGGGCGTTGGCGCGCGCCTGCTCATCGCGCAGCGTGTCGCGCTCGGCGCGCGCATCGACCAGGCGGCGGCGGGTGTCCGCCAGTGCGTCCTCCGCCGTGGTGACTGCGCCTTCGGCCCGTTCCAGTTGTTCGCCGTACAGGTCCCGCGCGTATTCGGCGGCCAGGGCACGGTAGGAAGCGGCACGCACGGCCTGGGTGGCGATGCGGTCGTACTGCCGCTCGACGCCTTCGGCGGCCTCGATGCGCTGGCGCACCTGTTCGATGCGGTCGCGGATCTGGCGGAAGCTTTCCAGCAGGGCGCGGAAGCGGGCGATATCGGTGGGGCGGTCCTCGGCGACCAGCGTGCGCACGAACAGGTCCACATCCTCCACGCGCTGCAGGTTGAGTGCGTTGAGGAAGGCCTTGCGGTAGGCGTTGATGTCGGGATTGGCGGTGGGCGAGGCGCGCAGGCGCAGCAGCAGGTCCTTGACGAAGCGCTCGGCCACGGTGTGCAGCTCGGGCGCACCGCCGGCCGCCTTGCAGCGGCGCAGCGCCATCTCGCGGAAGGTCGGCCAGGCCAGCGGCAGTTCCTTGCCCTTGACCTGTTCCACGTGGTCGGCCAGGTCCAGCGCCACGCCCGGCAGCAGGTACAGCCCATGCAACCGGTGGTCGGGCTCGTCCACCGAGGCGCCCAGCGCGATGCCGGCGGTCAGGACCTGGCCGGTATCGGTATCGCGGAACACCAGCGAGATGTAGGTGGTGGCGGTGCGCCGCTTGCGTCCTTCCTCGCCGCTGCGGAACACGCCCAGGCAGTAGTCGCGGATGGTGCGGGCACGATGGCTGCCGCCGGCCTGCGCGTTGAAGCGGATGCGACTGCGGTCGCCGCCCAGCAGCACGATCTGCAGCGCATCCAGCAGCGCACTCTTGCCCGCGCCATTGGGCGCGATGATGGCGCTGGTGGCGTCCAGTTCCAGGGTCTGCGCCTCGAACAGGAAGAACTGCACCAGGTGCACGCGCTCAAGCAGCTGCATCGCCGTCCTCCATGACGTCGTCGTTGTCGGCCGCGTCGGCACCGTCGTCGCGGTTGTGCTGGTCGAGCCGTTGCAGCCACTGTTCGCCGACGATCTCGACGATGGCGGGCCGCACATGCAGGTGGAACGGCTGGGGATCGTCCGGTTCCGACTCCACCAGCCGGCACGTGCCCCAGCGTTTCAGCGTGCGGGCCAGTTCGCGCAGGGTGCCGACATCGGG
Source organism: Pseudoxanthomonas sp. F37 (assembly GCF_022965755.1). Classification (NCBI taxonomy): domain Bacteria; kingdom Pseudomonadati; phylum Pseudomonadota; class Gammaproteobacteria; order Lysobacterales; family Lysobacteraceae; genus Pseudoxanthomonas; species Pseudoxanthomonas sp. F37. The sequence goes on along the minus strand of NZ_CP095187.1, from coordinate 2,863,962 downwards.
CATCGGCCGGCCCGCCAGGGCCTGGTAGGCCTCCTGCAACTCGGGCAGTTCCACGGTGACCACGCCCTCGTCCTCCACCATGCCCTGCCGCATCGCTTCGTCGTAGCGCTGCCGCAGCACCAGCAGCAACAGCGTTTCGGCCAGGGTCACGGGCACGCCCTCGGCGTGGGCGGGCAGCGCCACCACGTAGCGGTAGTGGGGGTTGCGTTCCAGGCGGATGCCGAGCGGCGCCAGCGCGGCGATGAAATCGTCGAAGTGGTCCTCCACCAGGTGGTAGGCCAGGCGCGTGCTGCGGTCGCCTGCGTACAGCACCTGCTCCACCACCAGCCGGTAGGCGGCGCGTTCGAAGTCCTGCACGGCGTAGACGCCGTTGGAGAGTTGGCTGAGCGTGTTCCAGCTGCGTTTCATGCGGTTTTCCGTGAGGGCGTACCGATGCGGCGCACGACGAAGCGTGGCGCGCGCAGGTAGCCGTTGTCGTCGTGGCCGCCGGCGTCGAGCAGTTCGACCCGGTAGCCGCGCAGCAGGCGGCCCAGCGGATCTTCGCGCCGCAGGCCGCCTGTGCGATGGCTGCGCAGCGCCAGCGTGAGCAGGGTCTGGTAGGCGCGCAGGTCCTCGATGCTGGCGATGGAGAACGCGGCCGATTCGACGGCGTCCACCGTCTCCAGGTGCGGGCCGACGTAGCGCGCCATGTCCTCGGCGGTGACCAGGCGTGCGCGCTTCATGCGCCGCAGCAGGCTGAGCCGGGCCAGCTGTTCCGGCGTCGGCGGCTGGGTGGCGTTGGCGCTGCGCGGGATGGGTTGCGGCTTCTGCCGGGGCGGGCGCAGGCGGCCGGCGTCCATCAGCGCGCCCGGCGCCACCGGCAGGCGCAGCGCGCCCTCCGGTGCGTGCTGCACGCCACGGCAGGCGCGGCGCAGCAGGATGTCCAGCTTGTCGGGCGCGCGCAGGCGATAGTCGAGGAAGGCGAGTGCGCGCCGGTTGGCCTGGCGGATGTCCTCGTCCAGCCGGCCCAGGTATTCGTCGATGCGGTCCAGTTCGCGCAATCGCCGCAGGCTGCGCGCGAAGCGCTGGCTGCCGCGCTCGGCGTCGCCGCCGCCCACATGCTCGCGGTACCACGCCAGCAGCGCCGTGCGACGCTCGCCGGTCTCGATCTGCTGCGCCATCGACAGGATCGCGCTGCGCCGCGCCAGCGGATGATCGCCCTTGTGCAGTTCGGCGTAGTCGCCGATGAAGAACTCGCCGACGTAGCGCTCGAACCACTGGCGCGCGAACTGCGCCGTGGATTCGGCCTTGCTCAGTTCCGGCATCAGGTCGCGCACCTGCAGGCTCATCGATGACAGCGACACCAGCAGCCGCCGCGCCTGGTCGGCGGCCTCGTCCAGGGCGTCGCCGGCGGCCTTGCCTTCGGCCACCTGCTGCAACTGGTGCTCGATCGAACGCATCTTCGCCGAGACGAAGGTCGGGCCATGCTCGGCGAACTCGGCCAGCAGCGAGAGGAACTGGTGCACCACCGGCGGCATGGTGACCATCTCGCGCGCGCCGACGCGTTCCTGCCGCAGCCATCCCGCGCCGCGGAAGCGCTCGTAGATGTTGTTCACCCTGACCGGCAGCGGCGTGTCCGGGGTGTCGCCGTCCTCGTCCTCCCAGGGGTCGTCGGCCAGCAGGTAGCGCTCCAGCGCCGCGGTGATCTCGCGGCGCTGGAACCCCATGCTGGGCGGTACCGGCGCATCGGGCCCGAAGAACTCGTCGAACAGTCGGTACAGCAGCAGCCAGTAGTGTTCCCGGTTGGGCGATGCCAGGGGGCCGAACAGGCCGCTGGGCAGCAACGGAAACAGGGCGGGCGCCTGCGTCATGGCCGCGCGCTCCGCCGCGGAGGACTGGTATTGCGATGTGGCGGGCGCGGCAGCGCCGGGAGAAGGGGCATGGCGGGGTCGGAAAGGCGGTCGGATCGCGCCGGAGCGCGCTGCGGCCAGCCACGATATCGCAAGTCGCCGGGACGCCGGTAGCCGTTGCCGCCCGTCTGCCGGCGCCGTTCCGCCCTGCCGGTCCGGGCCTACCAGCCGGCGAGCACCAGCTTGCCGATGGTGGTGCCGGATTCCAGCCGGCGGTGCGCTTCGCGCAGGTTCGCGGCATTGATCGGCGACAGCGTGCCGGTCAGCGTGCCGCGCACGTCGCCGGCGTCGATCAGGTCCGCCACGCGGTCCAGCAGTGCGCCCTGTTCGCCCATGTCGGCGGTACGGAAGCGCGGGCGCGCGAACATCATTTCCCAGTGGATGCCGATGCTCTTGGCCTTGTAGGGATCGCCGATGCGCAATTCGCCGCGCGGCTCGACGATCAGGCCGACGTGGCCCAGTGGCGCCAGCAGGTCGCCCAGCTCGGTCCAGTAGCGGTCGGTGTCGGCCAGGTTCAGGGCAGCGTCGATGCTGTCCAAGCCCCGTGCCTTCAGTTGCGGACCCAGCGGCTGGCGATGGTCGATCACATGGTCCGCCCCCAGCGACATGCACCAGTCGATGGTCTCCTGCCGCGAAGCGGTGGCGACGACAGTGAAGCCGGCGCGCTTGGCCAGCTGGATCGCGATTGAGCCCACGCCGCCCGCGCCGCCGATCACCAGCAGCGATTTGCCCTGGCCGCCGTGCTCGGGCGAGTAGGGCATGCGGTGGAACAGCAGTTCCCACGCCGTGATGGTGGTCAGCGGCAAGGCGGCGGCCTGCGCGAAGTCCAGCGACGCGGGCTTGCGGCCGACGATGCGTTCATCGACCAGTTGGAACTGCGCATTGCTGCCGGGGCGGGTGATGTCGCCCGCGTAGTAGACCGCGTCGCCGGGCTTGAAGCGCGTCACGGCCCCGCCGACGGCTTCCACCACGCCGGCGGCGTCGTAGCCGAGCACCTTGGGCTGCGCCTCGATCTGCGGCTTCGGCGCGCGCACCTTCGTGTCGACGGGGTTCACCGACACGGCTTCCACGCGCACCAGCAGGTCATGGCCGGTGGCAGCAGGGGTCTGGATGTCGACATCCAGCAGCGATTGCGGATCGTCGATGGGCAGGTAGCGGGTCAGGGCGACGGCTTTCATGGGGCGGCTCCGGCGGACGGGGGAAAGACCTGGACGGGCAGCGGGCTGCGTTCGGAAAAATGGCCGCGCCAGTAGGGATAGTAGGGATACGGTGCCTCCACCGCGCTGGCGGCGTCCAGGCGCGCGATCTGGTCGGCCGACAGCTGCCAGCCGATGGCACCCAGGTTCTGTCGCAGCTGTTCCTCGTTGCGCGCGCCGATCAGGACGGTGGAGACGGTGGGGCGCTGCAGCAACCAGTTGATGGCGATCTGCGGCACCGATCTGCCGGTTTCCCCGGCGACGGCATCCAGCGCGTCGATGATGCGGAACAGGCGCTCCTGCGCCACCGGCGGCCCCACGTCGGCGGTGTCGTGCAGCCGGCTGGTGGCCGGCAGCGGTTGCCCGCGTCGCAGCTTGCCGGTCAGCCGGCCCCAACCCAGCGGACTCCACACCACCGCCCCTATGCCCTGGTCGATGGCCAGCGGCATCAGTTCCCACTCGTAGTCGCGGCCGGCCAGCGAATAGTAGGTCTGGTGGGCGACGTAGCGGGTGTAGCCGTAGCGTTCGGCAACGCCGAGCGATTTCATCAGCTGCCAGCCGGCGTAGTTGGACACGCCCAGGTAACGCACCTTGCCGGCGCGGACCAGGCCATCGAGGGTGGACAGGGTTTCCTCGACCGGTGTCAGCGCGTCGAAAGCGTGCAGCTGCAGCAGGTCGAGATAGTCGGTGCCCAGCCGCGCAAGCGAGGCATCCACCGCCTTCAGCAGGCGGAAGCGCGAGGCGCCGGCATCGTTGGGGCCTTCGCCCAGGCGCAGGCCGGTCTTGCTGGACAGGATGACCTGGTCGCGCCGCCCATGCAGGGCCGCGCCCAGGATCGATTCGGATGCCCCGTCCGAATAGACATCGGCGGTGTCGAAGAAGGTCAGGCCCGCGTCCAGGCTGATGTCGATCATGCGGCGCGCCTGCGCGGTATCGGTATTGCCCCAGGCGCCGAACAGCGGCCCCTTGCCGCCGAAGGTGCCGGCGCCGAAGCCGAGTGCAGAGACCTTCAGGCCTGAACGGCCGAGCAAACGGGTTTCCATGGAGACTCCTCAAGCAAAGGAAGGGGGATCAGGCGCATCCGTCGGCGTGCAATGCCCGGGCGATGGGTGCTGGACGGGTGGCCTGTCGACGCTGCAGCGCCAGTGCCCACAGGGCGATGGCGAACGCGCAGGCCGGTACCAGTGCGGCGACCCACGGCAGTGCCGACAAACCCAGGCCCTGCGAGATGACCGCACCGCCCAGCCAGGCGCCGAACGCATTGCCCAGGTTGAAGGCGCCGATGTTCAGGCTGGACGCCAGGCTCTGCGCGTCGCTGGCCTTCTGCAGCACCCACAGCTGCAGCGGCGAGACGGTCGCGAACGCGGCAGCGCCCAGCAGGCCGGTGAAGACGACCATCGCCCAGCGGCTGTGCAGTGCGAAGCCCATCGCGCCCATCACCAGTGCCAGCAGCGCCAACGAGCCGAGCAGGGCCGTGGGCAGGCGGCGGTCGGCGCAGCGTCCTCCCACCAGGTTGCCGATGATCATGCCGACGCCGAACACCAGCAGGACCGGCGAGACGGCCGCGTCGGCCAAGCCCGTCACCTGGGTCAGCAACGGCTGGATGTAGGTGTAGACGGTGAACATGCCACCGAAACCCAGCACGGTCATCAGCAGGCCCAGCACTACCTGGGGACGCGTGACCACGCGCAGTTCGTCGCGGAACGACAGTGGCACGGGCGCACTGCGGTCGGCCGGGACCAGGGCGGCGATGATCACGGTGGCGAACACGCCGATCGCGGTGACGGCCCAGAATGTCGCGCGCCAGCCGTACTCCAGGCCCAGCCAGGCGCCGGCCGGCACGCCGAGCAGCGTGGCCACGGTCAGGCCGGTGAACATGATGGAGATGGCCGAGGCCCTGCGGTCTTCACTGACCAGGCCGGTGGCGACCACCGCGCCGACGCCGAAGAACGTGCCGTGCGCCAGCGAGGTGATCACACGGGCCATCATCAGCAGCGCGTAGTTCGGCGCGAGCGCACAGGCCAGGTTGCCCAGCGTGAACACGATCATCAGCGCCACCAGCACGGCCTTGCGCGGCATGCGGTTGGTCGCGGCGGTCAGCAGCGGGGCGCCGACGAACACCCCAAGCGCGTACCCGGAGATCAGCAGGCCCGCGGCGGCGATGGAGACATCGAGGTCGGCGGCGACCTGCATCAGCAGGCCCATGATGACGAATTCGGTGGTGCCGATGCCGAACGCGCCGGCCGTCAGCGCGTACAGGCCCAGCGGCAGCCGGGAGGAGGAGGGGGGCATGGTGGTAAGGGGAAGGGGAACAGGGCGCGCAGCTTGCGCCTTCCTTTCATGATGGGAAACGGCGAATATGCCGAATCACTATCAATGGATTGTTGATAATGGACCGTGTCGGTGACCTGGCCCTGTTCCTGCGCGTGCTCGATCTGGGGTCGATCACGGCGGCAGCCCACAGTCTGGACCTTTCGGTCGCCGTGGCCAGCCAGCGTCTGAAACGGCTGGAGAAGGAACTGGGCGTGCGCCTGTTGCACCGGACCACCCGCCGGTTGCACCCCACGCCGGAAGGGGCCGCGCTCGCCGAGCAGGGACGGGTGCTGGTGGAGGAGCTGGAAGCACTGGGCACCGGCCTGCGCGAAGCGGCGCGCGAGGTCGCCGGCACCCTGCGCATGACGATGTCCGCCTCGTTCGGACGCCAGTACGTCTCGCCGCTGCTGCCGGCCTTCCTTGCCCGCCACCCGAAGCTGCGCCTCAGCATCCACTTGAGCGACAACGTGGTGGACCTGGTCAGCGAGGGCTTCGACTTGGCCATCCGCATCGGTGCGCTGGACGACTCGCGCCTGGTCGCGCGGCGGATCGCACCCAACCGCCGGGTGCTGTGCGCCTCGCCCGACTACCTGCGCCGGCGTGGCCGGCCGCGCCTGCCCGAAGACCTCGCCCACCATGACTGCCTGCTGCTGTTCGGCAGCGGCGGCCGCCAGGACGTGTGGCGCATGGGAACACCGGCGGGCGGCGAAGTCGCCGTGCGCGTGCAGGGACGTCTGGAGAGCAACTTCGGCGAGGTGCTGCGCGATGCGTCGCTGGCGGGCGAGGGCATCGTGATCCATTCACTGTGGCACGTCGCGGACGATCTGCGTGCCGGCCGGCTGGAGGTCGTGCTGCCGGACTACCCGCTCGCCACCACCGCGATCAGCGCGGTGATGCCGCAGCGTCGCCTGGTGCCGCCGCGCGTGCGGGCCTTCACCGATTTCCTGATCGAACAGTTCGGCGACGACCCGCCGTGGGAGCATGGGCTCCCGCAGTGATCAGGCGGCGTCGAAGGCGAAAGCGTCCAGGGCCAGGCCACCCATTTCCACGTCGTGGTGGAGCAGCCGTCCCTTGGCGCCCGCACCGCCTGCGCCCAGTGCCACGTACAGCGGGAACAGGTGTTCCGTCGTCGGATGGTTGCGCTGGGCCTCGGGCAGGGCCGTCCAGTCCAGCGCGCCCGCGATGTCGCCCGCCAGCAGCCGATCACGCAGGGCATCGGTGAACGAAGCCACCCAGGCATAGGGCGCTGCGTGCGCGTGCTGCCAGTCCAGGGCGCGCAGGTTGTGCGAAAACCCGCCGGACCCCACCACCAGCACGCCTTGCCCGCGCAGGGGCGCCAGCGCGTACCCCAGCCGGTAATGCCACTCGGCGGTCTGTGCCGGATTGACCGACAGTGCGATCACCGGGATTGCGGCGTCCGGATACATGCGCCGGAGCGGTACCCAGACGCCATGGTCCAGCCCATGATGCCCATCCACCTGGGCGGGGAAGCCGGCATCGCGCAGATGCGCCGCGATGTCCTCCGCCAGCCCGGGAGCGCCCGACGCCGGGTACCGGATCCGGTAGAGCGCTTCGGGGAACCCGCCGAAATCGTGGATCGTATCCGGCGAAGGCGTGGCGGTGACGGTAGGCCGCGCGTGGATGAAATGGGCCGATGCCACCACGATGGCACGCGGGCGTGGCCAGCGTTTTCCCAACTGGTCCAGGAAGCGGCCGGTAGGGGAGTCCTCGACCGCCAGCATGGGCGAGCCATGCGAAACGAAGAGGCTGGGAAGCGGGGAGGCAGGCGTCGGGTCCATCGCTACAGCATGCGGTCCGCGGACGCGCCCACCAAGGCGTGTGCGTGGATCGAAGCGTCACCAGAATGTGACTTGAAAGGCGGTAAGGCCGCGATCCGCACGAATCCGTGCCAGTTCGCGGTAAGAGTGTTAACCTTTCCCAACTTGTTATGGTACCGTTAACACAGTCTTCACGTACGCCCGCATAATCTGTTCAGCAAGGCGACCGGTGCCTGTCGCCTCGAATAACAACTAGAAGTGCCGGAACCCGCGTCACCACGAAGCCCTTCGGTTTCTCACAACTGAACTTTTACAAGGAAAGGAGCTGCAAATGAACAAGAAGATTCTCTGCGCCGCGCTGCTCGGCGGCCTGAGCCTCGCGAACACCGCGATGGCGCAGGAATTCGACGACCGTTGGTACCTGACCGGCTCCGCAGGCTGGAACCAGCAGGATTCCGACCGTCGTACCGAAGACACCCAGTTCCTGACCTTGGGCCTTGGCAAGTTCATCAGCCCGAACTGGTCGCTGGACGGCGAACTGAACTACCAGAACCCGAACTTCGACTTCAACAGCGACCTGAACTGGAGCCAGTACGGCATCTCGCTGGACCTGCGTCGCCATTTCATCCAGGAAGGCCGCGGCTGGAACCCGTACGTCGTGGCGGGTCTGGGCATGCAGCGCTCGGAAGAAGAGTACGTGATCAACAGCCCGGACTCCCCGGCGCAGCGTCGTGACAACAACCTGGCCGCCAAGCTGGGCGTGGGCCTGCAGACCACCTTCGACAAGCGCGTCGCCGTGCGCGCCGAAGTGGCCTACCGTGCCGACTTCGACGACCAGAGCTACACCGCCGAAGGTGGCATCCATCAGCAGGAAGAGAGCTGGTTCGGCGACGTGCTGGCCTCGGTCGGCGTCGTGATCCCGCTGGGCCCGAAGGCCGAAGCCGCTGCCCCGCCGCCGCCGCCGGCTGCGCCGAGCTGCGCCGACCTGGATGACGACGGCGACGGCGTCAACAACTGCGACGACAAGTGCCCCGGTTCGCAGGCTGGCCAGACCATCGGTCCGGACGGCTGCCCGGTGCAGGTTTCGATCGACCTGAAGGGCGTGAACTTCGACTTCGACAAGTCGACGCTGCGTCCGGACGCGGTCGCGATCCTGAGCGAAGCCGCCGAGATCCTGAAGCGCTACCCCGACCTGCGCGTCGAAGTGGCCGGCCACACCGACCTGTGCGGTGCGGACGCCTACAACCAGTCGCTGTCGCAGCGTCGTGCGCAGGCCGTGTACGACTACCTGACCAGCAACGGCGTCGATGCCTCGCGTCTGGTGGGCCCGATCGGTTACGGCGAGAGCCGTCCGCTGGAGCCGACCGCGCAGACCCTGCCGGGCTGCAAGAGCGAGCGCAACCGTCGTACGGAACTGAACGTCCAGAACTGATCGGACGCTCACTGCGGTGCTGGAAGCCCGGCCTCGCGCCGGGCTTCTTTTTTGGAGCGCTTCGCGCGCCTTGCGTGATCGAGCGCCGCCTTTGCGCATCGCTGCGTGCGTGGCGGTGCATTTCCTTGCCATGCCCCGGTGCCCTGCCTACACTCGCGGCACTTGGAAGAGATTCAGGAGTCGCCCGATGCGCCGTCACGTCCTCGCCAGCCTGCTGTGCATCGCCGCTGTTCCCGCGGCCTACGCCGCACCGGATTGCGCGAGCGGGCTGGTGCCGGCACCGTTGAAGGCGCCGGCCACGGTGATCGCGCCGGTCGCCCCCCGAATTCACGGCCACCGCGACGCAGCTGGGTGCGCCTTCGGGCGTGCTGGCCTCGCATGCGTTCGATGAGGCCCAGTCGGTCGACCGCGTGCTGTTGCGCCTGCGCATCGAAGGCTGCCGCAACGTGGCCAAGGCCCTGCCCGCGCCGACCGGTGCGCCGGCCGCCGCCGTCGCCAACAGTCCGGCGGCCTACCAGCCCAAGACGGCACACGACAATACGCCGTGGCGCTTCGACATGAGCCAGAACGGCAAGCGCATGACCGCCGACGAGTTCGATGCCTGGATGAAGTCGCGCGGCGTCCGCGTGGTCAAGGCGCCGGGCGCACCGGCCCCCGCCCCGGCACCGGCCGAGCCGGCGAAGAAGAACTGATCCCTCGACGGCCGGAATACCGGCCGTTTCTTCCTGCATTGACGCAATGCCTGCGCCGCGCCCGCCCCGTGATCCGCGCGCATCGTCGCGCACGCGTGCATCTGTGCGCGATCGGGCGCAACCGGGCGTGCGGCATGGACTGGCCCGCGTGTTGTCCAAGCAGGGCGTATGCTCGCGCACCGAAGCGGCGCGCTGGATCGTGCAAGGGCGGGTATCGGTGGACGGGCGCATCGTGCGCGATCCGGAGTTTCCCGTCATCGCAGGTCGCGCCGTGGTGCGCGTGGATGGCCACGAGCCCGCGGTCGCGCCCCGCCACTACCTGATGCTCAACAAGCCGCGCGGCCTGGTCACGACGACCCGGGACGAACAGGGGCGCGATACGGTCTACCGATGCCTGGACGGCGCCGGCCTGCCATGGCTCGCGCCGGTCGGGCGGCTGGACAAGGCCAGCGAGGGGCTGCTGTTGTTCACCAACGATCCGGAATGGGCCGCGCGCGTCACCGACCCGGCCCAGGGTCCGGACAAGACCTATCACGTGCAGATCGACCGCGTGCCGGATGCATCGCTGCTGGACGCGCTGCGGACGGGCGTGGAGGTGGATGGCGAACACCTTTCGGCGCGCCATGCGCGCCTGCTGCGTTCGGGCGAACGCAATGCGTGGCTGGAGATCGTGCTGGACGAGGGGCGCAACCGGCAGATCCGGCGACTGCTCGAGGCCTTCGATGTCGGCGTGCTGCGGCTGGTGCGGGTGGCGATCGGCGCCATCGAACTGGGCACGCTCGCCAAGGGCGCCTGGCGCCTGCTCGATGCGCATGAGCGCGACCAACTCGCCCCGACAGGCGGGCGCTGATTGCGCGACCACCGTCCGGGTTCGGCGCGCGTCATCTGCCTACACTCGCTCTCGCCACACCATCGGGGAAAGACATGTTGAACCTGACCGCGCGCCCGGCGGCGCGTTACGCCCTGCTGCTTGCCTTCGGACTGCTGGCGGGGTGCGCCAGCCATGCGCCGGGCACCGCCGCCAGGAGCGCGCCCAAGGACGCCGTCGTCACCGTCGCACCAGGGCCGCATGGCCATCGCTTCGACATGCAACAGAACGGCCGCAAGATGACGGCCGAGGAGTTCGACGCCTGGATGAAGGCGCGCGGCATCCGCGTGGCCAAGGGCGCGCCGGCGCGGCCGAAAGCATCGTCGACCGGCAAGCGCGCCCGCTGAAGCGCGGACGCGCCCGTCCCGTCAGGCTGCCAGCACGCCCAGTTCGCGTCCGATGCGGATGAACGCGTCGATGGCGCGGTCAAGGTGCTCGCGCGTATGCGCGGCGCTCATCTGCGTGCGGATGCGCGCCTGGCCCTTGGGCACCACGGGGAAGAAGAAGCCGATCGCGTAGATGCCTTCTTCCAGCAGGCGTTCGGCGAAGCGCTGCGCCAGCGGCGCGTCGTACAGCATCACCGGACTGATCGGGTGCACGCCCGGCTTGATGTCGAAGCCGGCCGTCGTCATGCGCTCGCGGAAGTAGGCGGTGTTCTCGCGCAGCCGCTCGCGCAGCTCGCCGGCCGAGGACAGCATCTCGAAGGCCTTGATGCCGGCGGCCACCACATGCGGCGGCAGCGAGTTCGAGAACAGGTACGGGCGCGAGCGCTGGCGCAGCAGCTCGACGACTTCCTTGCGCGCCGTGGTGAAGCCGCCCAGCGCGCCCCCCATCGCCTTGCCCAGCGTACCGGTGAAGATGTCGATCCGGTCCATCACGCCTTTGACTTCGGCTGAGCCGCGGCCGGTCGCGCCGAGGAAGCCGGTGGCGTGGCATTCGTCGATGTGTACCAGGGCGTCGTACTTCTTCGCCAGCGCGGTGATCTCGTCCAGCGGCGCGATGAAGCCGTCCATCGAGAACACGCCGTCGGTGGTGATCAGCTTGGTCCTGCAGCCGGCCGCATCGGCGGCCTGCAACTGGGCTTCCAGGTCGGCCATGTTGCAGTTGGCGTAGCGGAAGCGCTTAGCCTTGCACAGCCGCACGCCGTCGATGATCGAGGCATGGTTCAGCGCGTCGGAGATGATGGCGTCGTCCTCGCCCAGCAACGGCTCGAACAGGCCGCCGTTGGCGTCGAAGCAGGCGGCGTAGAGGAGGGTGTCCTCGGTGCCGAAGAAGTCGGCGATCGTCTTCTCCAACTGCTTGTGCAGGTCCTGGGTGCCGCAGATGAAGCGCACCGACGCCATGCCGAAGCCGTGCGTGTCCAGGGCATCCTTCGCCGCCTGGATGATGTCCGGGTGGTCGGCCAGGCCCAGGTAGTTGTTGGCGCAGAAATTCAGGACCGTGCGCCCGTCTTCCAGGGTGATCTCGGCCGACTGGGGGCTGGTGATGATGCGTTCGGACTTGAACAAGCCCTGGGCGCGGATCTCGTCCAGGGTGGCGGCGTAGTGGGCAGTCAGCGGATTGGACATGGGGCAGGGACGAAAGGGGCAGGCCGCCATTCTACCCGCGCCCCGCGATCGCCCCGGTCGCGTCATGCGGTTACGGCATAAGCGGACGTCTTTTCGTCATTTCCCTGCGGGAATGTGCGCACGCAGCATCGCGTTTCCGGCCCGGCAGTCCCGGGTCCCGATCGCCACCCCCCCGGATGCTGCATGAAGAGATCCCTCTCGCACCGCGCACGCGCTGTCCTGCTTGGATGCGGCCTGGCATGGGCGTCTGCCGCGCTGGCCCGGGACATCACCCTGCTGAACGTGTCGTATGACCCGACGCGCGAGTTCTACCGCGAGTTCAACGCCGCCTTCGCCGCCGACTGGCAGAAGACCCGGGGCCAGAAGGTCGGCATCGAGACCTCGCACGGCGGTTCCGGCAAGCAGGCCCGCTCGGTCATCGACGGTCTCGAGGCCGATGTGATGACCCTGGCGCTGGCCTACGACATCGACTCGATCTCCCGGCGCGCCAAGCTGCTCCCGGCGAACTGGCAATCGCGCCTGCCCGAGAACAGCGCGCCGTACACCTCGACCATCGTGTTCCTGGTGCGCAAGGGCAACCCGAAGAAGATCCGCGACTGGCACGACCTGGTGAAGCCGGGCATCTCGGTCATCACGCCCAATCCGAAGACCTCGGGCGGCGCGCGCTGGAACTACCTCGCCGCATGGGCCTACGGCCTGAAGATCTTCAAGGGAGACGAAGCCAGGACGCGCAACTTCGTGCGGGCCCTGTTCCGCAACGTACCGGTGCTGGATACGGGCGCCCGCGGCTCCACCACCACCTTCGTCCAGCGCGGCATCGGCGACGTGCTGCTGGCGTGGGAAAACGAGGCCTTCCTGTCGATCGAGGAACTGGGGCCGGACAAGTTCGACATCGTCGTGCCGTCCCTGTCGATCCTGGCCGAGCCGCCGGTCACACTGGTGGACCGCAACGTGGACAAGCATGGCACCCGTGAGGTCGCGCAGGCCTACCTGAAGTACCTGTACTCGCCGACCGGGCAGCGGCTCGCGGCCAAGCACTACTACCGTCCGCGCTATCCGCAGTACGCCGCGCCCCAGGATGTCGCCCGCTTCCCGAAACTTGAGTTGGTGACCATCAACGGCGTTTTCGGTTCGTGGGCGAAGGCGCAGGCCACGCATTTCGCCGACGGCGGCGTGTTCGACCAGATCCAGGCGAAATAGCCATGGCGGTGGCGGCGCCCACGTTGCCGGGACGGACGCGCACGCGGCGCATCATTCCCGGGTTCGGCCTCAGCCTCGGCTATACGCTGCTGTGGCTGGGCCTGATCGTGCTGATTCCGCTGGCAGGCGTGTTCTTCAAGGCGAGCGGCCTGGGCCTGGCGGGCCTGTGGTCGATCTGGACCGAGCCGCGCGTGCTCGCCGCCTTGCGCGTCAGTTTCGCCACCGCGCTGGCGGCGGCCGCCTTCAATGCGGTGATGGGTACGCTGGTGGCGTGGGTGTTCGTGCGCTACCGCTTCCCGGGCAAGCGCGTGTTCGACGCCATGATCGACCTGCCGTTCGCGCTGCCGACCGCGGTGGCCGGCATCGCGCTGACGGCGCTGTACGGACCGACCGGTTGGCTCGGCCAATGGCTGGAAGCGGCGGGCATCAAGGTGGCCTATACGCCGCTGGGCATCACGGTGGCGCTGGTCTTCATCGGCCTGCCGTTCGTGGTGCGCGTGGTGCAGCCGGTGCTGGCGGAAGTCGAAACAGAGCTGGAGGAAGCGGCGGCGACGCTGGGTGCCAGCCGTTGGCAGACCGTGCGGCACGTGGTGCTGCCGGCCCTGTGGCCGGCCGTGCTCGCGGGCTTCGCGCTGGCGTTCGCACGCGGCGTGGGCGAGTACGGCTCGGTGATCTTCATCGCCGGCAACCTGCCCGGCGTGTCCGAGATCGCACCGCTGCTGATCACCATCAAGCTGGAAGAGTTCGACTACCAAGGCGCCACCGCCATCGCCGCCGCAATGCTGTTGTTGTCCTTCGCGCTGTTGCTGGTGATCAACACGCTGCAGGCCCGGTTGCAGCGCACCGGCAAGCGGGCAGGAGGCTGACATGGGCGACGCCCTTTCGGCCGTGATCGCCTTGCCACCGGAGTCCGTATCCGTGAAGCCCCGCGCATCCGCTCCGCCGCGTCGCCATGCCGCCACCAGCGAGCCCGCCTGGGTACGGGTGCTGCTGGTCCTCGGTGCATTGGGCTTCCTGCTCGCGTTCCTGCTGTTGCCGTTGGCGTTGGTGTTCGTGGAAGCGCTGCGCGGCGGATGGGGCGCCTTCCTCGCCGCGGTCAGCGAGGCCGATGCGCTGGCCGCGGTGGAGCTGACGCTGCTGGTCACCGGCATGGTCGTGCCGCTCAACCTGGTGTTCGGCGTGGCGGCGGCCTGGGCGGTCAGCAAGCATGAGTTCCGCGGCAAGCGCTGGCTGGTGACGCTGATCGACCTGCCGTTCGCCGTGTCGCCCGTGGTCGCCGGCCTGATCTACGTGCTGATCTTCGGTGCGCAAGGCTGGGCCTATGCACTGGTGGACGAGGGCTGGCGCCTGTCGTTGCCCCTGCTGGGCCCATGGCACCTGCAACTGCCGAAGATCATCTTCGCGCTGCCGGGCATCGTGCTGGCGACGACTTTCGTGACGTTCCCCTTCATCGCGCGCGAGCTGATGCCGCTGATGGAGCAGCAAGGCACCGACGAAGAACTCGCCGCACTGAGCCTGGGCGCAAATGGATGGCAGACGTTCTGGCGGGTGACCCTGCCGAACATCCGGTGGGCGCTGCTGTACGGCGTACTGCTGTGCAGCGCCCGCGCCCTCGGCGAATTCGGTGCGGTCTCCGTGGTGTCGGGCCATATCCGCGGCCGCACCAACACGCTGCCGCTGCATGTGGAGATCCTCTACAACGAGTACGCCTACAGCGCCGCCTTCGCGGCGGCCTCGCTGCTGGCGCTCACCGCGCTGCTGACGCTGGGGCTGAAGACCTGGCTCGAATGGCGGCACGGCGAAGCGCTGGCGGCCAACCATCGGCACTGAGACGACGCCATGAGCATCAAGATCGAGCACCTGCAGAAGCGGTTCGGTACGTTCACTGCGCTGGACGATGTCACCCTCGAGATCCGCCCGGGCGAACTGCTGGCGCTGCTGGGTCCCTCCGGTTCCGGCAAGACCACGCTGTTGCGCGTGATCGCGGGCCTGGAACAGGCCGATGGCGGGCGCGTGCTGTTCGAGGGCGAGGACGCCACCTCGCTGAGCGTCCAGGCCCGGCGCGCGGGCTTCGTCTTCCAGCACTACGCGCTGTTCCGCCACCTGACGGTCGACGAGAACATCGCCTTCGGCTTGCGCGTGCGGCGTGGCAAGCAGCGCCTGGCCGATGCGGCGATCCGCGCCCGCGTGGCCGAACTGCTCTCGCTGGTGCAACTCGATGGACTGGGCGGACGCTATCCGGCCCAGTTGTCGGGGGGGCAACGCCAGCGCGTGGCGCTCGCCCGTGCCCTGGCCATCGAGCCGCGCGTGCTGTTGCTGGACGAACCGTTCGGCGCACTCGACGCGCAGGTGCGCCGCGACCTGCGCCGATGGCTGCGTGAACTGCACGACCGCACCGGCCTGACCACGGTCTTCGTTACCCACGACCAGGAAGAGGCGCTGGAACTGGCGGATCGCGTCGCCATCCTCCATCGTGGCCGCATCGAGCAACTGGGCAGTCCTGCGGACGCCTACGACGCCCCTGCGTCGCCCTTCGTCTATTCCTTCGTCGGCGCCGTGAACCGATTGCCGGCGCGTTGGGAATCCGGCGCCCTGCATGCGGCAGGCTTGCCGCTGGCGGTGCGGGACGCGTGCGGGCAGGGCCGGGCCGAGGTGTTCGTGCGCCCGGAAGACCTGCGCCTGGTCGATGACGGGACCGGCTGGCCGGCGACGATCATCGGCGCGCAGCGCAACGGGCCGCGGCTGCGGTTGCGCGCGCGGCTGGAAGTGGGGGACGAAGTGGAGATCGAGCTGCCCTCGGACCATGAGGGCGCCGCCACGGGCCTCGGCCAGGCGATTCGTTTGGCACCAAAACGGTACGGCTGGTTTCCCCTGAATGGTGAAACGGCACCAGTGTGATGCGGCCTAAGCTGCTGAATTAATTAGAAAAGAAACCAATTTTCCGCTCGTCCGGCGGGGGCTTGACGTGAGTGATTGCTGCGTCGCACTATCCAAGCGCAGTTAAAAAATAGTGAAGTGGTGATGACGGTCGTACGACGTTCCACGCGCTTCGCCTGCCCCACGATCACTCGACCAAGGAGAATCCGGATGAAGCCCGTCAAGCTCGCTACCGCCCTCGCCACCGCCCTGCTGCTTTCGCTGCCGATGTCCGCCTTCGCCCAGGAGGCCGAGGAAGAAGCATCCTCGCCCTTCAGTGCGACCTTTGCGGTGACGTCGGACTACGTGTTCCGCGGCGTCTCCCAGACCGACAACGAACCGGCGTTCCAGGCGGGCGCGAGTTACTCCGCGCCGTTCGGCCTGTATGCCGGCGTGTGGGCGTCGAACGTGGACTTCGGCGACGGCGGTCCCGACTATGAAGTCGACTACTTCGTCGGCTGGAACAAGGACCTCAGCGATGCCTGGAATCTCGATCTCGGCGTGACCCGCTACACCTATGAAGGGTCTTCCGCCGGCTACGGCGACATCGACTACAACGAGTACATCGCCAAGGTCACGTGGAGCGGTCCGGTGACTGTGGCCGGTACGCTGGCCTACGCCGACGACTACAGCAACAGCGGGGCCGAGGAAACCTACGCTGGTGTTTCGGCGAGCTACGACATCGGCGAGTCCGGTTTCTCGGTGGGCGCTTCGACCGGCTATACCTCCATCGACGCCGGCAGCGACGGGCGCGCCGATTTCTACGATGGCGCCATCACCGTGTCGAAGGGCTTCGGTCCGGCGACCGCGACGCTGGGCTATTACGACACGTTCGGCTCGGACGCCTCCGAACTGCGCCGTGGCTCCGACATCTACAAGCCCGGCCTGGTGTTCACGATCGCGGTCGCGGTGCCCTGATACGGCGCTCGATGCGCAGCACAGGAAAGGGCGCCGCAAGGCGCCCTTTTTTTTTTTCACCGTTGCCGCGAAGGCCTCAGTTCCAGCTCAACACCACCTTGCCGGCCTTGCCCTGTTCCATCAGGTCGAAGCCCTTCTGGAAGTCGTCGATGGGCAGCTGGTGGGTCAGCACCTTGCCCAGCGGGAAACCGCTCAGCACCAGCTGGGTCATCTTGTACCAGGTCTCGTACATCCTGCGGCCGTAGATGCCCTGCACGGTGAGGCCCTTGAAGATGATGCGGTCCCAGTCCACGCCGGCGCCCTTGGGCAGGATGCCGAGCAGGGCGATCTTGCCGCCGTGGTACATGCAGTCCAGCATGTCGTTGAAGGCGCGCGGATTGCCGCTCATCTCCAGGCCCACGTCGAAGCCTTCCATGTGCAGGTCGGCCATCACGTCCTTGAGCGACTGGTTGGCCACGTTGACCACGCGGGTCGCGCCCATGTCGGCGGCCAGCTTCAGGCGGAAGTCGTTGACGTCGGTGACCACCACGTTGCGCGCGCCGATGTGCTTGCAGATGCCGGCGGCGATGATGCCGATGGGGCCTGCACCGGTGATCAGCACGTCCTCGCCGACCACGTCGAATTCCAGCGCGCAGTGCGCCGCGTTGCCGTAAGGGTCGAAGAACGCCGCCAGTTCGCTGGGGATCTGGTCCGGGATGGGCCACAGGTTGCTGGCCGGCATCACCATGTATTCGGCGAAAGCGCCGTTGACGTTCACCCCGATGCCGACGGTATTCGGGCACAGGTGCTGGCGGCCGCCACGGCAGTTGCGGCAGTGGCCGCAGACGATGTGGCCTTCGGCCGACACGCGCTGGCCCACGTCGTAGCCGGTCACCGCGGAGCCGAGCTGCGCGATGCGTCCCACGAACTCGTGGCCGATGGTCAGCCCGGGCTTGATGGTGCGCTGGCTCCACTCGTCCCACAGGTAGATGTGCAGGTCGGTGCCGCAGATGGCGGTCTTCTCCAGCTTGATCAGCACTTCGTTCGGGCCGGGCTGCGGGACGGGGAGTTCCTCCATCCAGATGCCCTTGCCGGCTTCGCGCTTGACCAGCGCCTTCATCGTCTGTGCCATCGGACGTCGATCCAAGTAAAGAGGGCGCGGATTATACGCCCCGGCCCGGAGCGGCCCTGTTGCAGGGCGCCTTGACAGCCCGGGATGGCATGGGGCGCGGGCGGGCAGGACGAAAGTCATGGGCGGCCGCGGTGACAGGTTCATTACAATCGGGACTTTCCTGTCCGTCACGGGGTTTCCATGCGTCCGAACCTGCTCGCCGCCGCCATCGCGGTCCCGCTGTCCCTGTTCGCCACCCAGGCCGCCCTGGCGGGCGAGGGCATGTGGGTACCGCAGCAACTGCCCGAGATCGCCGGGCCGCTGAAGAAGGCCGGCCTGAAGCTGTCGCCGCAGCAGATCTCCGACCTGACCGGCGACCCGATGGGCGCGGTCGTCGCCCTGGGCGGCTGCACCGCCAGCTTCGTGTCGCCCAACGGTCTGGTGGTCACCAACCACCACTGCGCCTATGGCGCCATCCAGCTGAACTCCACGGCCGAGAACAACCTCATCAAGAACGGCTTCAACGCGTCCACGACCGGCGACGAGGTCAGCGCGGGCCCGAACGCGCGCGTGTTCGTGCTGGACGAGATCACCGACGTGACGAAGGAGGCGAAGGCGGCCATCGCCTCCGCCGGCGACGATGCGCTGGCGCGCACCAAAGCGCTGGAGGCCTTCGAGAAGAAGCTGATCGCCGACTGCGAGGCCGAGGCCGGTTTCCGTTGCCGCCTGTACAGCTTCTCCGGTGGCAATACCTATCGCCTCTTCAAGAACCTGGAGATCAAGGACGTCCGCCTGGCGTACGCGCCTCCGGGCAGTGTCGGCAAGTTCGGCGGCGACATCGACAACTGGATGTGGCCGCGCCACACCGGCGACTTCGCGTTCTACCGCGCCTACGTGGGCAAGGACGGCAAGCCGGCTGCGTTCTCCAAGGACAACGTGCCGTACCAGCCGAAGCACTGGCTGAAATTCGCCGACCAGCCGCTGGGCGCGGGGGATTTCGTCATGGTGGCCGGTTATCCGGGTTCGACCAACCGCTACGCGCTGGCGGCCGAGTTCGACAACACCGCGCAGTGGACCTATCCGACCATCGCGCGCCACTACAAGAACCAGATCGCGATGGTGCAGGCCGCCGGCAAGCAGGATGCCGACATCCAGGTGAAGTACGCCGCCACGATGGCCGGCTGGAACAACACCAGCAAGAACTACGACGGCCAGCTTGAGGGCTTCAAGCGCATCGACGCCGCCGGCCAGAAGCGGCGCGAGGAGGCCGCCGTGCTGGGCTGGCTGAAGGGGCAGGGCGCCCAGGGCCAGCCGGCGCTGGACGCGCATGCCAAACTGCTCGACCTGCTGGAGCAGAGCAAGGCCACGCGCGATCGCGACCTGACCCTGGCG
The DNA here is from genome assembly GCF_022965755.1 of Pseudoxanthomonas sp. F37. Taxonomy (NCBI): domain Bacteria; kingdom Pseudomonadati; phylum Pseudomonadota; class Gammaproteobacteria; order Lysobacterales; family Lysobacteraceae; genus Pseudoxanthomonas; species Pseudoxanthomonas sp. F37. The sequence goes on along the minus strand of NZ_CP095187.1, from coordinate 2,844,710 downwards.
CTGTTCAACAACACCGCGATGCTGGGGGCCGCCACGCAGCTGTACCGCCTGTCGATCGAACGCGAGAAGCCCAATGCCGAACGCGAATCCGGCTACCAGGACCGCGACCTGCCGGCCATCGAAGGCGGCCTGAAGCAACTCGAGCGCCGCTACGTCGCGGCGATGGACCGCCAGTTGCAGGAGTACTGGCTGAACGAATACATCAAGCTGCCCGCCAATCAGCGCGTGGCCGCCCTCGATACCTGGCTGGGCGGCAACGACGCCGCGGCGGTGAAGCGCGCGCTCGACCGGCTGGCCGGTACCCGGCTCGGCAGCACGGAGGAACGGCTGAAGTGGTTCGCCGCCGACCGCAAGGCGTTCGAGGCCAGCAGCGATCCGGCCATCCAGTACGCGGTGGCGGTGATGCCCACGCTGCTCAAGCTGGAGCAGGAGCGCAAGACGCGTGCCGGCGAGAACCTGGCCGCGCGCCCGCTCTACCTGCAGGCGCTGGCCGACTACAAGAAGAGCCAGGGCGAGTTCGTCTACCCCGATGCCAACCTGTCGCTGCGCATCACCTTCGGCAACGTGATGGGCTACGCGCCGAAGGATGGCGTGGAGTACACCCCGTTCACCACGCTGGAAGGCGTGGTGGCCAAGGAAACCGGACAGGACCCGTTCGATTCGCCCAAGGCGCTGCTCGACGCCGTGGCCGCCAAGCGTTATGGCGGCCTGGAGGACAAGCGCATCGGGTCGGTGCCGGTGAACTACCTGTCCGACCTGGACATCACCGGCGGCAACTCCGGTTCGCCCGTGCTCGATGCGCACGGCAAGCTGGTGGGCCTGGCCTTCGACGGCAACTGGGAATCGGTCAGCTCCAACTGGGTGTTCGATCCGAAGATGACCCGGATGATCGCCGTCGATGGCCGCTACCTGCGCTGGATCATGCAGGAGGTCTATCCGGCGCCGCAGCTGCTGAAGGAAATGAACGTCGGCAAATGAGCGGTCGCCAATTGGTCTGATGGCCCGCGGGCCGTCGGCGAAGACCGGACGGGAGCGGTTATCATCCGCTCCCGTCTTCGTTTCCGGCGTATGGAAGCCACGCCGGCCCACCTCCAACGGACATCACCACGCATGCGCATCCTGCTTGCCCGCCACGGCGAAACGCCCTGGAACGCCGAAGGCCGCTACCAGGGCCAGATCGACATCCCGCTTTCGCCGGTCGGCGAGGGTCAGGCGACTGCGCTGGGCCAGCGCCTCAAGGATGTGCGCATCGACCGCGCGGTGGCGTCGCCGCTGTCGCGTGCGCAGCTGACGGCGCGGCTGGCCCTGGGCGACGCGCGTGCCGACATGCTGCAGACCGATGCCGACCTGCAGGAGATCGCCCACGGCGAATGGGAAGGGCTGTTGGCCAGCGAGATCCAGCAGAAGGACCCGGCCCGCCTGCTGGCCTGGCGGGAGGAGCCCGAAAACGTGCTGATGCCGGGCGGCGAATCGCTGCGCCAGGTGCTGGACCGTTCCTGGCGCGGCCTGGCGCGTGCAACGGAAGGCCTGGGCGAGGACGACACGTTGCTGGTGGTCGCCCACGACGCCGTCAACCGCGTCCTGCTGTGCCGCATCCTGGGCCTGCCGATCGCCCGGCTGTGGACGTTCCGCCAGGCGCCCACCACGCTCAACCTGCTGGAAGGTCCCTCGGTGGAGCAACTGGAAGTCGTGCGCCTGAACGACTGCGCGCACCACACCCCGTTCTTCGGCGAAGCCAAGCACCGGGCGCTGTAACGCCGTCGAGGGCCCGCATGGCGCTTACCGATCTTCCGCAGTGGCTGGCCTACATCGAGCAGCAGCACCCCAAGTCCATCGACATGGGCCTGGAGCGCGTGCGCGATGTCGCCGCGCGGATGGCGCTGGGCAGGCCGGCCGTGCGCGTGATCACCGTCGGCGGCACCAACGGCAAGGGCTCCACCGTGGCCTTCATCGAGGCCATCGCGCGCGCCGCGGGCTGGAAGGTGGGCGCCTACACCTCGCCGCACCTGCTGCGCTACAACGAACGCGTGCGCATCAATGGCGCCGAAGCCGATGACGCGTCGCTGGTGGCGGCGTTCGAAGCGGTCGAAGCCGCGCGCGGCGACACGCCGCTGACGTATTTCGAATTCGGCACGTTGGCCGCGCTGTGGCTTTTCGAACGCGCGGGCCTGGACCTGGCGGTGCTGGAAGTCGGCCTGGGAGGACGGCTGGATGCCGTGAACCTGGTCGATGCCGATGTGGCCGTGATCACCACGGTCGATATCGACCACACCGACTGGCTGGGTGCGGACCGCGAGGTCATCGGCGCCGAGAAGGCCGGTATCGCCCGTGCCTGGAAGCCGCTGGTGCTGGGGGAAGTGGACTCGCCTTCCAGCGTGCTGCGCCATGCCTACGCCATCGGCGCGAACGCGCTCAGGCTGGGCAGCGACTTCTTCCACGAGCCCATCGACAGTGGTCACTGGCGCTGGCGTGAAGTCGGCGCGGAACTGGTGTTGCCGATGCCCGTGCTGTCGGCCCCGGCCCAACGGGCGAACGCTGCCAGCGCGATCGCCGCATTGCGCGCGCTGCCGGGCGAGGCGATTCCCGACGAGGCCTTCGCGCAGGGCGTGGCCCGTGCCACGCTCCCGGGGCGCTTGCAACGCGTGTCGCAGGGCCAGGTGGACGTGGTGCTCGACGTCGGCCACAACCCGCAGGCGGCACGCGAGTTGGCCGCGTGGCTGCAGGCGCATCCTGCCGCGGGCCAGACGCATGTCGTGTTCGCGGCGCTGGCCGACAAGGACGTGAGGTCCGTCGTGGACGCGTTCGCGGGCATGCCATTGCAATGGCATCTGGCGGGGCTGGATGCGGGGCCGCGGGCGCAGTCCGCCGATCAGCTCGCCGCCCGGCTCGAGGGAACCGTCGCCGCGCGGGCGGCCCGCCATCGGCGCGTGGAAGACGCCTTGGCGGCCGCATTGGCCGCTGCGCGTGACGGCGACCGCGTGCTGGTGTTCGGTTCGTTCCTTGCCGTGGCCGCCGCGCTGCAGGCGCTGCATTCAGGTCGATGACGGGGAGCGGCGGGAGCCGCGCCGTATAATCGCCGCGGCATTCCCGCCGCCTCTGCCCTGGACCTGGATGGATACCGCCCTGAAACAGCGCCTGATCGGCGCCGTCGTGCTGGTCGCGCTGGCCGTCATCTTCCTTCCCATGCTGGTCAAGGGACCGGCACCCGACAGTGGCGTGTCCGACGTGCCGCTCGAGGTGCCCGCTGCGCCCGGTGGCGAATACGAAACGCGCGAGTTGCCCCTGGTCACGCCCGGCAGTGCGCCGGCCAAGGGCGCGGTCGGACTGGACGGTCAGGGGGCTGCGCCTGCTGCCGAACCGGCGCCCGCCGAAGGCGCGCTGCAGCCGCCGGCGACAGCAGGCGGCGATTTCGCCGTCAGCTTCGGCGCCTATGCCACCCAGGCCGATGCGGACGCCGTATTGGCCCGCGTGAAGCAGGCCAGGCTGCCCGGCTTCGTCGAACCCGCCACCATCAACGGCAAGCCGGCATTCCGCGTGCGGGTCGGACCGTACGCGGATCGTGCGCAGGCCGAGGCGGCGCGGCTGGATGCGATCAAGGTGCGCGGCGACGTCAACGCGCAGGTGGTCACGCTGGACGCGGCGGCACCCGCTGGCACGCCCGTGCCGGCACCGGCGCCCTCCATCGCGACCGCCACGCCGTCCACGCCGGCCGTGACCACCCAGGCGCTCCCGCCCGAGCCGGCCAAGCCGGTGACCAGGCCCGCGCCCACCGAAACCAAGCCGGTCGCCGCCGAGACGAAGCCGGCCACCCCGGTCACCCGGCCTGCCGCGCCCGCCCCCAAACCGGCAGCGCCGTCCACGCCCGCCGCCTCCGGCGTGGGCTATGCCGTGCAACTGGGTGCGTTCTCCAATGCGGGTGATGCGAATGCCCTGCGCGACCGGGTGCGCGCCGCCGGCTTCAGCGCCTTCGTCGAGCAGGTGCGCACCGACAAGGGCACGCTCAGCCGCGTGCGCGTGGGACCGGTGGCCGACCGTGCCGAGGCCGATCGCCTGAAGACCCAGGTGGCCGCGAAGGTCGGCATCGACGGCATGGTGCGTCCGCACCCTTGATGCCGGCCCCCGTCGCCGTGGCCGGAGGGCGTGCCGCGTGAGTGCGCTCGATCTGACCCTGCTCGCCATCATCGGCGTCTCGACGCTGTTCGGGCTGATGCGCGGCTTCATCGGGGCGCTCGCTTCGGTCCTGGCCTGGTTGCTGGCCGGGTGGGTGGCGTTCCACTACGGCGGCGAAGTCGCCGCCTGGCTTTCCGATGACGGTCCGCCGGGATCGGCCGACCTGCTGGGCGGCTACGCGCTCAGCTTCGTCGTGGTCATGGTGGTGGTGGGCGTGACGGGCTGGCTGGTGCGCAAGATGGTCACCTCGGTCGGGCTGTCGGGCGTGGACCGGATGCTGGGCCTGGTGCTCGGACTGGCGCGTGGTGCGCTCATCGCCTGCGTCGTACTGTTGCTGGCGGCCTTCACCGATCTGCCGCGTGAACCTGAATGGAAACGTTCCTCCGTCGTGCCGGTGCTGCTGCCGGGCGCGCAGTGGCTTTCACGCGGGTTGCCGGAATGGACCGTGCAGGAACTGGACTTTGGCAACGGCGTTCCGGCGGGCGATAATGCGCGCCTGCACCCCTTGCCCCTGCCGCTGGACGAATCCGGCGCCCCGCAGGAGCGCGTCCCCCCTGCAGCTTCGCCCGAGTCGAAACCGGAGTAGGTCACCATGTGCGGCATCGTCGGAATCGTCGGCAACCAGAACGTTGCCGGCCAGCTTTATGACGGGCTGACCGTCCTCCAGCACCGCGGCCAGGACGCCGCCGGCATCGCCACCGCCGACGGCACGCGCCTGCGCGTGCACAAGGACAACGGGCTGGTGCGGGACGTGTTCAACGCCAAGGCCATGAGCGTGCTGGAAGGGCGCGTGGGCATCGCCCACTGCCGCTATCCCACCGCCGGTTCCGAAGGCATGGACGAAGCGCAGCCGTTCTACGTGAACTCGCCGTACGGCATCGCGCTGGCGCACAACGGCAACCTGATCAACACCGATGCGCTGCGCCAGGACGTGTTCGCGCAGGACCGCCGCAACATCAACACCGACTCGGACAGCGAAGTGCTGCTGAACGTGTTCGCCCACGAACTGGACCTGCAGCGCACGCTCAGTCCCGAGACCGCCATCCGCGCCGTGGCCGGCGTGCATCGGCGCGTGAAGGGTGGCTATGCCGTCGTCAGCGTGGTGCTGGGCCTGGGCCTGGTGGCGTTCCGCGATCCGCACGGCATCCGTCCGCTGGTGCTGGGCAAGCGCGAACACAGCGAAGGCACCGAGTACATCGTCGCCTCCGAATCCGCAGCGCTGGACATCCTGGGCTTCACCCGCATGCGCGACGTGCAGCCGGGCGAGGCCATCGTCATCACCGCGCGGGGCGAACTGTTCAGCGAGACCGTCGCCGAGCCGCAGGAGCATGCGCCCTGCATCTTCGAGTACGTGTACTTCGCGCGTCCGGACTCGATGATCGACAACGTCTCGGTGCACAAGGCGCGCATGCGCATGGGCGTGAAGCTGGGCGAGAAGATCCTGCGCCTGCGTCCGGACCACGACATCGACACCATCATCCCCATCCCGGACACCTCGCGCGACGCGGCCCTGGAAATCTCCAACGTGCTGGGCGTGAAGTACCGGGAAGGCTTCATCAAGAACCGCTACGTGGGCCGCACGTTCATCATGCCGGGGCAGGGCGAGCGGGTGAAGTCGGTGCGCCGCAAGCTGAACCCGATCAACCTGGAATTCCGCAACCGCGTGGTGCTGCTGGTGGACGACTCCATCGTGCGCGGCACCACCTCCAAGCAGATCGTGCAGATGGCGCGCGATGCCGGTGCGCGCAAGGTCTACCTGGCCAGCGCCGCGCCGCCGGTGCGCCACCCCAACATCTACGGCATCGACATGCCGGCGGCCGACGAACTGGTGGCGCACGGTCGCAGCGTGGAAGAGATCGAGAAACTGCTCGGCTGCGACTGGCTGATCTACCAGGACCTGGAAGACCTGGAGGCCGCCGTGCGCGAGGGCAACCCGAACCTGCCGCGCTTCGATTCGTCCTGCTTCGACGGCCAGTACGTCACCGGCATCGAGCCCGGTTATTTCGAGCGCATCGAGCAGATGCGCTCGGACGAGGCCAAGCGCAAGCGCCGCGTCGGCTGATCCGGCAGGCACCGCATGGCCACGCTGTTCGAGGCCGCGCGCGCCTGCCTGGCGGCGGCCGATGTGGATGAGAAGGTCGGACTGACCCGGCGCTATGCGGACGCGTTCCGGCGCGGCGAACTGCAGGCTCCCGACGATGCGCCGGCACCGGATCCGATCCGCATGCCCGGTCGCCCGGCGAAGCCGGCGCTGGTGCACCCGCGCGACCTGCCCCGCCGCGGACTGGGCAGCGTGCAGGGCCGCGCCGCCTTCATCCACGCCATCGCGCACATCGAGCTCAACGCCATCGATCTGGCGTGGGATGCGGTGTACCGCTTCCGCGGGCTGCCGACGGCGTTCTACGCCGACTGGGTGCAGGTGGCGCACGACGAATCGCGCCATTTCGTGCTGCTGCGCGACCGCCTGCGCGAACTCGGCCACGACTACGGCGACTTCGACGCGCACAACGGCCTGTGGGAAATGACCGAGAAGACCGCGCACGATGGCCTGGCGCGGATGGCGCTGGTGCCGCGCGTGCTGGAAGCGCGTGGGCTGGACGTGACGCCCGGCATGATCGTGAAGCTGCGCGAGCTGGGCGACGAGGCCACCGTCGCGATCCTGGACCTCATCCTCCGCGAGGAAGTCGCGCACGTGGCGGCGGGTTCGCGCTGGTACCGGTGGTACTGCGAGCGGCGCGGCGTCGAGCCGCGCGCGCGTTTCCGCGAGTTGCTGAAGCAATATGCCGGCGGCTACCTGCACGGCCCGTTCAACATCCAGGCGCGGCTGTTGGCCGGCTTCGACGAGGACGAGCTGGCCGCCCTGGAAGCCCCCCAGCCCGCCCCCTTGCCGCCAGCGCCGTAGGAGCGGGCCATGCCCGCGATGCTCTCGCCCACCCGCGCGCAAAAGCATCGCGCCCATGGGGCGCTCCTACAGCGCTTCCAGAGCTTTTCCAGCATGAAGAGCCCACGGGCTGCACCCTCGCCACCAGCGTTGTAGGAGCGGGCCATGCCCGCGATGCTCTTGCCCACCCGCGCGCAAAGCATCGCGCCCATGGGACGCTCCTACAGCGTTTCCAGAGCTTTTCCAGCATGAAGAGCCCACGGGCCGCCCCTCGCCACCGGCGCTGTAGGAGCGGGCCATGCCCGCGATGCTCTCGCCCACCCGCGCGCAAAGCATCGCGCCCATGGGGCGCTCCTACAGCGCTTCCAGAGCTTTTCCTGCACGAAGAGCCCACGGGCCGCCCCCCCGCCGCCGACGTTGTAGGAGCGCCCCATGCCCGCGATGCTCTTTGCCCACCCGTGCGCAAAGCATCGCGCCCATGGGGCGCTCCTACAGCGCTTCCAGAGCTTTTCCGGCACGAAGAGCCCACGGGCCGCCCCCTCGCCACCAGCGTTGTAGGAGCGGGCCATGCCCGCGATGCTCTTGCTCACCCGCGCGCAAAGCATCGCGCCCATGGGCGCTCCTAGCGGAGCTGTTCCAGCGCCATCCCATCGGGCTCCACGCGCAACACCGAGCCCTGTTCGTACCAGTCGCCCAGCACGATGCGGCGGCAGGCGCGACCACCGACAGAGAGATCGTGGATCGCAGGGCGGTGGGTATGGCCGTGGATCAGCGTGTCGATGCCGAACCGGGCCAGCGTGGCGTCCACGGTCTCCGGCGCAACGTCGGTCAAGGTTTCGAACTGCGCCTTGTCGTCCCGCTTCAGGCCGCCCTGGTGCGCGGCGCTGGCGGCGCGTGCCTGGGCCGCGAAGGCCAGCCGTGCGGCCAGCGGCTGCGCCAGGAACTGTGCCTGCCAGGCCGGTTGGCGTGTCTGCGCGCGGAAAGCCTGGTAGGCCGTGTCGCTGGTGCACAGCAGATCGCCGTGCATCAGGATCGCCGGCCTGCCGTACAGCATGACCACCGCGGGGTCCGGCAGGATGCGCATGCCGGCGCGCCGGGCGAAGGTTTCGCCCAGCAGGAAATCGCGGTTGCCGCGGATGAAGAACACCGGTACGCCGGCATCGGCCACCTCGCGGATGCGGGCCGCGACATAGGCACCGGTCTCGGAGGGGTCGTCATCGCCCACCCAGGCCTCGAACAGGTCGCCGAGGATGTACAGCGCGTCGGCTGCCATGGCCTGGCGCTGCATGAACGCACCGAACAGTTCGGTCACGGCCGGCCGCTCGGCGTCCAGATGCAGGTCGGAGATGAAAAGCGTGGTCATGCACTGATTCTAAGCCCTCTCCACCGGGCTTCCTCCATCGACAGACCGTCCTGGCGACTCGCCGGGCGGGCGCAGCGTGGGGCGTTCGGGCCGGGGAGCGCGGCAGAACCGTCGCGGCGCGGTAAAATTGCGGGATTCCGCACATGAGCTTCCCCATGGCCTGCCGTACCCGTTTCGCTCCCAGTCCCACCGGTTACCTGCACATCGGCGGCGCCCGCACGGCGCTGTACTGCTGGCTGGAAGCGCGCCATCGCGGCGGCGAGTTCATCCTGCGCATCGAGGACACCGACCGCGAGCGCAGCACCCAGGCCGCCATCGACGCGATCCTGGAGGCGATGGACTGGCTGGGCCTGGGCTATGACGAAGGCCCGGTCTACCAGACCCATCGCGTCGAGCGCTACCGCGAGGTGGCCGAACAGCTGGTCGCCGACGGCAAGGCCTACTACGCCTACGAGACGCGCGAGGAACTGGACGCCATGCGCGAGGCGGCGATGGCCAAGCAGGAGAAGCCGCGCTACAACGGCGCCGCACGCGAGCAGGGCCTGCCGTACCGCGACGACCCCAACCGCGTCATCCGTTTCAAGAATCCGCTGGACGGCGTGGTTGCCTTCGACGATCTGATCAAGGGCCGCATCGAGATCGCCAACAGCGAGCTGGACGACATGGTGATCTTCCGTCCGGACGGCTACCCCACGTACAACTTCGCCGTGGTGGTGGACGACTGGGACATGGGCATCACCGAGGTGATCCGCGGCGACGACCACATCAACAACACCCCGCGCCAGATCAACATCTACGAAGCGCTGGGCGCGCCGGTGCCCAAGTTCGCGCACATGCCGATGATCCTGGACGAGCAGGGCGCCAAGCTGTCCAAGCGCACCGGTGCGGCCGACGTGATGCAGTACAAGGACGCGGGCTACCTGCCGCACGCGCTGATCAACTACCTGGCGCGGCTGGGCTGGTCGTACGGCGACCAGGAACTGTTCACGCGGCAGGAACTGATCGACCTGTTCGAGGTGAAGGACGTGAACTCCAAGGCCGCGCGCCTGGACATGGCCAAGCTCGGCTGGGTGAACCAGCACTACCTGAAGACGGACGCGCCCGCGGACGTCGCGCCGCACCTGGTCTACCAGCTGCAGAAGCTGGGCGTGGACCTGTCCACCGGCCCGGCACCGGCCGACGTGGTGGTCGCCCTGCGCGACCGCGTGCAGACGCTGAAGGAAATGGCGGAAAAGGCGTTGGTCTGGTACCGGCCGCTGGCCGTGTACGACGATGCCGCGGTGGCCAAGCATCTGGGGGCCGCCGCCCATGCGCCGTTGGCCCAGGCCCGCGAGCAGCTGGCCGCGCTGGCGGACTGGACGGCCGAAAGCGTGTCGGCGGCGCTGCACCAGGCCGCGACGGCGCTGGAACTGGGCATGGGCAAGGTGGCGCAGCCGCTGCGCGTGGCCATCACCGGCACCCAGGTCAGCCCCGACATTTCGCATACCGTCTATCTGGCCGGTCGTGAGGAAGCCTTGAAACGCATCGACGCCGCACTCATCAAATGCGGTACGTCCGCCTGAATCCGGATCGCTTATGAGCAACGCCCACGCCTGCACCGACCCGCACCACCACGTCCACGACGCCCAGGCGTTCGTGGCGGCGGTGGAGCATGCGTGCCAGGAGCGTGGCCTGCGGCTGACGCCGATCCGCGCGCGCGTGCTGCAGCTGATCGCCGAAGCCGGCAAGCCGGTGAAGGCGTACGAACTGCTGGAGTGGGTGCGTGCCACCAAGGGCGTCGGCGCCGACGCACCGCCGACGGTGTATCGCGCGCTGGACTTCCTGATGGCCAACGGTTTCGTGCACAAGCTGGAATCGGTGAACGCCTTCGTCGCCTGCCATCACCCCAACAGCGCGCAACACTCGGTGCCGTTCCTCATCTGCGACCGTTGCCACAGTGCGGTGGAGCTGGAAGACCGCGACGTGGTGGCCGCCCTGGATGCGCGCGCCAAGGCGCTGGGTTTCCAGCCGCAGGCGCAGACGCTGGAAGTGCATGGGTTGTGCGCGCGCTGCGCGGCGGCGTGAGGGTTGAGCTGTTGTAGGAGCGACGTGAGTCGCGACCGCAGACCTGCAGCGCATTGAATCCTTGTCGCGCGCGGGGGATGGCGCCATCGCCCGACGGTGTGCGAAGCCGGTTTGGATATCTAGCGACGGACGCCTTGTGGTCGCGACTTGCGTCGCTCCTGCAGTCGCATCGACATGCTTCTCAGGCCGCTGCCGCTACCGCCCTCGGTGAGCGCTCCCGGATCGGCAGGTTCGCCGCCGCTGCGACCAAGGCCAACGCCATGTCGACGTACCACATCCACGTGTAGTCGCCGAAGCGTTCCAGCGCCAGGCCGCCCAACCATGCACCGAAGAAGCCGCCGATCTGGTGCGACAGCAAGGTCAGTCCGAACAGCGTACCCAGGTAGCGCGGACCGAACAGCTTGCCGACCAGGCCCGCCGTCGGCGGCACCGTCGCCAGCCAGGTGAAACCCAGCGCGGCCGCAAAGACGTAGAACGTCAGCGGTGTCGGCGGTGCCATCAGGTAGAGCGCGATCATCACCGCGCGGCTGGCGTACATCGCCGCGAGTATCCATTTCATGCGCATCCGCTGGCCCAGCGCGCCCGCGACCAGGCTGCCGGCCACGTTGAACAGGCCGATCAGCGCGATCGATACGGCCGATACGCTGGGCGACAGGCCGCACAGGGCGATTTCGCCGGGCAGGTGGGTCACCAGGAACGCGATGTGCACACCGCAGGTGAAGAAGCCCAGGTGCAGCATCCAGTAGCTGCGGTCGCGCAGGGCCACCGCGAGCTGTCGCTTCAGCGTGATGTCGCCGATGGCGGTCGCGGTGTGGGGGGCGGCCACGGGCGTGGCCTTCCTCCGCAGCGGAAGCGCCAGCGGGATCGCCAGCAGCGAGGCGACCGCCAGCGCGTACATCGCGCTGGCCCAGCCCGCGAACGCGATGACGGCCTGCACCAGCGGCGCGAATACGAACTGCCCCAGCGAGCCGCCCGCATTGATGAAGCCGGCGGCGAACGAGCGTTTTTCCGGCGCCAGCTGCTGGGCGGTGGCGCCGATCAGGATGGAGAAGCTGCCGGCACCCGCGCCCGCGGCCGTCAGCACGCCGAGCGTGAACATCAGCCCCCAGGGCGAGGTCAGGTGCGGCGTGAGCGCAAGCCCCAACGCCAGCAGCAGCGCGCCGAGCACCAGCACGCCGGTCGAGCCGCGCTTGTCGGCGATGGCGCCGAACACGGGCTGCACGGCGCCCCAGGTGAACTGGCCGATCGCCAACGCGAAGCTGATGGCCGCGATGCCGATGCCGGTGTCCCGGTGGATCGGCGCAACGAACAGGCCCGTCGTCTGGCGCGCGCCCATGGTGATCATCAACGTCGCCGCAGCGGTGAGCAGCAGGCCCCAGTGCATGCGCGGCGGCGTGGTGCTGGCCGCGTTCATGCGGCGTGCCCCAGATGGTGCCGCAGCAGCTCGTCCAGGTGGTCCAGGTCGCGGTGCAGCCGGGCGATGCCGGCCTCGCCCAGCATCGTGTCGATGGCCGCCTGCGCGCGCCGCCACCGGGGTCTGGCCGCGGCCAGCCGGTCGCGGCCCGACGCCGTCACCGTGACCATGCGCTGGCGCGCGTCGCGCCCGCGGACGGCTTCCACCAGGCCGGCTTCCACCAGGGGCGACAGATTGCGGGTAAGCGTGGTGCGGTCCATGCCCAGTTCGTCGGCCAACTCACCCAGCACGCGCGGTTCGCGCTCGCTGCGGCGCAGGATGGAGTACTGGTTGAGGCTCAGGCCGACCGGGGCGAGTTCATGGTCGTACACCTGCGTCATCCGGCGGCTGGCGCGGCGCAGACGGAAGCAGGTGCACGGGCTGGGCGTGGAGGGGCCGGGTGGCGGCGTCATCGAAGTCGCAGGGGAGGGGAGTGAGGCCATTATGTGTATATGCACATAATGGCCGTCAAGAAGGGCGGCTGCCTTGCCGGCCAGCCGCCCGGGGGAGAGACGCGGCGCTGGATCAGAAGTAGGCGCGGATGCCGAAGGCCACGCCGCGGCCCGGCAGCGGCGCGTAGTCGCGCAGCAGCGAGGTATGCGGCCGGGCTTCCTCGTCGGTCAGGTTGCTGCCGTCCAGGAACACCTCCCAGCTGGAGGCCGGGCGGTCCCAGCGGTAGGCCACGTGCGCGTCGACCAGCGTGTAGCCGTCGCTGGGCTCCTCGTTCTGCGCCACGTCGTCCTGCTTGCTGTAGCGCACCGCGCCCAGCGAGGCGCGCCAGCCGCCCAGCGACCAGCCCAGGTCCGCACCGACGCGCATCGGCGAGATGCGGGGCAGGTAGCCGCCCTGCGCGATGTCGACCTCGTAGCCATGCGTGTGGTCGCCGTGCGGCACCTCGAAGGCCACGGTGCGCAGGCCGCTGCCATCCAGCTCCGCACGCACGTAATCGCCGTACAGGCGCAGGTCCCAGGCGCCGGCGGCGGTGTCGGCCAACTGGATCTTCGCTTCGGCCTCGGCGCCGGTGAAGGTGGCGTCGTCCTGCGTCCACAGGCGCACCGGATAGCCTTCTTCTTCCACGCCGGTATCGGTGAGGTAGATGAAGTCCTTGAACCGGGTCTGGTAGACGGCCAGCTTCAGGTCGACGCGGTCGGTGTGCCAGTGCGCACCGATCTCGGCGCGCACGCCCTTTTCCGTATCCAGCGATGCATCGCCGATCTCGATGGACTGGGTGGCCACGTGAGTGCCGCCGGCGAACAGTTCCTCGTTGGTCGGCGCGCGCTCGGACCGGTCCAGCCCGAAGCGCAGGTCGAAGCCGTCGCTCAGGCGCCAGATGGCGGCGGCCGACAGGTTGACCGCACTGAAATCGGTGGCCGCGCGGTCATCGGGCTTCAGCTTGACCTGGTCGTAGCGACCGCCCAGCTCCAGCTTCCAGGGGCCGAAATCCTTCTCCTGCACCACGAACAGGCCCAGCGTGTCGGTGACGGTGGACGGCACGAACGCCTCTTCGCCCACCGCGCTGAAATCGGTGCTGCCGAACTGCAGGCCGAAGGCGCCGCGCCAGCCGTTCCACGTCTTCTGCACCGCTTCCAGGCGGGCGTCGTAGCCCTCGTTGCTGAAGCGCGTGCCCACTTCGCCGCCTTCCAGCTCCACATGTTCGTAGTCGTTCCAGGCGGCGCGCAGGTTGATGCTCTGCAGGAACGAGACCGGTTCGTAGACGCCGGCCTTCATGTCGAAGCGGTTCTGCGTCATGTCGATGCGCACGGCGCCTTCCTCGTGCGCTTCGTCATCGTGGTCGGCTTCGCCATCGTGGTCGTGGTCTTCCTCGCCATGCACGTGGGCGCCGGCGGGGATGCCGTAGTTGCTGCGGTAGGTGCTGGCGGCCAGGCCGAAGTAGCCGCGATCGCCCAGATAGGTCGCGCCGACCGCGCCCGCGCGGGTCTTCACCGAACTGTTCGGCAGGGTGCCGTCGGGCTGCGGCTCCTCTTCGTGCTCCTCGCCTTCTTCGTGGTCGTGGAGGATGGCGACGCCGGGGATGTCGTAGTCGTCGGTGTCGCGGACCAGGCCGTCGACATGCAGCACCCAGTTCCCGCTTACGCCGTCCAGGCGGAACATGCCGGTGCGCTCGTCGTTGACGGTGTTGCCGCGCACCTCGGCGCGGCCGCTCAGCGGCTGGTCGGGAATGGATTCGGCCAGGCGTCCGTCGACCACGTTGACCGCGCCACCGATGGCGCCGCTGCCGAACAGCAGGGTGGCCGGTCCCTTCAGGACCTCGATCTGGTCGGCGAGGAAGGGCTCGATGCTGACCGCGTGGTCGGCGCTGACGGTGGAGGCATCCATCGAACCGATGCCGCCGGACAGCACCTGCACGCGCGGGCCTTCCTGGCCGCGGATGATCGGGCGGCCGACGCCCGTGCCGAAGTAGGTGGTCTGCACGCCCGGCAGCTTGGCGACGGTCTCGCCGAGGGTGCCGGCCTTGGCCTTGTCCAGGTCTTCGCCGTACAGCACGTCCACCGGGGTGGCGACGGACTCCGCATTGCCCTTCAGCGGCGAAGCAGTCACCACCACGGCCTCCAGGTCCTTGGTCTTGGAGTCGCTGGCGGTCTCGGCGAAGGCGGCAGGCGAGGCCAAGGCCAGGGCCAGGGCCAGGGCGGTGGCGAGCAGGCAGGGGGCGGGGCGGCGGGGGGAGAGCATGGGCACGGATTCACTCATGTGGGGGTAACGAATGATGTTATATTATACCAATAGCAACAATATAACCCTCCCGAAAGTCATACTTGCCGCCATGAAGCCTTCGTTCCGCCACCTGCTCGATCGTCTGGGCGCCGCCGGCTCCCTGGTCTGCGCGCTGCACTGCGCCCTTGTGCCGTTGGCGTTGGCGCTGGCGCCGTCGCTGGGCCTGTCGCTGTGGCTGGGGGAAAGCCTGGAGGAGATCTTCGTGGTGTTCGTCACGGTGCTGGGCGCCTTCAGCCTGATCTGGGGCTACCGCCGGCACCGCGTGTTCCGCGCGCTGGGCATGCTGCTGGCGGGCCTGGCGGCGCTGTGGGTGGGGGTGCTGTATCCGCCGCTGCATGCCTCGGTGGTGCCGCATGCCATCGTGATGACCGTGGGCGGCACGCTGGTGGGCCTGGCCCATCTGCTGAACCTGCGCCTGAATCATTGGCACGTCCACGACGCCAGCTGCGCACACTAGGCCCTTCCTCCAGGACCGGCGGCGGGCCCGGAGGGGCCCGCTGTGGTAGGCTTTGCGGCCTCGCGCGCGGCGCCCCCGAGCTGTGGATGCCCGCGCATCGCCCCGTCCAGGGCGGACTTTTCAATGAATCAGGAGAACAAAGATGGGCAAGGGTGATCGCAAGACGGCCAAGGGCAAGCGCTATTCGTCCAGCTACGGCAATGCGCGCAAGCACGCCGTGGCCAAGGCCGGCGTGGCGGCTACCGCCACCGCCAAGAAGTCGGTGGTGAAGGCGCCGGCGAAGAAGGCCGTGGCCAAGAAGGCTGTCGCCAAGGCGTGACGCCATGCGCACCGGCACGGCCGGTTGCGACAGGAAACCCCGGCCATCGCCGGGGTTTTCGTTTTCTAGGCGGCGACGATGACACGGCCGCCGACATGGACGGCCGACACCAGGTCGCCCCCCAGCCAGTAGGCCAGCTGTGCCGGTTGGCCGATGCGCCAGCGCACGAAGTCCGCTCGCTGTCCGGCCGCAAGACGCCCCCTGTCGGCCAGGCCCAGCGCCCGGGCCGCGTGCACGGTGGCGCCGCGCAGCGCCTCCTCCGGCGTCAGACGGAAATGGGTGCAGGCCAGCGACATGGCCAGCCGCAGCGACTGCAGGGGCGAGGTGCCGGGATTGCAGTCGGTGGCCACCGCCATCGGCACGCCCTGCGCGCGGAACGCCTCCAGCGGCGGCAGTCGGGTCTCGCGCAGCACGTGGAAGGCGCCGGGCAGCAGCACGGCGACGCTGCCGGAGCGCTTCAACGCCGCCACGCCAGCCTCCGAGGTGTACTCGACATGGTCCGCGGACAGGCCATCGAAGCCGGCCACCAGCGCCGCGCCGCCGCCGTCGCTCAGCTGGTCGGCATGCAGTTTCACCGGCAGGCCGAGCGCGCGGGCGGTTCCGAACACGCGCTGCGTCTGCCCGGCCGTGAATCCGATGCGCTCGCAGAACGCATCCACCGCATCCACCAGGCCCTCCGCGTGCAGGGCGGGCAGCCAGCGGCACACGGCATCGATGTAGTCGTCTGCGCGTCCGGCGAACTCCGGCGGCAGTGCATGCGCGCCCAGGAAGGTGGTACGGACCGCGATGCCGAGCGCATCGCCGATCCGGCGCGCCACGCGCAGCATCTTGCGCTCGTTGTCCAGGTCCAGCCCGTAGCCGGACTTGATCTCCAGCGTGGTCACGCCGTCGTCGCGCAGCGCGCGTGCGCGCGGCAGCGATTGCGCCAACAGCTCGTCTTCGCTGGCGGCGCGGGTGGCGCGCACGGTCGAGACGATGCCGCCGCCGCCGCGTGCGATGTCTTCGTAGCTTGCCCCCTGCAGGCGCTGCTCGAACTCACCGGCGCGGTCGCCGCCGAACACCACGTGGGTGTGGCAGTCGACCAGGCCGGGCGTCACCCATTCGCCCTGCGCGTCCACGATGTCATCGGCCAGCGACGCGGGGGGCGCCGGCAGGTCCGCACGGTGGCCCGCGAAGACGAGCACGCCGTCGCGCCAGCCCAGCGCGCCGTCTTCGATCGCGCCATAGCCCGCATCGCCGGCCAGGGTGACCAGGCGTGCGTTGACCAGCAGGCCGTCCCAGCGCGTGTCCACGTCAGTCGCCCCCGCCGCCATCGCCCGCATCGGACGCGCACCCGCCATCGCCGTGCGTGGCGGGCACGGGGTCGGTCGCGCTTTCGCCCGCACCCTCGGCGGCACGGCCCGCATTTTTCTTCGCCTGCAGCGCGATGAAGACCACCATCAGCGCGATGGCGACGGCGACCAGTGAAAGGACGATGGCAAGCATGGAGGTGGGCGACCTGCGCGGGCGTGTCTTGGCGTGGGTGACGCGGTAGCCTAACGCACCCCGTCGCCGCCGCAAGCACCGCCATGCCGAACACCGATCCCCTTGCTGGCCAGATCGTCGCCACCGACGCCGGCTGGCGCGTGCCGGGCATCGCCAACCTGCATTCGCACGCCTTCCAGCGGGCCATGGCGGGACTGGCCGAGCACCAGACCCACCCGGAAGACAGCTTCTGGACCTGGCGCGAGATCATGTACCGCTTCGCCGCGCGGATGACGCCGGAGAGCACCTACGCGGTGGCGGCGCAGCTGTACGCCGAAATGCTGGAAGCCGGCTACACGCATGTGTGCGAGTTCCACTACGTGCACCATCGGCCCGACGGCACGCCGTACGAAGACCCCGCGGCCATGTCCAGGGCGCTGGTGGCCGCCGCCCGCGATACCGGCATCCGCATGACCCTGCTGCCGGTGCTGTACATGACAGGCGGCTTCGATGGTCGCGCGCTGTCGGCGCGCCAGCAGCGCTTCGGCCACGATGTGGACGGATTCCTCCGCCTGCTCGACACCCTGCGCCCGCTACAGGATGAATCGCTGCGCGTGGGCTGCGCGTTCCACAGCCTGCGGGCCGTGCCGGAAGCGGCGATGCGCCAGGTGCTGGTGGCACTGCCGGCCGAGGCGCCCGTGCATATCCACATCGCCGAGCAGGTGGGCGAGGTGCAGGATTGCCTGGCGCTGCGCAACGCGCGCCCGGTGGAGTGGCTGTTGCGCGAGTTCGCTGTCGACCGGCGCTGGACGCTGGTGCATGCCACCCACCTGACGGACGAGGAAACGCGCGGCGTCGCCGCCAGTGGCGCCACCGTCGCGATCTGCCCCACGACGGAAGCGAACCTCGGCGACGGCCTGTTCCCGCTGCGCGACTACCTGCAGGCGGGCGGACGCTGGGGCATCGGTTCGGATTCGCATGTCTCCGTGTCGCCGGTGGAGGAACTGCGCTGGCTGGAGTACGGCCAGCGACTGGTCACACGCCATCGCAACATCGCGGTGCTGCCGGGCTCGCCCCGGGTGGGCCGCACCCTGCTGGCAGGGGTGCTGGACAGCGCCGGAGATGCCACCGGCCCCGCGCCGGATCCGCAGGACGCCGTCTGGCTGGATGCGGACGCCCCGGTGCTGGCCGGTGCCACCCCGGAGGACCTGGTGGACCGCTGGCTGTTCGCAGGCAACCGGCGGCTGGTCCGATCGGTCCGGGTAAGCGGCCGCGACAAGGTGGTGGATGGACGCCATGTCGACCATGAGGCCATCGCGCGCCGTTACGGCGCGACGGTGCGCCGGTTGCTGGAGGACTGACGCATGCCGCGGCGGCCATCGTCCGGATCGCCGGGTTCGTCGTTACCGGCGGCCCGCCCGTCGCAGACCCGCACGCGTGGCGACCTCCTTCGACAGCATGGCGACCGACCCCTCAGGAGCACCGCCATGGCCTACGCCCATTCGCTCGCCATCACCCTGGCCGCTGCCGGCCTTACCGTCTTCACGCCCGCCCATGCGATGACCGACCAGGCCCTGGCCGGCACGGTGAAGCAACGCCTGCAGGGCGACCGCACCGGTGCCTGCATGGCGGTGGCGGTCGTGGAGGCCGGCACGGTCGCCCGCACCTACCAGTGCGCGGATCCTAAGGAGACGTCGCGCATCGGGCCCGACAGCGCGTTCGAGATCGGCTCGGTCAGCAAGACCATGACGGCGGCGCTGTTGGCCGACCTGATCGCGCAGGGCAAGGGTTCGCTGGACGATCCGCTGTCGGCCTGGCTCCCGCAGGGCACGAAGCTGCCCGACTACCAGGGCAAGCCCATCCTGCTGCGCCACATCGTCACCCACACCTCCGGCCTGCCGGCGCTGCCCTCGCGCATGGGCGCGGCCGACATGACCGATCCGTACGCGAAACTGGACGAAACGGCACTGCTCGCCTCGCTGGGCGATGTCACGCTCACCGCGGCGCCGGGCACGAAGTCCGAGTATTCCAACTTCGCCTCGATGGTGCTGTCGTACGCTGTCGCCCGCCGCGCGGGCACCGACCTGGAAACCCTGCTGAAGCAGCGGTTGTTCGCGCCGCTGGGCATGCGCCATGCCTACGTCAACGCGGCGCCGGACGGCGTGCGCGCGGCGGTGGGCCATACGCCGAACGCGCGCGCCACGCCGGCCTGGCATTTCCAGACCAATCTCGCCGGCGTGGGCGGCGTGCGCGCGACCCTCGATGACATGGTGCGCTACGTGCAGGGCCAACTGGGGGGCGGGGCCACGTCCATTTCGGCGGCGCTGCAGCGCTCGCAGCAGCAGGTATCGGATTCGCCGCCGATGGCGATGAACTGGATGCTGATGCCCGTGGGCGGGCGTACGGTGCACGTGCACGAGGGGGGTACCGGCGGCTTCTCCTCGTTCGTATCCTTCGACATCGAGAAGCAGCGTGGCGTGGTGATCCTGTCCGACACCACCTGGAATTCGATCGGCAGCCTGGGGTCCCTGGGTCTGCACCTGGTCGATGCCAGCTTTCCGCTGGGCGCGCCGCGGCATGAAGCCAGGCCGGACGGCACGCTGCTGGATGCGTTGGCAGGCGAATACGAGCTCGCGGGCGGCATGAAGATGGCGCTGCGCCGACAGGGCGACGCCCTGGAGATCCAGCCGGCCGGTCAGGGCGCGTATGCGATGGGCTACGACAGTGCGGGCGATTTCTATCCGCGCGAATTCGATGCCGTGCTGCGCCCGCGGCGCACGGCGGAAGGCCAGTCCTTCACCTGGATGCAGATGGGCGCCGCGCTGCCGGCCAAGCGCATCGATGCCGCCGCGTCGCAGCCGGCGATGAAGCCCGACGCCGCTGCCCTGCGCGACTATGAGGGCGATTACCCGCTCATGCCCGCGTTCTCGCTCGCCGTGAAGGCGCAGGGCGACACCCTGACCATCCAGGGCACCGGCCAGCCCGCGTTGCCCGTGCAGGCGGTGGAGCGCGATGTCTTCGTGATGGATGCCGTGGGCGCGGAGATCCGCTTCGAGCGCGATGCGGCCGGCAAGGTGGTCGCGCTGACGCTGAAGCAGGCGGGCCAGCAGCTGCGCGGAGAAAGGAAGTAAGCATGGAGCGGACCTACCCGCTGCGGCAGAAGCTGCCGGCCGAAGTACTGGTGGGTGGGAACGCGGTATGGAGCCGCTACCGCCAGTATCCGGTGTTCGGCCTGCGCTGGCTGATGGGCCGCAGCCTGCTGTTCTGCAGCGTGATCGCGGTGGTCGCCGCGTTCATCGGCACGGGCACCGGCGTGGCCCTGCAGGACCCCGGCATCGCGATCAGGGTCGGCATCACCCAGTTCATCGCCTTCAGCCTGATGGCGACGCTGGGCCCGGCTCTGGCCACGGCAGTGCGCCATCGCGGCTGGCCGGTCGCGTGGGAGCGCAAGGCCGTGGTGGTGGCCGTGCTGGCCGGCATGGTGCTCAGCTTCTTCGTCGACCGGGTGGCTTCGTCGTACATCGACCAACTGGTCAAACCGGAATTGGCCGCCGCCGGCCTGGCCGTCAAGCCACCGGTGCTCTCACCGGTGGTGAAGGCGATCGGACTGGCCATCAATGTGGCGGCGCTGGTGGTGATCTACGGTCTGTTCGGTGGCGGCCTGGCCCTGCGCGCGTACTTCAGTGAACATCGCCGCTGGGACGAGCACCACCATGTGCGCGAACTGAGCGCCCTGGAAAGCCGCGTGCATGAGGCGGACCTGCGCCTGGGGGTGCTGCAGGCGCAGGTGGAGCCGCATTTCCTGTTCAACACGCTGGCATCGGTCCGTGCACTGGTGCGGCAGGATCCGGCCCAGGCCGAAGCGACCCTGGATGCGCTGGTCGATTTCCTGCGCGCCACCATCCCCAAGCTGCGCGACGACCGCGGCCTGCACGCCACGCTCGGCCAGCAGCTCGACCTCTGCAGCAGCTACCTGGCACTGATGCGGGTGCGCATGGGGGGACGCCTGGACTACGCGGTGCGCGCCGACGAGGTGCTGCGTGCGGCGCCGTTTCCGCCGTCGCTGCTGATCACGCTGGTGGAGAATGCGATCAAGCACGGCATCGAACCACGGCCCGGTCCGGGGCGCATCGAGGTGGAAGCGGCGCGCGATGGCGACACCCTGCGCGTGCAGGTGCGCGACGATGGCGCCGGTCTTCAGCCTGGCCTGAGCACCGGCATGGGCCTGGCGAACGTGCGCGAACAACTGGCGGCACGCTACGGTGCGCGCGCGGCCTTCGTCCTGTCGCCGGCCGCCGAGGGTCGTGGCGTCTGCGCGGAGATCCGCGTGCCGCTGGGGCCTGCCGCATGAATGTCGTCACCGCCCTGATCGCCGAGGACGAGGCGCCGCAGCGGCGCGCGCTGCAGCAGCAGTTGCGCACGGCATGGCCGGAGCTGGAGCTGGTGGCCGTCTGTGAGGACGGACTCTCGGCGCTGGACGCCGTCACCCGGCATCGTCCGCGCGTGGCCTTCCTCGACATCCGCATGCCGGGCGTCAGCGGGCTGGACGTCGCCCGGCAGGTGGTGGCGCAGGGTGGGCTGGTCGTGTTCACCACGGCGTACGAGGACTACGCCATCCGCGCCTTCGAGGCGGGTGCGGCGGACTACCTGCTGAAGCCGGTGCAGGACGCGCGGCTGGCGCAGGCGGTGGAGCGCATGCGGGCGCGCCTGGCCGAGGCGCGCGTACCGGACATGCGCTCGCTGATCGACGACCTGGAGGCGCGCCTGCGGCCGCAGGGCGACCGCCTGATCCGCTGGATCACCGCCAGCGTCGGCGACAGCGTGCGCATGATCGCCATCGACGAGGTGCTGTTCTTCCAGGCGCAGGACAAGTACGTGCGCGTGGTGACCGCCGATGATGAAGCCATCATCCGCATGTCGTTGAAAGAACTGCTTGGCGGCCTGGATCCGGACGTGTTCTGGCAGGTGCATCGCGGGGTGCTGGTGCG
The DNA here is from genome assembly GCF_022965755.1 of Pseudoxanthomonas sp. F37. Taxonomy (NCBI): domain Bacteria; kingdom Pseudomonadati; phylum Pseudomonadota; class Gammaproteobacteria; order Lysobacterales; family Lysobacteraceae; genus Pseudoxanthomonas; species Pseudoxanthomonas sp. F37. Next base: position 2,822,818 of record NZ_CP095187.1, on the reverse strand, counting down.
CGTGCAGGCCATCGACCGCGTGCGCAAGGACGAACTGGGCCGCCACCAGCTCAGCGTGAAGGGGCGCAAGGACGTGCTGCCGGTCAGCGGCGCGTTCCAGCAGCGCTTCCGCGGGATGTGACCGCGCTCAGCCGAACAGGTCGCGGGACTTCGGCAGGGCGCCTTCCAGTTCCAGCAGGAACTGCTTGGTCGGCAGGCCGCCGCCGAACCCCGTCAGCGCACCGTCCGCGCCTATCACGCGGTGGCAGGGCAACACGATGGGCAACGGATTGCGCCCGTTCGCCGCGCCCACCGCACGCATGGCGGTGGGCCTGCCGACGCGCTGGGCCAGCTGCGCATAGCTGATCGTTTCGCCGTAGCCGATCCCTGCGAGCGTCATCCACACGGTGCGCTGGAAGTCGGTGCCGCGCGGTGCCAGGGGCAGGTCGAACACGCACCGCCTGGCGGCGAAGTAGTCGTCCAGCTGGCGCGCCGCCAGGTCGAGTACGCGATGATCGCCCGGTGTCCAACCCTCACGGTCTGCCGGATGGCGGTTGCGCGGGAATTCGATGGCATGCAGGCCCGCGTCCGTCGCGGCGAGGGTGAGTGTGCCCACGGGGCTGTCGAATTCGCGGTAGAGGATCATGGTGGGGAGCATAAGAGCGTTCGATGTAGGAGCGACATGAGTCGCGACCGCAAGAATGAAATGCTGTTGCGACCCGAAGTATCCCGGTCGCGACTCACGTCGCTCCCACAGAAGGCATTGCCTTCTGCGCCGGCATACTGCCCTTCCACACATGGATCACCGCATAGGCACGCCAGGGCCGCCAGGCCTCCGCGCGCGCGGTCAGCGCCTTGGCCGTCATCCGCGTGCCGTCGGTGGGCACGGCCTTCTGCAGCACCAGGTCGTCGGCGGGGAACGCATCCGGATGGCCGAGCGCGCGCAGCGCCATGTAGTGCGCCGTCCACGGGCCGATGCCGGGCAGGGCGACCCAGCGCGCGGTGAAATCCTCCAGCGTGCGCTCGGGCCGGAAGTCGACGCGGCCATCGAGTAGTGCGCGCGACAGCCCGCGGATCGTCTCGGCCCGCGCACGGGTCAGGCCGATCTCGGTCAGGTCGGCATCCACCAGCGTTTCCGGTGCCGGGAACAGATGCGTCAGTCCCTCGAACGGGATCGCCAGCGGTGTTCCATGCCGCTGCGCCAGGCGCGCCGTCAGCGTGCGCGCGGCGGCCACGCTGACCTGCTGGCCGATCACCGCACGCACCGCGATCTCGAAACCGTCCCAACCGCTGGGCAGGCGCAGGCCCGGCCGCGCATCCAGCAAGGGGCGCAGGCGGTCGTCGTGGCCCAGCGCCGCGGCAACCGCCTGCGGATCGGCATCCAGGTCGAACATGCGCCGCAGGCGGTTGACGATCTGCAGCAGGTCCGCCGCCGCACCCCCGTGCAGTTCCAGCTTCAGCGCATGCGTGTCTTCGTCCCAGGCGCTGACCCGCAGCCAGCCTGGCGTATCCGGCGTGCCGATCACGCGCCGATAGCTCACCTCGTCGACGACTTCGACGCTCGGCAGTGCGCGCCCGCGCAGGAAATCGAGCATGGCGCCAAAATCGTACGGCGGCCGGTAGCCCAGGCGCAGCGTCATCGCGTCGCGGGCGACCGGCAGTTCGCGCTTGCGCAGGTCGCGCGGCGCCATCCGGTATTCGGCGCGGAAGGCCGTGTTGAAGCGGGTCAGGCTGCCGAAGCCCGCCGCCAGCGCCACCTGGGTGACCGGCAGCGTGGTCTCGGTCAGCAACTGCTTGGCGAACAGCAGGCGGCGGGTGCCGTGCACCTGGGCCGGCGTGGCGCCCAGCCGGTCGCTGAACAGCCGGCGCAGGTGCCGTTCGCCCAGGCCCACGCGCTGCGCCAGGTCCGACAACGGCGCGTCGACCAGTGCGCCCTGGTCGATCAACGTGAGTGCGCGCGCCACCACTTCGTCGCCCCGGCGCCAGGTGCCGTCACCGGGGGCGAGTTCCGGCCGGCAGCGCAGGCAGGGGCGGAAGCCCGCGGCCTCTGCGGCCGCCGCGTGGCGGTAGTAGACGATGTTGCGGGGCTTGGGCGCGGGCGCCGGGCATACGGGGCGGCAGTAGATCCGTGTGCTGGTGACCGCGGTGAAGAACAGTCCGTCGAAGCGTGCGTCGCGGCTCAGCCGCGCCTGTTCGCAGACGTGGCGGTCGGGCAGGGCGCTGGCATCGGTCGGGAGCATGGACGCAGGCTAGCACCGCATCCACGCGCCGACTCACCGTTTCCGGACATCAATGCGCCGGTGCCGTCCGCGGCATGAGCACCGGCTTGAAGGTATCCGCGGTTCCGTCGTTGCGTGCGGGCGCCAGGCCCAGCAGTTCCGCCAGCAGCGGATACACGTCGACGTTGTCGAAGGCCGGCAGCGTGGCGCCCCGACGGAAGCTGGGGCCGGCGGCGATGAACACCGCCCGCATCGACGGCAATGCGTTGTCGTAGCCATGCGAACCGCGGTTCAACTGCGCCCGCGGTGTACGGCGCAACTGCGCCGCCGGCAATCCGTTCCAGCCCTCGTCGAACTGGCAGACGATCGCCGGGACGCGCGGATGCGTGCCGTAATGCCAGCGTGCGGGCAGATCCTGCTTGCGCCAGCACTGGTAATGGTCGTGGCGACCCAGCAGTCGCTGTTCGACGTCGGCCTCGTGGCCTGGGCGCGGATTGAAGCCGATCACCTGGCCGGTGCTCACCGCTTCGGCCTGCTCGATCGTCGCCATGTCCTCCAGCGCGATGTACTGTTCCGGCCGCACCGGCGCCATGCCGTGGTCGGATACCACCACCACGTCGGTCGTCGCGCGCAGGCCACGCGCCTCCAGTGTCTGCACGATGCGGCCCACGGCGGCGTCGACTTCGCGGATCGCCGCCTGCGTTTCGGGCGCGTCCGGACCCTTGTCGTGGCCGACGTTGTCCACGCGCTCGAAATACAGCGCGGCCAGGCTCGGGCGTGTGGCCGTGGGTTCGATCAGCCAGCCCGCGACCTGATCGGCGCGGTCGGCTGCGCTGACCTCGGGCGAGTAGGGCACCCAGCGCGTGGGCCGCCGGCCGCCGATGGGCGCCGCGTTGCCGGGCCAGGCCCAGATGGCCGTACGCAGGCCGGCTTTCTCTGCCGTGTTCCAGATCGGTTCGCCCTGCCACCAGCGCGCATCCGCTCCCGCGGCCTTGTCGGCCACCCGGAAGCCGCCGACGGCCTGGTCATGCATGCTGTTGTGGATGATCCCATGGCGATCGGGCCGCAATCCTGTCACCAGGGTGAAGTGATTGGGGAAGGTCAGCACCGGGTAGGAGGGGTTCATCCAGGCGGCCCGCACGCCCTCGGCCGCCAGGGCGTCCAGGTGCGGGGTGTTGCCATGCTGCAAGGCGCGGGCGGGGAGGCCGTCGATGGAGATCAGCACGACGCTGTGCGGCGTGCGCGACGGCCGGGTGTCGGGCCGGGAGTTGCATCCGCCCAGGAACAGGGCCAATGCCAGCAACAGAAGCGTCGATCGCAAGGCGGGGTTGAGGATCGTGGGTCAGTCCTGAGTATCGCACGGGCATGTGACCGGTTCAGGCGGTTGACACCCCTCCCGCCGGCCCCGATGCTGCGCGCAGGAACCCACGAGGAGGCCGTATGAGCAAGACATGGAAAGCGTTGCTGGCTGTCGCGTTGCTGTCCCCGGTCATGGCGACGGCTTATACGCTGGGTGACGTGAAGTCGCCCCCCGGGACCGATGTGGCGGGTGACAAGCCCCGCCCTCGCCTCAAGATCGTGGTGAACGAACCCGAGTTGCAGAAGCGGCGACCCGCCCGGATCGTTTACGTCAACGGTGCGTCCACTGGCGATGGCCGCGGCGGCCAAGAGGGAGAATGCGTCCAGAGCACCGGGTCGCGGCTGATCTGGCGCGACAAGGCGGATCAGCGCTGCGCCAACCGTATGCCGGGTCAGGTTTTCGTCGTGACCCATTGAGCAGGGCCAACGTGCTCCCTGTGTCGCGCGCCCTTGTCGTGATGCTGGCCGTTGCGGCGGCGCAAGCCGCCGCGGCGCCGGCCGAAGACGCCGGCGCCCGTTGCCAGGTCTGGCAGCGCGAGCTCAGCTTCGCCCGATCCGTCGCCGACCACGACGCCGTGGCCTTTGCCGAGCACCTGCATCCCCAGGCCGCGTTCGGCGTAAGCCGGACACCCACGCGCGGGCGCGACGCCATCACCCGCGAGTGGACGCCGCTCATCCAGGGTACGACGCTGAAGCTCAGCTGGTACCCCGCCGTGGTGACCCTGGGCGGCGATGGCCGCACGGCGTATTCCAGCGGGCCGGCGCTGTACGAAGATCCCAACACCGGGGAAAGCCGCATCGGCCGCTTCGGCTCGGTCTGGTACCGGGGCGACGATGGCGTGTGGCGCGTCCTGTTCGACGACGGCGTGTCGCCGCAGAAGGCCGATGCGGCGGCCATCCAGCGCTTCCACGAGGGCCGCAGGGCGCAGTGTCCGGCCGAATGAGGAGCCGCTGAACGCAGGTCGGAAGCCTGCGACGCGGGCGCGCACCGGCGCGTACCGTGTTGACCAAGCCCTCCCGGAGCCTCCCCATGAAGCCTCTGCCTCTTCTGGCCTTCGCCGCCTGCCTGATGGCGGCCACCGCGCAGGCCCAGTCCCCCGCACCCACGCAGCAGGCCGTGCCGGTCGCGGACCCGCCGGCGGATGTCGCCGCGTCGGCCGCCATGCCGTCGAAGAGCGAGGACCAGCCGCGCCTGTCCGAGGCCCGCTGCATCCGGCAGACCGGCAGCCGCATCCGCCAGCGCGATGCCAGGACCGCGTGCAACGGCCAGCCCGGGCGCTCCTACTCGAAGGACGATCTGGACCGCACGGGTCAGCCAAGCCTGGCCGAGGCCTTGCGTACCCTGGACCCCTCGATTCGTTGAGGATGGCTGTCGCTGCTTCCGGGCGTGCGGATGGCCAAGGGGTCAGCAGTCGTCCGAACGCCCCGCGGCGTAGCGCAGGCCGCCCCGCAACTGGGCGATGAAGTGCGGGTCGGCGTACACCGCCGCATCGTGCCCCAGCCCGCTGTACCAGCCGCGACCGCCATCGAACGCATGGCACCAGGCGATGGGGTGGTCGGCGCCCATCGTGCCGCCTTCGTATGACCGCTCGTCCACCGTGGCGATCACCCGCACCTGTCCGCGTGGATGGGTGCGGTAGTTGTACAACTCGTCGGTGATCGGCCAGCGCGTGCCCACCGGCTTGCCATCGCGTTCCGGCTGCACGTGCGTGGACTGCAGGCCCGGCGGATGGTTCCTGAAGTACGCGCCCACCAGCCGGCCATACCATGGCCAGTCGTACTCCGTGTCCGCTGCCGCATGCAGGCCGATGAAGCCGCCCCCCGGCGCACGAAGCCTTCCATCGCCGTCTGCTGCGCTTCATCCAGCACGTCGCCCGTGGTGCTCGCGAACACCACCGCGCGATAGCGCGCCAGATTGGCCGGACTGAACGCCTGCGCATCCTCGGTGTGGTCCAGCCCCATGCCTTCGTCGGCGGCCAGGCGCCGTAGCGCTTCCACGGCGGCCGGAATGGCGTCATGGCGGAAGCCCGCGGTCTTGGTGAACACCAGGATGCGGTCGGGTGGGGCGGCCGGCACGGACGCGGCGGACAGCAGGCCAGCCACCAGGAGGGCCGGGAAAGCGGGGCGGAGGACGTTCATGGCGCGATTCTGCCATGCACGCCTTCGCGCACTGCAACATCGCCGCGGCTCGCGCAGGGTGGGGCCTCCCGTCGATAATGGCCGCATCCCTGCATCTGGAACCTGTCATGTCCGATCCCCGCCACGACGCTTCCCGCGTCATCCGCGCCCCGCGCGGCAACACGCTGGCCTGCAAGTCCTGGCTCAGCGAGGCGCCGTACCGGATGCTGCAGAACAACCTGGACGCGGAAGTGGCCGAAGACCCGACCTCGCTGGTGGTGTACGGCGGTATCGGCCGCGCCGCGCGCGACTGGGCCTGCTACGACGCCATCCTGGAATCGCTGCGCGAACTCGACGACAGCCAAACCCTGCTGGTGCAGTCCGGCAAGCCGGTCGGCATCTTTCCCACCCATCCCGATGCGCCGCGCGTGCTGATCGCCAATTCCAACCTGGTGCCGCACTGGGCCACGTGGGAACACTTCAACGAACTCGATAGAAAGGGCCTCATGATGTACGGCCAGATGACGGCCGGCTCGTGGATCTACATCGGCAGCCAGGGCATCGTGCAGGGCACCTACGAGACCTTCGTCGAGATGGGGCGCCAGCACTACGGCGGCGACCTGGCCGGCAAGTGGATCCTCACCGCCGGCCTCGGCGGGATGGGCGGCGCGCAGCCGCTGGCGGCGGCGCTGGCCGGCGCCAGTTCGCTCAACATCGAATGCCGCCAGTCCAGCATCGACATGCGCCTGCGCACGCGCTACGTGGACGAGCAGGCCGCCGACCTCGACGACGCCCTGGCGCGCATCGCCAAGTACACCGCGGCCGGCCAGGCCAAGTCCATCGCACTGCTCGGCAACGCCGCGGAGATCCTGCCGGAACTGGTGAAGCGCGGCGTGCGTCCGGATGCCGTCACCGACCAGACCAGCGCGCACGACCCCGTGCACGGCTACCTGCCCATCGGCTGGACGGTGGAACAGTGGCTGGCCGAACAGAAGGCCGAACCCGAGCGCGTGCGCGATACGGCCAAGCAGTCCATGCGCGTGCATGTCGAGGCGATGCTGGCGTTCCAGAAGATGGGCGTGCCGACCTTCGACTACGGCAACAACATCCGCCAGATGGCGTTCGACCAGGGCCTGAAGAACGCGTTCGATTTCCCCGGCTTCGTACCGGCCTATGTGCGCCCGCTGTTCTGCCGCGGCGTGGGCCCGTTCCGTTGGGTCGCCCTGAGCGGCGACCCGGAAGACATCTACAGGACCGATGCCAAGGTCAAGGAACTGATCCCCGACGATGCGCACCTGCACCGCTGGCTGGACATGGCGCGCGAGCGCATCAGTTTCCAGGGCCTGCCGGCGCGCATCTGCTGGGTCGGCCTGGGCCTGCGCCACAAGCTGGGCCTGGCGTTCAACGAGATGGTGCGCAAGGGCGAACTGAAGGCGCCAGTGGTGATCGGCCGCGACCACCTCGATTCGGGCAGCGTGGCCTCGCCCAACCGCGAGACCGAAGCGATGAAGGACGGCAGCGACGCGGTCAGCGACTGGCCCTTGCTCAACGCGATGCTCAACGTCGCCGGCGGCGCCACCTGGGTGTCGCTGCACCACGGCGGTGGCGTGGGCATGGGCTACTCGCAGCATTCGGGCGTGGTCATCGTGTGCGACGGCACGGAGGAAGCCGACAAGCGCATCGCCCGCGTGCTGTGGAACGATCCGGGCACCGGCGTCATGCGCCATGCCGATGCCGGCTACGACATCGCCGTGCAGTGCGCGAAGGAGCAGGGATTGAAGTTGCCGATGGTGTGAACCATCGCCTGTCGTGGTCGCAGGCGGCCCGTCACGGCAGGCCGTCCTTCGGGTGCGGCACACCGTCATATCCGCGTCATCCCCGCTGCCCAGAATGAACCGGTCGTGCCTGCTCTCCCCCAAGGCACGCTCGGGGAACCGTCTTGCCGCTCCAACCCCAGGTCGAACAGGCCGTGCCCGACGATGCCGGGCGCGCGCATTGGTTCGCGGTCAATATCCTGCCCCACGAGGCGTCCCTGCGGCGCTGGCTGACACGGCTGCGGGTGCAGGAGCCGGACGCATTGGACATCATCCAGGAAAGTTACGCCCTGCTCCTGGAACGCGAGCGGCTGGACGACATCCTCAATCCGCGCGCCTATCTGTTCCAGGTGGCGCACTCGCTGATGTTGCGCAACATCCGTCGCGCGCGGATCGTGCCGATCCTGGCGATCGAGGAACTGGGGAACGTCGAACTGGCCGACAAGGCGGCCACGCCCGAACGCGACGCCATGGGCCGGGACGATCTGCGCCAGCTGGCCGACCTGATCGCGGGCATGCCCGGACAGGCCCGCCAGGCCTTCGTCCTGCGCCGCATCCATGCGCTGCCCCAGCGGGAGATCGCCCAGCGCATGGGGATTTCCGAGAACACCGTCGAGAAACACATCGCGCGGGGCATCCGATGGCTGGGCGAGCGGCTGGGCGATGGCGGAAACGGGGTGCCCCATGTCTCCCAGGGAAGTGGTCGGGACACCAGGAGGACCTATGGACGGTCGCGAAACCAGTCAGGCGATTGAGCGGAAGGCCGCGCAGTGGGTCGCGCGCATGGATCGCGGGCCGCTCGATGGCCGGCAACAGGAGGAGCTGCAGCGCTGGCTGAGCGGCGATGCGCGCAGGCGCGGCGCGTTCATCCGTGCGCAGGCCTTGTGGCACCGCCCCGACGTCATCGCCAACGCGACGCTCCCGCCGGAGCTGTGCCGGCAGGAGCCGGCGCGCGGGCCTGCCAGCCCGCGCGGGATTCATCGCCCGCATCGCGCACCGCGGCGCGCCGCGCCGGCGGTGCGTCGAGGGCTCGCTGCGCTGGCGGCGTCGATCCTGCTGTTCGTGCTGGTGGTCGCCAGCATGCCGATGCCGGTGGCCTACGCGACCGCGAAGGGAGAGATGCGCCGGGTCCCGCTGGCCGATGGTTCGACGCTCACCCTCAACACCGAAAGCCGCGTCGATGTGTATGAAGAGGAGCGCCGCCTGCGCGTGAGGGTCCGCAGCGGTGAGGTGTTCGTGGAAGCGTCCGGAAGTGGCGAGCCCCTGCTGGTGGAGATCGAAGGACTGCGACTGCGTGCGGGCGCTGCCGCCTTCGTGGTGCGCAAACTCGATGGCCAGCCGGCCCAGGTCGTCGTGCAGGACGGCGAAGTGGGCCTGCCTGCGCCCGAAGGAGCCGTGAACGCACTGGCGGCGCACCAGCGTGGATCGTGGAAGACGGCGTCCGGCCGCATCGAGGTGGCATCGCTGTCGGCGGACCAGATGCAGCGCGAGTTGGCGTGGCGCGAGGGCAAGCTCGCTTTCCACGGCGAGCGCCTGGCCGAAGCGGCCGAAGCCTTCGCGCGTTACAGCGATGTCCGTATCGTCATTCCCGACCCGCGCCTGGCGAATGCGTCCATCACCGGCCTGTTCGCCGCCAACAATCCGGCAGGGTTCAGTCGCGCGGTGGCGGACGTGTTCGGCGCAGACGTGCGGCAGGAAACCAGCCGCGAGATCGTCATCGTTCCGGAAGATTAAATTTTCATGACGCATGGCGGAAGCCGGGCCATGGCGTCTCAAGCATTGGAGGTCCGCAATTCCTGCGGCCAACAATGCGAGTGTTCGCCCGATGATTCGCTGCAAGAAGCTCCTGCTGGCCACCGCCGTCGCGATAGCGCTGGCGTCCGCGCCGCCTGCCATGGCGCAACGGCGCCCGTTCAATGTCCCCACGCAGCCGGCAGTAACCGGTATCCCGGAGTTCGCGCGCCAGGCGCAGCTGCAGATCATCGCGCCCGCGGATGCGCTCGATGGGGTCAATACGCAGGCGGTGGTGGGCGAAGGCGATGCGCGGCAGACGTTGCGTGCCTTGTTGCGCGATACCGGCCTGGAGGTCAAGTCCGACGACGGTCGCGTGATCCTGTTGCAGCCCTCGCGTTCCGGCGAGCCGGGCATGGGAAGCGGAACGGTGCTCGGCAGCGTGCTGGATCCGGCGACGGGCGGCTATCTCCGGGATGCCGTCGTGCGCATCACCAGCCGTGCCGGCACCCGCGTGGTCCATTCGGGCGAGCGGGGCGAATTCCAGCTCACCGGCGTGCTGGCCGGCACGGTGGAGGTGACGGTGAGCTACACCGGCTTCCACGAGGAGCGTCGCACCATCGAGCTGGAGCCGGACGAACGCGAGCGCCTGGAGTTCCAGTTGCGCAGCACGTCGGTGGAGGCGGGCAACGCCGGCGCGCGTACGCTGGATTCGCTGCAGGTGGTCGGGGTGCGCGAGGGCGATGCCAGGGCCATCATGGAGCAGCGTGCCGCCATGAACATCACCAACACGCTGTCGGCCGACAGCTTCGGCGAGATCGGCGACGGCAACCCGGGCGAGTTCCTCAAGTACATGCCCGGTGTGGATTTCGACGTGGTGGCCGACGATGCGCCGCGCAACATCAGCCTGCGCGGTTTGCCGGCCAAGTACACGGGCGTGACGCTCAACGGCGTCAGTCTTCCCGGGATAGACGCCAACTCGTCCAGCTCGCGCACCTTCAGCTTCGAACAGAGCGCGCTGGCGGGCGTGGACTCGATCAGCATCAACAAGACGACGTCCGCGGACATGGATGCGAACGCGCCGGCAGGCACCATCGACATCCGGACCAGGAAGGCGTTCGACGCCAAGGGGCGGCGGGTCGTCGTGTCCCTCGGCGGCACCACGCATTCCGGCCTGTGGGACAGCAGGAACACCGGGTGGATGGAAGGCGGTTACGACACCAAGTGGCTGCCCAGCAGCTCCATCACCTATTCGGACGTATTCTTCGACAAGCGCCTCGGCATCGCGGCCGGCATCAGCAGCATCACCAACCTGGTGGAACAGGCGCAGATCACGGCCGGCCGCAACTACGTGGCCACGGCCACCAGTCCCTATCCCTACGCGGTGACGTCGATCGCCGCGTCGGGCTACGACCGCGAATACAACCGGCGTGTCGCGTCCTTCAATGCGGACTTCAAGGCGACCGACACGCTGATCCTGTCGCTCTCGGCCAACCTGAGCCGCGGCGACATCGATCCCAACACCATCACGCCCACCTTCACCAATGGCCGCGCGACCACCGCCAATCCGCATGAAGGCGACCCCTCGCTGGACTGGACCACGCGCTATCCCGCCAGCACCAACACATTGGCGTTGAACCACAGCTACACCTACAAGGTCGGCTACTCGCGCAACTTCGTGCCCAGCTTCGTCTGGCAGAACGAGAACCTGAAAGTGGATGGCAACCTGTTCTCCGCCACGTCCACCAGCCGGTACGACTCGGTCAAGAAGGGACAGGTCTCCAATCTGCTGAATACCCTGAGCGCGCGCGGCAACTACAGCGCCTCGCGCAGCGACTGGATGCATCAGGACTGGCAGATCCAGCAGATCGACGGCATCGACTGGGCCAGCCCCGACGCCTTCACGCTGGGGTCGTATGCCGGCGCGCTCGGTGCATCCACCCGGCCGTCCATCCGCACCACCAGCGGCAGTTCGGCCGAGCTGGACTACCGGGGCGGTGCGCTCAACGTCGAGTTCTACCAGGACATCGGCCGCATTCCGGTCACCTGGAAGACCGGCGTCAAGGCCACCCGTGCCGGCTACGAGTTCGGCAACACCTCCGACGCCAACATCTGGACCTACAACGGCCCGTTGAGCAACGCCGAGTTCCTGCGCGCCGTGCAGAGCCGGAACGTATGGCATGGCGGCGAGAGCGGCATGGACATCCGGACCTTGAGCGGCGGCGACGTATACCTCTACAGCCTGGCCAGGATCCACCAGATGATGCAGGCCAATCCCGAGCAGTGGATACGCAGCGAGACGCCCGCGCAGTGGTACAACGCCCATATCGCGAACGTGAACGAGCTGGACGAACGGATCACCTCGCTCTATTTCATGGGAACCGCGGATTTCACCGAGCGGCTGAAGGGCCAGGCCGGCCTGCGCTGGGAGCGGACCCGTGAGATCGGCCACGACTTCGACCCGCTCAGCCCCGAGCAGGTGCGCGCCGCCGGCTATGCGGTGTCCGCGGCCACGGGCCGGGCCGCCACGGTCGAGGGCCTGAAGTACCAGTACTTGACCAACCCGCGGAAGCAGACCGAGGGCCGCTACGACGATTTCTTTCCCAGCGCGTCGCTCAAGTACAGCGTGACCGACAGCCTGGATATCCATGCAGGCTACAGCAAGACCATCATGCGTCCGGAGGTCGGCGACCTGGCCGGCGTGTGGTCCATCGCCTACGGCACCGAAGACGGGAACGTGCTCAGCGCGCCCAATGCCAGCCTGAAGCCGGAGTACTCGGACAACTTCTCCCTGCGCGCGACGCAGTACTTCGAGCCGGTCGGGCTGGTGGCGTTCGGCGTGTTCCACAACCGCATCAAGGACCTGATCGATACGGCCACGCTGACGCCGGAGGAGTTCGGCTACGACGGCGACGAGCCCGTCGACCTGGTCAGCACCGCGACCAACAGCGCGGCGGACATCACCGTCAACGGCTACGAGTTCGAGTTCAACCACGCCATGGACTACCTGCCGGGTCCATTGAGCGGGCTGACCCTGCGCGGGCATTTCACCAACACCCACCCGTCGAAGAAGCTCTCGCGCGTGGCCCAGCAGGTGGCGGGCCTGGGCTTCGGCTGGAAGTACGGCCCCATACGCCTGAACCTCAACAGCGTGTGGAGCGACGAGAAGGATCGCGGCCCGACCAGCGCGGTGACCGTGAACAACGGCAACGGCGCCTATTCGGTCGTCCAGGAACAGCCCTTCGACGACTACCTGGAGGTGAACCTGTCCGGCAGTTACACCCTCATTCCCAAGACCCGCGACAACTGGCTGGGGCTGGAGGTGTACTTCAGCGCCAACAACCTGTTCGACCAGAACCGCCACACCGTCTATTCCAACGGTCCGGTCGGACTGGGGGCGGGCGGCCACCACAGCCAGATCTACATCACCAGCGGCCGTCGCGCATCGCTCGGCATCCGGGCGCGCTTCTAGGCCTCCGATGGCCACAGGCGTGCATGCCGCGGGTGCGGGTTGCCTGCGGCAGGGCGCCGCGCCATGCCTCGTCTCCACTTCCGGACAACAGACCCATCCCCCATGTCTACCCGATTCGATCGCCGCACCTTCCTGCAGGCCGCCGGCCGCCTGGCCATGTTCGCGGGCCTGGGCCAGGCCGCGCGCGTGTGGGCTTCCGCGCCCTTTCCCGCGTACCCGTTCCTGCTGGGCGTCGCATCAGGCGATCCGGCGCCGGATGGCTTCGTGATCTGGACGCGCCTGGCGCCGCGGCCGCTGGACGAACACGCCGGCATGCCCATGCTCACGGTTCCCGTGCGCTGGGAAGTCGCCGAGGACGAGGCCTTTGCCACGGTCGTGCGCCGGGGAGAAGCCCTGGCACGCCCCGAGCTTGGCCACAGCATCCATGTGGAAGTGCAGGGGCTGCGGCCACGGCGTCCCTACTGGTACCGCTTCCACGTGGCAGGACAGCCGCCCAGTCCCGTGGGAACGGTGCGTACCGCACCCGCGGCAGGGGATGGGCCGCAGCGCGTCCGCATCGGCGTGGCCGGTTGCCAGCACCACGAAGCCGGGCTGTTCACCGCCTACCGCCACCTGAGCCAGGAACAGGACCTGGATGCGGTGTTCCACTACGGCGACTACATCTACGAGGGGGCGGGCAAGGAGGGCGCGCTGTCCCTTGTCGACAACAGTGGCAGGCGCGTGGACCGCAGGCATGCGGGCGGCGAGATCTACACGCTGGACGACTACCGCCGGCGTTACGCGCAGTACAAGCACGATCCCGACCTGCAGGCCGCCCACGCCGCCACCGCCTTCCTGTCCACCTGGGACGACCACGAGTTCGACAACAACTGGGCCGCTGCGCTCGACCAGGACGGCACGCCTCCCGAAGTCTTCGCACTGCGGAAATTCGCCGCCATGCAGGCCTGGTACGAGAACATGCCGGTGCGGCGCGCGCTGTTTCCCTCACCGCAGGCCGGCATCACGCTGTATCGGCGGCTGGACTATGGCCGGACGCTGAGGGTGCATCTGCTCGACACCCGGCAGTACCGCAGCAAGCAGCGGTGCGAGCGGGGAATGACCCGGCCCTGCCGCACCGATGCCTTGGCCGGAGCGGAGCACATGCTGGGCAGTGCGCAGGAACAGTGGCTGGGCGCCGGCCTGGACAGCGACACGCGCTGGCATCTGCTGGCGCAGCAGGTGATGGTGATGCCCTACGCCTATCCGGACAGCCGGAAATCCGGACCCACCAACACCGACTCCTGGAGCGGCTATCCGGCGGCGCGCGCGCGCCTGGTGGACACCCTGCGGGAAAGAAGGCTGGGCAATGTCGTGGTCGCGACCGGCGACGTGCACAAGCATCATGCCGGCGTGATCCCCTCCGTGGAAGGCGATCCGCTCAGCACGCCGGTGGCGACCGAGTTCGTCACCACCTCCATCGCCTCCGGAGGCGATGGCAGCGATATTCCCCCCGGCTGGGAACACGTTCCCTCGCAGAATCCCCACACCCACCTGCTCAACGATCGCCGTGGCTACCAGGTTTTCGACATCGGTCCCCGGCTGTGGCGTACCGAGGTGGTCGGCGTGGACAAGGTGTCGGCCCCCGGAGGGACGAAGACCGTGATCGCCCGCCTGGCGGTGGAACATGGCAAGCCGGGCATCCAGCGCGCATGACCGCCATGATCGAACGCCGCGGCCGCTTCCGGAGTCCAGGCCCGTCGCCCGGCAGGTCATGCGGGCCGCGGGGTCGGACGAAGAGGTGCGCGGCGTGCCTGCTTTCGCCGGTGGCGTTCCTGCTGGCGCTTTCCCTGCGGGCCGGTCCTGGTCCTGAGGCCGCGCCGGGCGGGACACTGCCGGCATGGCGCGAAGGCGAACTGGACATCCACCACATCAACACCGGACGCGGTGAGGCCCAACTCCTGATCCTGCCCGATGGCAGCAGCGTGCTGGTGGACATGAGCGGCAGGACGAACGAGCAGGCGCCGTTCTCGCTGCCCACCCGGCCGGACGCATCCCGCGCGCCGGGAGAGTGGGTGGCACGCTACGTCAGGCGCGTAGTGCCCGGGAAAGCGAAGGGGCTGGACTATGCGGTCATCAGCCATTTCCACGGCGACCACATGGGCACGATCGACGCCGATTCCCCGCTATCGGTCAAGGGCTATCGGCTCAGCGGCATCACCCAGGTCGCCGAGTCCGTGCCGATCGCCAAGGTCATCGACCGCGGATGGCCGGGCTACGACTACCCGGCGCCGCTCCATGGCACGACCATGGACAACTATCGCCGGTTCCTCGATTGGCAGGTGCGGAACCGCGGCATGAAGGTGGAAAGGTTCCAGCCGGGCCGCAAGGACCAGATCGTGCCGGTGCACGACGCCGAGGCCTATCCCGGTTTCGAGATCCGCAATCTCTATGCGAACGGCGTACTCTGGGCGGGCGAGGGAGAGACCGTGCGCGCGCTTTTCCCCTCGGCGGAGCGGATGGCCGGGCAAGGCGCGCCGGGCGAGAACAAGCTGAGCATCGCCTTCCGCGTGCGTTACGGTGGGTTCGACTACTACACCGGCGGCGATCTCTCCTCTGTGGACGAAGAAATCGCGTTCGCTCCCGCAGCGTGGAAGAACGTCGAGCCCGAGGTGGCGCGTGCCTGCGGGCCGGTCGATGCCATGAAGGCCAACCATCACGGCAGCTGGGATGCCAACAGCATCCCCTTCCTGGCGGCATTGCAGCCGCGGGTGATCGTCATCGCCGCGCGCGCCGACGGTCATCCCGCGGTGAACGCCTACAAGCGGATGACCTCGCAGGCCGTCTGGCCCGGACAGCGCGACATCTTCATCACCCACCTGTCGGATGCGACCGCGAAGACGACCTACGGCGCGAACGCGGCGGCCAGTACGCAGGGCCATGTCGTCATCCGGGTGGAGAAGGGAGGCGCGCACTACCGGGTGTTCGTGCTGGACGATGCCGACGAGGCGATGAAGATCAAGGCGGTGTCCGGCCCCTATGCGTCCCGATGAGCGGCGAGGCAGCCTCGGCCGCCCGCATCGGAAGGCGCAACCGTTCTTCCTCCTTCCGTGGGAGTGGCGCAGCGACCGTCCGTCCCGTCAATCCGGTGCGGGAGCAGCCTTGTCCCGCCGTGCCAGTTGCTCTTCCAGTTCCACCTGCCGCGAAATGTCGGTGAACACGCCGAACCAGCTGCGGGTACCGTCAGGTGCTGTCCGCGGCGTGGCGCGGCTGGAGACCCAGCGCCAGCGGTCGTCGAACCAGCGCAGGCGGAAGCGGGTCTCGAAGGTGTCGCGGGTGTGCACCGCGGCCAGCCATTCGGCGCGCACGCGCACGCGGTCGTTCTCTTCCATGCGCGCGTACCAGGCCGCCATGCGCGCTTCCATCGAGCAGCCTTCCGGCTCCTGCGGGGTCGGGCTGATGTAGGTGAGGGTGCCGGCGGCATCGCTGACCCACAGCACGTTGGGGCCCAGTTCCACCACGGCGCGATAGGTCGCTTCGCGGGCGCGCATCTCGTCCTCTGCGCGCTTGCGTTCGGTGATGTCGATGGTCACCACCGAGACGCCGATGGGCTGCGCGGTCTCGTCGGTGACGCGCGCACCGACCACCAGGAACGTCTCGTCCCGTCCCGGGAAGCGGAACTCGATGCTGGGGATGTCGCCGCTGTCCAGGATACGGCGCGAGGCGCGCACGACCCACGCTGCGATGTCGGGCGTGTAGACCTGCTCGACGTGCGCGCCGACGATCTCGCACAAGGGCCGGCCCACCATGCGCGCGAACTGCGCGTTCGCCGCCGCGTAGCGCATGTCCAGATCGAGGAAGGCCAAGCCCACCGGTGCACTGTTGTAGAGCGAGGACAGTTGGTGCTGGCGCAGGTAGGGCGACAGCGGCTGCGATGCGGGCGAGGCGGCGTGCACGGGCGCCGTGGCCAGCAGCTGCGCCACCGCCTCGCCCGGCATGGGCCGGCCGGTCAGCCAGCCCTGCGCGTAATCGCAGCCCAGCTCGCGCAGCACGTCCGCCTGCGCTTCGGTCTCCACCCACTCGGCCACCACCGGCACGTCCAGGCTGTGGCCCAGGCCGATGATGGCCGAGACCACCTTGCGGCTCTCGCGGTCGGTGGTCAGGCGCTGGATCAGGCTGCCATCGATCTTCAGTTCGTCGAAGCCGAAGCGGCTCAGCCGCACCATGCTGGAAAATCCGGTGCCGAAGTCGTCCAGGGCCACGCGGATGCCGTGCGATTTCAGATAGCCGAAGGCCCGCTCGGCCGCGGGTTCGTCCTCGACCAGCTCGTCCTCGGTCATCTCGATGCAGATGCGGTCCAGCGGGAACGACGATTCGGCCATCGCCTCCAGCAGCAGGCGCACCGCCGGTGCGTCCTGCAGCAGCGACGGCGGCACGTTGAACGCCAGGCAGAAGCGGCCTGGCCACGCGCTGGCCTCTGCGCAGGCGCGGCGCACCAGATTCAGCGTCAGCAGCGGCAGCAGCGAAGCCTGCAGCGCGATGGGAATGAAATCCTTCGGCGGCACGGCGCCGAAGTCGGGATCGTGCCAGCGCGCCAGCACTTCCAACCCGTGGATGGCCCGGGTCCGCAGGCACACGATGGGCTGGTAGGCGGGGAAGATCTTTTCGTGGCACACCGCGTCGGCGATACGCTGGCGCAGCGCGTCGGCAGTGTGGAACGGTGGCGTCGCCATGCAGCCCCCCTGTGCAGCTTGCCCGACCCCCGGCGTCGTCGAATCCCTTCCCCACGGCATCGGCGGGGGGAGGCGCGACTTGAGGCGTCGGACCGCGGCGCGGTGGCCGCTGCGGTCCGGCCACATTAGCGCCTGCGGAAGGGCGCAGGAAGCGCGCGCTGACCGGTGGCCCAGTAAGCCTGATTACACAGTTGAGGTTACGGTGCGTGCGGCACGCGCCGGATCTTCGACACGTCGTAGCCCAATGCCTGGATCTGCCGGATCCGTGCCTCGTAGTCGGCCTCGGATATCCGCGGCGTGCGCGCCATCAGCCACACATAGTCGCGCTTGCTGCGTCCCACGATCGTCTGCTGGTAGTCGGCGTCCACGTACGCGATGACGTACTCGGCCTGGATCGGCCAGACGAACTGCATGCCCCACACCGCGCCGCCCGAGCCCGGGGTGACCGTGCCGACCGGATGCATCGTTTTCTCCGGTCCGTCCAGCGCCCCCTTGCGGAAGCGGAACGTGGTCCGGATGCGGCCGTCGGGCAGCTTGGCGTACGACTCCACGGCGGCGTAGGCTTCGCGCTCGGGGAACGAGGGGATGTGCGCGATCACGTACCAGTCGCCCATGAAGCGGTCCACGTCCACCGGTGCGGCCGTGGGGATGGACGGCTTGACGTTGCCGGAGCGGCAGGCGGCGGTGCTGGTGGCGACCATCAGCGCGAGCAGCACGAAGGGCAGGGTACGCATGTCAGTGCTCCCGCGCCGGGCGCTGGAAGCGATAGTGGGCCACCAGCCATTCCTGCCCGTCGCGATAGCCGAACAGCTCGGCGCAGGCCATCCAGAACATCCGCCAGCGCTGGTTCCACAACGGCGCCGCATCGCCGTAGGCGGCGCGCAGCACGGCCATCACCTCGTCGCGGCGCGCATCGTGGTTGGCCAGCCAGTGGTTGGCGGTGCGCTGGTAGTGCGTGCCGTCCAGCAGCCAGCGTTCCTGCAGGTGCAGGTGGTCCTGGAAGAACAGCAGCAGGTCGGCCGACGGCATCATGCCGCCGGTGAAGAAATGCCGGCCCATCCAGTTGTCCTCGCCCTGCGTTTCGAACGGGTACATCAGATGGCGGTGGACGAAGATGTGCACGAACAGTGCCCCGCCCGGACGCAGTGCGTCATGGATGCGGCGCATCAGCGCGGCGTGGTTGCTGACGTGTTCGAACATCTCCACCGACACGCAGCGGTCGAAGGCCTGCGGTTCGAGCTGCAGCTGGTTCACGTCGCAGGTGATGATGCGCACGTTGCGCAGGCCGCGCTCGGCGCAGCGCGCCTCGATGAACGTGCGCTGGGAGTGCGAGTTGGAGACCGCGGTGATGCGCGCATTCGGGTAGCGCTGGGCCATCCACAGCGTCAGCGAGCCCCAGCCGCAGCCCAGCTCCAGGATGTCCTGGCCGTCGGCCAGTGCGGCGCGCTCGCCGTACAGTGCCAGCATCGCGTCCTCGGCCTGGTCCAGCGTCTCCGCGCCGGTGGGGTAATAACAGCTGCTGTACTTGAGCCGGTGGCCCAGGCAGCGCAGGAAGAATTCCGCCGGCAGTTCGTAATGCTGCCGATTGGCGGCGTCGGTATGCACGGCCAGCGCGCCCTGGCGCAATGCGCGCAGGCGCTGCGCCAGCAGCGCCGACTGCGCCTGCTGCCCGCCCGCACTCTCGTCGCGCAGCCGCTGCGCGCACAGCCGGCGGATGCCGGCGCGGATCAGCGCATCGGGCAACAGGCCGCGTTCGGCCAGGCCCAGCAGGCCGGGGGCGGCCCGGTCGGCGGCCAGTTCTTCCACCATCGCGTTCATCGTGTCGCCTCCTTGGTGGCGGGTTTGGGAAACCAGGGGAACAGCATCGGCGTGGTGCGCTGGTATTCGCGGTACTCCTCGCCGCGGGTGCGCAGCGCCTGCGCCTCGGTATAGGGAATGCCGCTGATCCAGCGCAGGAACACGTACATCACCACCGGCCCGCACCACGACAGCCACGCCCAGGGCGAACCGATGGCCAGCACGACGTAGGCGAACCAGTGCAGCCATTCGAAGAAGTAGTTGGGGTGGCGCGAGTACCGCCACAGCCCATCGCGGCACGTCTTTCCACGGTGGGCGGGATCGGCGCGGAAGCGTGCCAGCTGGCGGTCGGCGATCGCTTCGCCGACTACGCTGCCCGCCCAGATCGCCACCGCCAGCACGATCCAGGGCCACGCCGTGTCCACGGGGCTGCGTGCGGCCGCGGCGAACGGCAGGGCGAACAGCACCACCAGCAGCGCCTGCGCCATGAAGAACAGGAAAAACTTGCCCTGGTGGCCCCGCCAGTGCTCGCGCAGGTAGCGGTAACGGCCGTCTTCCGGCTCGCTGCGCACCCGGTGCCACAGGTGCAGCGCCAGCCGTGCGCCCCACGCGCCGCCCAGCACGGCCAGGGTGGCGCGCGCCTGCCAGGCGCCGTCGCCCAGCACGGCCAGCAGCACCGCGCTGCCACCCACGCAGGCCGACCACAGCACGTCGACGATGCCCGCATTCTTGTGGCGCCGCTGCCACAGCCAGCCCAGGGTCATCACCGCGGCGGCCACCAGGGCCACCCAGCCGAGGGAGTGCGACAGGCTCATGCGGCCCCCGGCGGGCGGCCCGGGCGGGCCATCAGCAGGTGGGACACGCCGATGGACCGCTCCAGGAAGCCGCCTTCGCAATAGGCCAGGTAGAACTCCCACAGACGGATGAAGCGCTCGTCGAAGCCCTGCGCGCGTACGTCGGCCAGTCGTGTCAAGAAACGGCGCCGCCAGGCCCGCAGCGTGTACGCGTAGGACAGGCCGAAGTCCTCCTGGTGCACGACCTGCAGGTCGCTGGCGCGGGTCTTTGCGCCGTACATGGCGTTGAGCGAGGGGATGAAGCTGCCGGGGAAGACGAAACGCTTGATGTAGTCCACCGAGTCGCGCGCCTGCACGTAGCGATGGTCCTCGATGGTGATGGCCTGCAGCAACGCCTGGCCGCCCGGCCGCAGCAGGCTGCCCAGCTTGCCGAAGAACGTGTCCAGGTACTGCGCGCCGATCGCCTCGATCATCTCGATGGACACCAGCTTGTCGTACTGCCCCTGCAGGTCGCGGTAGTCCTGCAGCAGCAGGGTCACCCGGTCCTGCAGCCCGGCGTCCGCGACCCGCTGGCTGGCCAGCGCATGCTGCTCGCGCGAAATCGTGGTGGTGGTGACGTGGGCGCCGTAGTGGCGCGCCGCGTGCAGGGCGAAGCCTCCCCAGCCGGTGCCGATCTCGATCACCCGGTCGTCGGGCGACAGCGCCAGCTTGCGGCACACGGCATCCAGCTTGCGATACGAGGCCGTTTCCAGGTCGTCGTCCGGGGAAGCGAACATCGCCGAGGAGTACATCAGGTCCGGGGACAGGAACAGCTTGAAGAAGTCGTTGCCCAGGTCGTAGTGCGCCGCGATGTTGCGGCGGCTGCCTTCGCGCGTGTTGCGTCGCAGCGCATGCCAGCTGCGCAGCGCCCAGCCCCCCAGCCGCGCCAGGCCGCTTTCCATGCCGTCCAGCAGCTCGCGGTTGCGCACCAGCAGGCGCACCAGGCCGACCAGGTCGTCGCATCGCCACTGGCCGGCGATGTAGGCCTCGCCCGCGCCCACGCTGCCCTGTGCGGCGACGGCGCGGTAGAACGCCGGATCGTCGATCCACAGGTGCACGGCGGGCAACGCGTCCCGGCCGGTGCGGCCGAAGCGGTGTTCGCCCAGCGCGTCGCGGACCACCAGCATGCCGTGGTCCAGCGCATCCAGGCGCGCCAGCAGCTGCGAGCGCAGCAGGCGATCGAGCGCCCCGTAGGAGGAAACGGCAGTGACGTCGGCGATCTCGTTCATGGGGTCTCGCGGGCAAGGGAAGGATGGTCGTGGACGGGCGTGCGCTTCAGCCACAGCCGCAGCGCCTGCCAGTGGATGCCGGTCATCACCTGCGCCGTCATCAGCGGGTAGCGCCACAGCACGCGCGCCAGTGAACGGCCGTCCAGCGGCCGGCGCAGCAGGGTGAGGGTGGCGTCGAAGGCGCGCCGTCCTTCGCGGTCGACCTGCATGTGCACGCGCAGCGCGTCCTCGGGCAGGGTGAAGCGCCAGCGGTAGGCGCAGTCCATCGGCAGGAACGGCGACACATGGAACACCTTGTCGAAGCCCCATTCCCAGCCGTCGCCGTACGGCGCGCCGTCGCGCACCGGCAGCACGTAGCTGTGCCGCTCGCGCCAGGGCGTGTTGGTGATCTCGGCCAGCACGGCGTCCAGGGTGGTGCCGTCCGGCTGGAAGCAGTAGTAGAAGCTGACCGGGTTGAACACGTAGCCGCCGTAGCGCAGGTGCGTCAGCAGGCGGACCGGGCCTTGCGGACGATGGCCCACCGCGCGCTCCACGCGGTCGCGCACGGCCTCGGCCAGCGGCCGGTCGTGCGGCACCAGGTAATCGCTGCGACGGAATTCGGCCAGGTTGCGGCGGTCCACCGACCACAGCCAGCGGCGGTCGAACACGGTATCGATTTCGTCCAGGTCCAGGTAGAGCTGCGCCATGCGGTAGCGGAACGCATGCGGGCGCGGCGAATGCCGGCGGTGCCGCACCCAGCCCTCGTACACGGCGCTTGCCAGGGGGGCGTTCACGCGCCCACCGCCTCGATGGCACCCGGCGCGGGCGCGCCGACGGGCAATGCGGCGATGGCATCGACCACCTCGCGCGCACTGCGGATGCCGTCCTCGTGGAAGCCCCAGCCCCAGTAGGCGCCCGCGAACCACGTGCGCCGGTGCCCCTGGATCTCCTGCCGGCGCCGCTGCGCGGCGACCATGGCGTGGTCGTAGACCGGATGCCGGTAGTGCATGCGGCGGAGGATGCGGGCCGGGTCGATGGCATGGCTGCGGTTGAGCGTGACCACGAACGGCTCGGGCGAGTCCAGGCCCTGCAGCAGGTTCATGCAGTAACTGACCGTGCACGGCGCCGACGGGTCGCGCGGCACGTGCGCGTTCCATGCGGCCCAGGCCTTGCGGCGCTGCGGCAGCAGGCGCGCGTCGGTGTGCAGCACGGTGTCGTTGGACTGGTAACGGATCGCGCCGAGGACGCCGCGCTCGCGTTCGTCGGCGTCGTGCAGCAGCCGCAGCGCATCGTCGCTGTGGCAGGCCATCACCACCTGGTCGAAGCGTTCGCGGCCGTGCAGCGTATCGAGTTCGACACCATCGGCATCGCGCCGTACCGCCAGCACGGGCGTGGACAACCGCTCCTGCACGCGCCAGCGACGGCGCAGCGCCTGCACGTACGTCGCCGAGCCGCCGGTCACCACCCGCCACGGCGGGCGGGTGCCCAGCGTCAGCATGTGGTGGTTGGCCATGAACTGCACCAGGTAGCGCGCCGGGAACGCCAGGATGCCCTGCGGCGGCGACGACCACAGCGCGGACGCCATCGGCACCAGGTGCTCGTCGCGAAAGGCCTCGCCATAGCCGCCGGCCCGCAGATAGTCGCCCAGCGTCGGACCGGTATCGTCGCCTGCCAGCAGCGCCGGCGCTTCCCGGTAGAAGCGCGCCAGGTCGCGCAGCATGCCCCAGAAGCGCGGCGACACCAGGTTGCGTCGCTGGCAGAACAGCGTGTCCAGCGAGGTCGCGTTGTACTCCAGGCCGCTGCGCTCGCTGTGCACGGAGAAACTCATCGTGGTCGGCTGCGATGCCACGCCGAGTTCGTCGAACAGTCCGCACAGCAGCGGGTAGTGGTCCGGGTTGAACACGATGAAGCCGCTGTCGATGCGGTACTGGCGGCCGGCCTGTTCGACGGTGTGGGTATGCGTGTGTCCGCCCAGGTAGTCGTTGGCTTCGAACAGCACCACCTCGTGCCGCGGCGACAGCCACCACGCCGAGGCCAGGCCTGCGATGCCGGATCCGATGACCGCGATGCGCATGTTCAGCGCCTCGCCTTGGCCAGCACCCACGCGGGCACGGGCTTGAGGTCGCGCACCAGCCCGAGCAGCGCCAGCGCGCGCAGGCCGTACCAGGTCAGGTCGATTTCCCACCAGCGGAAGCCCTGGCGCGCGGTGCCCGGGAAGAAGTGATGGTTGTTGTGCCAGCCCTCGCCGAAGGTCAGCAGGGCCAGCCAGAGATTGTTGCGGCTGTCGTCGCGCGTGTCGAAGCGGCGGCGGCCGAAACGGTGCGCCAGCGAATTGATGGTGACCGTGGCATGGAACAGCACCACGGTGGAGATGAAGAAGCCCCACACCAGCATCTGCGGACCGTCGGTCCCCAACTGCGGGGACGTGCGTTTCAGCAGCGCGCCAAGGCCGTACAGGGCGGCGGCCAGCAGCGCCGGCACCACCGTGTCGTAGCGGTCCAGCCAGCGCAGCTCCGGGTAGCGCGCCAGGTCGGGGATGCGCGCCCAGTCCGTGCGGAAGCCTTCCCGGGTCAGGAACCAGCCCGCATGGCTCCACCAGAATCCGCGCTGGTTAGGCGAATGCGGATCGGCGGCGGTGTCCGCGTGGCGGTGGTGGTTGCGATGGTGCGCGGCCCACCACAGCGGTCCGCGCTGCACGCTGGAGGCGCCGATCAGCGCGAACACGAACTGCAGCACGCGCGAGGTGCGGAACGTGCGGTGCGAGAAGTAGCGGTGGTAGAAGCCGGTGATGGCGAACATCCGCACCGCGTACAGCGCCACCGCCACGGCCACCGCGATGGGCGACACCCCCACCCAGAGCACGGCGACGCATGCCAGGTGCAGGCCGATGAAAGGCACCACGCGCAGCCAGTCGATGCGGTCCGGCGGTCCGCTGTCGTCGCCGTGGGCCTGGGTGTCGAACCACCGGCGCAGGATGGACACGGCATGGTGGACCGGCGTGGAGGGGGAGGAATCGCTGGCCGGCATCGCGGAGGTCTCGGTTGCGTCGTCCATCACTACGGCGCGGCGCGGGTATTGGATGCGTGAAGGCTGCTCAACCCCGGCACTGCCGCACCAGCGGCGTCGCCAGTGCGGCCTGGAGCGCGCGCGCATCGGCGGGCGCGGCCGGCTGCGGGAACACGATGCGCACGTCCTGGTGGCGGCCTTCGTCATCGCGGATGGTCGCGATGCCGGCGAACTCCAGCAGGCGCTGGTCCTGACTGGCGTACGTCAGCTGCATCGTCGGTGCGACGAAGGCATACCAGCGGTCCAGCTTCATCGACAGGCGCTGGGCCGGCACGCCGTTCCAGCGCACGGCGGGGCCGGGGTCCAGCCTGACCGGCACGAACGCGAAGCGGCTGGGCAACAGGAAGGGCTGGGTGACCTCGCGCCCCGCCCGCAGCGCGTCCCAGTGCTGGCGCACGCTGGCATCGAAACCCGCGTCGATGACGGCGCCGGGCGGCGTCGCCAGGGCGCGCTCCTGCGGACGGGCGGCGCCGGCTTCCCTGACGTAGACCACGCGCCCACCGGGGCCGGTCCGTACGCCCTCGCGATAGCCGTCGCGCGCATCTTCGAAGTCGAAGTCGGGCGCCTGCGCGGCAGGCCGTTCGATCACGGTCTTGCGGGCGAACGCGCGCCCGTCGGGGCAGCGGTAGAGCACCAGGCGCCGCGCCACCCCGTCCTGGCGGTAGCGCCAGTGGGACTCGCGGTAGATCACCGCATCGCCCTTGCGGGCGTAGGCGACGGCTTCCTGGCGGAGGACATCGGTACCGGCGAAGGCGGGCGGCGTCGTCGACAGCAGCACGGCCAGCAAGCGCAAGGTTGGGCGGGGCATGGGCGGCTCCGGGCGGCAGGAGCCCCCTGTACGCAGGCGGGCGTCCCGCGGATGCATCCGGCGGCGCGCGGGGCGCTGCATCCGAACCCCGGTCATCTTCGTAGAGACCGTCATCACGCACGCCCCGGGACCTGGCATACCATGCCCACCGACTTCACAAGGAGACCGCCGCCCCTTCGGGCCGCACCCCCGGTGTCCACGCCAACGCCCCTCACGCGCGACGCCCACGACTGGACGGCCGACATGCTGGCGGTGGCGCGCGCGCGCGACCGTGCCGCGTTCATGCGCCTGTACGACCACTTCATGCCGCGCCTGTGCCTGTACCTGCGCGGCCTGGGCAGCCCCGAAGCCGTGGCCGAGGAACTGGCCCAGGAAGCCCTGCTGCGCCTGTGGCAGCGCGCCACCATGTACGACCCGCAGCAGGGTGCGGTCTCCACCTGGCTGTTCCGGATCGGGCGCAACCTGCACATCGACCGCATCCGCCGCGAGCCGGGCTGGGTACAGATGCTCGAGGAAGCCGCGCCCGCCAGCGACGAGGAACTGGCGCGACCGTTCACCTCGGCCGAGGACTACGCCGAGCACGTGCACCTGCAGCGCCGCATCGAAGACCTGCCGGCCGTGCAGGCGCGGCTGATGCGCATGTCCTACTTCGAAGCCAAGAGCCACCAGGAAATCGCCGACGAGCTGCAGATGCCGCTGGGTACGGTGAAGTCGCACCTGCGGCGCGCGTTCCTGCGCCTGCAGGGCCAAGTACGAGGTCAGCCGTGAACCCGCACCATCATCTCGACCCCTCCACCGTGGTCAGCTACGCGGCCGGCGCGCTGGCCGTGGAGATGGCCGTCGTGGCCGCCACCCATCTGGAGACCTGCGCGCACTGCCGCGCGCGCGTGGACGAGGCCGAACGCATCGGCGGCCAGCTGGTGGAGCACCAGCAGCCGGCGCTGTCGTCGTCCCGCCTGGCCGACCTGCGTGCCTGCATGCTGGAACAGCTGGACGCACCGCTGCCGCCGGCCCCCATCGCGGCCGCCCGGGGCGCGCCCTACGAGGACGACGACCGCCTGCCCACCCCCCTGCACCCGTACTTCGGCGCGTCGTACCGCGCGCTGAAGTGGCGCTGGATGGCGCCGGGCGTGCACTGCATCCGCGCAGCGGGCACCCGCAGCGGCACCCTGCTGATGCTGAAGATCGGCCCCGGCCGCAGCATGCCGGTGCACAGCCACGGCGGCACCGAGCTGACCCAGGTGCTGCGCGGCGCCTACCACGATGCGCTGGGCCAGTTCGCGCCCGGCGACATCGCCGATCTCGACAGCGGCGTCGAGCACCAGCCGGTGACCGTGCCCGGCACCGCCTGCATCTGCGTGTCCGCGCTGGACGCGCCGCTGCGGTTCCCGGGCTGGCTGGCGCAACGGCTGCAACCGCTGTTCAAGCTGTAGCGGGCCAGCGCCGTTCAGACGGCGCCGTGGCGGGCGCGCATCATGGCGGCGATCTCGTCCAGGCGCATGCGGACGGCCTCCAGCGTCTCGTGCGGCGTATCCGCATTGGCGTGCGGCATCGCGCGCTGCATCCGCAAGCGCTCGCGACGGGCGAGGATCTCGTCGCGCAGCGCATGCGCGTGGACGATGCCGACCAGTTGCATGCTGTGCGCCTGGCCCGGACTCTGGCCGGCGGTCTCCACGCGCAGGATGCTCAGATGGTAGAGCCGCAGGATGGGCCCTTCGATGAAGGTCACGTCCTGGATGTTCTCCAGCGGGATGGTCTTCTCCACCCGGAACAGGATGCCCTTGCGGAACTGCAGCGTGCGGTCGTCCAGCGTGCAGCCCAGCCGGTCGAAGTAGTGCCGCGCCCACCATTGCCCCGGCCCCAGCACCCATACCAGGATCAGCGGTGCACCGAAGAGGGAGAGCAGCAGGTACCAGGCCACCATCGCCACCAGGTAAGGCCGGATCAGCGGATTGAAGGTGGCGTGCAGGGGCGGGGTCTCGGAAAGGGTGGGGATGTGGGCACGGTCGCCTCCTGTCGGGGTGCGCGATTCTTGCATGCCTTCGCCCGGCCGCGGGTCGCGCGCGCCCGGCGTCCCGGCGCAGGAATGCGCCGGGTTTCATCGCGCACCTCGCGGCTGCACCGTGCTGCCCTGTCGGAAGCGCAGCGCACGTGGCCCTGATCGCCACCCGTCATGCGGCGCGATACGCGCATGCGCAATGTCCCGCTTCCACGCATGCCTGTTAATGCACGTCGATGGCGCGTGAAAACACTGCGTGTGTTGTGTTTTCCGCATCCGGTTGAATCCAGGCGGCGCGATGTCGCGTAGGGAAAACGCCGCGTGCATGTCGCCGCGGAACTCCACCCATCACCTCTGGATACCATCACCATGAACACAAGGCTGGCTGGCTTGATGCTGTTTGCCGTTTCCGCTCCGGCGTTTGCGGCAGGCCCGGAACAAGGCAAGTTCTCGATGTCGCTGTTCGGTGGCGCGGACACGCCCATCAGCGGCGACGTGCATGACGGCGCGGTGGCGCCCGTGCCCGACCTGGGGCCGCTGAATCCCGACCTGGCCGGCGTCAGCGCCGAGTTGCGCATCCAGCCGCGCAGCCATGAGGACATCTACGACCAGGCTTTCACCTACGGTCTGGAGTTCTCCTACGGGCTGAGCGATCGCGCCGAGGTTTTCGGCCAGGTGCGCCGCACCGAAGCCGACCCGGGCACGGTGCGCGTCGGCGTCGCTTTCGTGCCGGCGCTCAATACCGAGCTTCCGGTCTACGGCACCTTCAGCGATTACAAGGCGCTCAGCCTGGAAGCCGGCTACCGCTACTACTTCATGCAGCCCGGTTCGGCGCGTCCGTTCGTCGCCGGCCGCCTGGGCGCCACCCAGACCGACGACATCCGCGCGACGTTCGAGATACCCGATGCCGCCATCACCATCGCCAACGCGCCGTTCACCGAGAAGAAGTGGGCGGCCACCGCCGGCGTGGACGTGGGCGTGCTGATCCCGGTCAGCGAGGCCTTCAGCATCACTGCGCAGGCCGGCGTGCGCTATGTCGCCGACCTGGAGGGCGACGACAGCGCCATCGGCGGGCTGGGATTGGGATCCATCAACGACACGGGCAAGCGCGTCTCGGTGCCGATCTCCATCGCGGCGCGCTTCGACTTCTGAACGCGTCGCCCACCGCCTCGCGGCTTCGCGGACAGGATGCGTCGCATCCTGTCCGCAAGTGGCCGGCATGCGGCCCCGGCTCCAGGCGCATGTCGCAGCGTCGCAGTCCGTGCACGGGGTCGCTCGCTAGAATCCGGCCATGCAACTGAAAGACAAGCTGGCGATCCTGGCCGATGCGGCCAAGTACGATGCCTCGTGCGCGTCCAGCGGCGCGGGCAAGCGGCATTCGCTGGGCAAGGGCGGCATCGGCAGTACCGAGGGGATGGGCATCTGCCATTCGTACACGCCGGACGGGCGCTGCGTATCCCTGCTGAAGATCCTGCTGACCAATTTCTGCATCTACGACTGCGCATACTGCGTCAACCGCGTCTCCAGCAACGTGCCGCGCGCGCGCTTCGCCACCGCCGAGGTGGTGCGGCTGACGCTGGAGTTCTACAAGCGCAACTACATCGAAGGCCTGTTCCTCTCCAGCGGCATCATCCGCAACGGCGACTACACCATGGAACAGCTGGTGGAGGTGGCGCGCAGCCTGCGCGAGGACCATCGCTTCGCCGGCTACATCCACCTCAAGACCATTCCCGAGGCCTCCCCCGAACTGCTCGCTGCCGCAGGACGCTACGCCGACCGTCTGAGCATCAACGTGGAACTGCCCACCGAGGCGGGCCTGAAGCGGCTGGCGCCGCAGAAGGATGCGCCGGGCATCCGCGCCGCCATGGGCGAGCTGCACACGCGGATCCTGGCGGCGAAGCCGACGAAACAGGAGTCGCAGCCCAAACGCCGGCGCCCGCCGAAATTCGCCCCGGCCGGCCAGAGCACGCAGATGATCGTGGGCGCCGACGCCGCCGACGACCGTGCCATCCTGGTGAGCAGCGACGCGCTGTACCGTCAGTTCCGCATGCGCCGCGTGTATTACTCCGCCTTCAGCCCCATCCCCGACGCCTCCACCCAGCTGCCGTTGCGCGCACCGCCGCTGCTGCGCGAGCACCGCCTCTACCAGGCCGATTGGCTGCTGCGCTTCTATGGATTCGAGGTGAAGGAAATCGTCGAGGACGTCCCGGGGCAGGGCGGCATGCTGGACCTGGACATCGATCCCAAACTGGCATGGGCGCTGCGCCATCCGGACCGCTTCCCGGTGGACATCAATACGGCGCCGCGCGAGATGCTGCTGCGCGTGCCCGGGCTGGGCGCACGCAACGTCCAGCGCATCGTGGATTCGCGCCGGCAGGGCAAGCTGCGCGTGGCCGACCTTGCCCGCCTGCGTGCGCCGCTGCAGAAGCTGCTGCCCTTCGTCGTACTGCTGGACCATCATCCGCGCCAGCGGCTGGACGATCCGGCACGCCTGCGCCGCGACCTGGCGCCGGCACCGCGCCAGGCCGATCTGTTCGGGTGAGGTGCGCGATGTTCCGCGCCACCGTCATGCCGGCCTGGGACCTGGACGCCTGGCGCGCGCAGGCGCGCCACGCCTGGGAGGCCGGGCTGCCGCCGGAGGCCGTGGAATGGCAGGCGGATGGGCAGGGCGAACTGCTCGCCAGCGCGACCGTCGCCGACCAGCCGGTCCGTCGGCGGGGGCTGTCCGTGCCGGCGGACTTCATGGCGCTGGCCGCCGCCGTGCTCTGCCATCGCGATGCCGGCCGGCACGCGTTGCTGTACCGGTTGCTGTGGCGCATCGGCAACGGCGAGCGCGCGCTGCTGGATCGCGCCACCGATGCCGATGTGCATCGCGCGACGCGCTGGGCACAGGCCGTCCGTCGCGATACGCACAAGATGAAGGCGTTCGTCCGATTCCGCCAGGTCGAAGGCCGAGACGACGCTTACATCGCCTGGTTCGAACCGGACCACTACATCGTCGATCGCGTGGCGCCGTTCTTCATGCGCCGCTTCGCCGGGATGCGCTGGGCCATTCTCACGCCCTACCGCAGCGTGCAGTGGGATGGCGGGCAGCTGTGGGCGGGCGAGGGCGCCAGGCGTTCGGACGCCCCGGCCGACGATGCGGAGGATGCGCTGTGGCGCACCTACTACGCCAGCATCTTCAACCCCGCGCGCCTCAATACGCGGATGATGCGGCAGGAGATGCCGCAGAAGTACTGGAAGCATCTGCCCGAAACCCACCTGCTGCCGGAGCTGGTCCGCGAGGCCGGCCGGCGCGTGCGCGACATGGACGAGCGCGAGGCGCAGGGGCCGCGGCGGCGCATTCCCGGACGCCCGCGCACGCCCGGGTGAATCCGGATGCCGTGCCGGTGCCCGACGTCGGGGCACCGGCATGCGGCGATCAGAACTTCCAGCCCACGCGGGCGTAGTAGAAACCCCCGTTGAAGCCATAGGGCGAGTGCACCGGGTAGGCCGCACCGGCGACCGCCGCGCCCCAGGGATTGTCGTCCGGGGTTTCGTCGAACAGGTTCTGTGCGCCGACGTTGACGTACAGACCGGAAGCGAACGTCCAGCCGACTTCGGCATCCACGATGACCGTGCTGTCCTCGTAGATCGGCAGGCCACCGTCTTCCACGGTGATCGCGCCGCTGTCCAGGTGGTCCTCGTACCAGGAGCCGTAGTAGCCCAGGCGGAGGTTGGCGTGGAAGACCTCCCGCTTGTGGTTGACGCTGAAGTAGCCCTTGGTCTTCGGCAGCGATTCCTCGATCTTGTAGACGCGGGCCTCGTCGATGAAGTCCGGGTCGTAGCGGTCGACCTCGGTCTTGTTCCAGTTCGCCGCGAGCGAATAGGTGGTCGTGCCGCCGAAGTGGTCCGTCTCCACGCTGGCCACCAGGTCGACGCCGGTCGTGGTGGTATCGAAGGCGTTGCCGAAGTAGGTGACCGAACTCAACGACGCGGCTTCCGGATTGCCGGAGTCGACCAGGGCGTCGCGCTCTTCGGGCGTCAGCGCGAAGCTGGTGCTGAGTGCGATGCGGTCTTCCACCTCGATGCGGTAGCCGTCCAGCGTGACCAGCCAGTCGCCGCTGCTCCACACCATGCCCAGGGAGAGGTTCTTCGACTCTTCCGGGGTCAGCGGGCGGGAGCCTTTCAGGATGGCGATGGGATTGGTGGGCGGCAGCGTGGCGATGTCCTCCAGCACGCTGCCGTTGAACGCCGTGCTGATCTGGCTGATGTTCGCCTGCCCGGGCGTGGGCGCGCGGAAGCCCGTGTTGTAGGCGCCGCGCAGGGCGAAGGTGTCGGAGACGTCGAAACGCGCCGTCAGCTTGCCGTTGGTGGTGCTGCCGAAGTCATCGAAGTCCTCGTGGCGGATCGCGGCGGCCAGCAACCACTGCTCGGTGAACTGCGCTTCCATGTCGAGGTAGACGGCCCAGTTCTTGCGGTCCCATTCACCGGCGGTGCGCGGGTTGAAGCCGTTGAAGCCGTTCGAGCCCAGCGCGAAGCCTTGTTCGGTCAGCGGACCGATGCCGGTCGAAGCCGCATCGCCGGCCTTCACTTCGAAGCTTTCCTCCCGCCACTCCGCGCCGGCCGACAGACGCACCGGCTGCGCCGTGAACGATGTCTCGATGTCACGACCGACGTCGAAGTTCACGCCTTTCTCGGTCTGGGTGTTGCCGCCGGGACTGAAGCGCAGGCCCGCGGGCTGCGCCGCGCCCAGCGAGGCGTTGACCGTGTTGTAGATGACGAAGTCGATGTCGTTGCGGCCGTAGGTGACGCTGGCATCCCAGTGCCAGGCATTGCCCCAGGTGCCCTTCACGCCGCCGACCACGGACATGTCTTCCAGGCTGCCACCGAAGCGGGGCGTGAAGCCCCCGGGCAGGGTGGAGAGGAAAGTGAAGCAGTTCGAAGGCAGGGCCGCGACCGCGGCGCTCACGGTGCTATACGGAATCAGGTTGCCGGCGCCGTCGCGCAGGGCGATGGTCGGGCAACCCCCGGCGCCGGTGGTGTCGCCGATCAGCAGCGTCGCCCCGCCGTCGTTGGAGTAGACGCCCGAGCGCGCGGTCGGGTCGCGGAAGTAGAAGCCGCCATCGACTTCGCGCTGGGCGTAGTTGCCGAACAGGTACACGTCCACGCTGTCGCCGCTGATACCGAGGTTGGCGACGAACTTCAGGTCATCGTCGACCTTCGGCGAGCCCCAGATCTGCGCCGGCACCGGCACGCCCGGATACCCGGCGGCGATCGCCGCGGCGGCGTCGTTGCGCTGCACGCTGCGCGAGGTGTCGTCCGCCTGGCGCCATTCGGCGGTCAGCGTCGCATAGCCGCGCGCCGTGAGCGGCAGACCGATCTGCGCGGAGTACTGGGTAGTGAAGCCGTCGCCTTCGTAATACTGGCCGGCGAAGGCTTCGAATGCCCCGCCTTCGCTGATCTTCTTCAAGCCGAAGTTGATGACGCCGGCGATGGCATCGGAACCGTACTGCGCGGCCGCGCCATCACGCAGCACTTCCACCTGTTCCAGCGCGAGCGACGGGAAGACGGAAAGATCGGGGCCCTGCGAGCCGTCGGACAGGCCGTGGCCGAGGAAGGTGATCACCGCCGAACGGTGGAAGCGCTTGCCGTTGACCAGCACCAGCGTGTTGTCCGGTGGCAGTCCGCGCAGGTTGGCCGGACGGATCAGGCTGGCCGCGTCGTCGATCGGGATGGTGCTGACATTGAAGGAGGGCACCAGCACGCGCAGCTGGTCGAGCGCGTCGGTGGAACCCTGGTTGCGGAATTCCTCCGCGCCGATGATGTCGATCGGCACGGCCGAAGAGGAAACACTGCGCGGTTGGCCGCGGCTGCCGAGCACCGACACGGTGTCCAGTGTCGTCGCTTCTTCGGTGGCGGTGGGTGTGGGCGGGGGCGGTGTCTCCGTGGTTTGCGCGGCGGCGGTACCGCTGCCGAACAGCATGGCCGCCAGGCCCCATTTCACGGCGGACGCCAACGGCGCCCGGGTCATTCGTACGTACGGTTCCGCTGTCTTGCCCATGTGTCGCGCCCCTGAACGAAGTGTGGTGGTGGAGGCCCTCTGTCCGGTGTCGCGATGACGCATCGCGGCACGGCGTCTGCACCATAGGGGCCGGGAATCCACACGAAGTGCGGCGCGTGTCACACGACGAATCACAGAAGCACGAAAGTAACCTTCGTTATTCGATACGCTTCGCGCGCCGCGCACAGCCGTGGTGCGGATTTTCACGTCGTCTTCGCATGACGAACCATTTGCGTGCTAACGCCGCGGCTATCCACGCCGCGCGTTCGACAATGTGAAGGAGGGGGCCGCCTTTCTCAGGGTTGACGGGGGAACGCCTGCAGCGCCGGGTCGATGACCGCCCAAGCCGGCGCCGAGTCGGTCCAGATGACGGTGGTCGGCGCGATGCCGGTGGCATCGTCGAGCGTGCCGGCCCGGATCACCATGCGTTCGGTGTTCTCGCGCGCCTGGCTGAACATCGGCGTGCCGCAGCGCGGGCAGAACGAGCGCCGCATGTGGTTGCCGCTCTCGGCAACGCTCTCCCAGCCACTCAGTCCGCCCTCCACCTGCACGGCCGCGCGCGGTACCAGCAGGTTCACCGCGGCGTTGCCGGTGGTCCAGTACTGGCAGTCGCGGCACCAGCACAGTCGCACGGCAAAGGGCTCCGCGCTCAGCGTGTAACGCACCGCGCCGCAGCGGCATCGGCCTGTCCGGGTCATCTTCCATCTCCGTGCCGGGAGGCGGATACCGTAACGGTCCGCTGGCTCCAGCGGAAGCGGCGCCAGGTTGAACGGGTTGAAGACGGTATCGCGGAACGCTCGCTACGCGGGGTGCACGGCGTTCCCTGTGCGCGTCCATGCCGGGCACGAAAGCCGGATGCTGTCCGCTATCGCCGCGGTCACTACGTGCAGATCGCGGCCTGCAGAAGGCCACGCATGGCATCGCCGAAAGGCGGGTGCATCATGTGTTCCGCTTCCGCCATCCTGCTCTGGTGATAGACCGCGCGCGGATACGAGAAGGTCAGGAAATCGAACTTGCCGTGATAGGCGCCCATGCCGGAATGGCCGACGCCGCCGAAGGGCAGGCCTTCCGCGGTGACATGGCTCATGCAGTTCCTCCGCGGGGTCGAGGATCAGGGTCGGAGGATCCACCCAGTGGGCCGGCGGTGTTCAGCGGTTGCGTTTGTAGGCGCCGAGCCCCGGCTGGTAGGTCTTGTCGTCGAGGAACTGCTTCAGCCCCTCGTCGCGTCCCTTGGTCTTGTCGAGAAACAGCATCTGCTCCAGCTTGGCGTAGATGTAGTCGTCGGCGAGGTCCCACGGCAGGTCGCGCACGCGCTTGTAGGTGTCCTTGGCGGCCTTCAGGGTGACAGGGTTCTTTTCCAGCAGGCTGGCGCAGATCGCGCGGACCCGGGTTTCCAGGTCCGCAAGCGGCACGGCCTCGTTGACCAGGCCCATTTCCGCGGCCTTGCGTCCGCCGAAAAGTTCGCCGGTCATGATGTAGTAGAGAGCGTCGCGGTGGCGCATCACCTCGGCGACCGCGCGGGTGACGTTGCCGCCCGGCAGGATGCCCCAGTTGATTTCGGACAGGCCGAAATTCGCTTCCTCGGCAGCGATGGCGAGATCGCAGGAAACCAGCGGCGTGAAGGCGCCGCCGAAGCACCAGCCGTTGACCATGGCGATCGTCGGCTTCTCGAAATACATCAGCCGGCTCCACCAGCCGCCGGACTGGCGCCGCGCCTTCAACGTGGCGTCGCGTGGCTTGCCGTCGTTTTCGCGGAAGTATTCCTTCAGATCCATGCCGGCCGACCAGGATGCGCCGGCGCCGCGCAGGACCAGGACGCCGCAGCGCTCGTCCCCTTCGAGCTCGTCGAGCACTTCGAGCATCCGGGCGTTCAGGGCCGGGTTCATCGCATTGCGCTTCTCCGGGCGGTTGAGGGTCACGAAGGCGATGCCGTTGTCGAATTCGACAAGGACAAGGGATTTCATTTCAGTCATTGGGGCACTCCATGGGTTTCGAGTGAAAGGCCGGGGCGCTTCACGAAGGGTTCCGTTGCAGGGTCTGGTCGGGATGGAAATGGCGCAGAAGATGCTTCTGCACCTTGCCGGAGGCGGTGCGGGGAATGGTGTCGACAAGGAGGATGCGGGCCGGGCGCTTGAAGGCGGCGAGCCGTGCCGCGCAATGACCGGCGATCTCTTCGCCGGTTGCCGTCGCGCCGGGCCGCAGCACGACATGGGCGATGCCGCATTCGCCCCAGCGGCTGTCGGGAACGCCGACCACCGCGGCGTCGAGCACGTCCGGATGGGTGGCGAGCGCCGCTTCGATTTCGGCGGGGTAGACATTCTCGCCGCCGCTGATATACATGTCCTTCAGCCGTTCGACGATGCTGTAGAAGCCGTTTGGCCCGCGTCGGCCGAGATCGCCGGTGCGGTACCAGCCGTCGGTGAAGGCGGCAGCGGTTTCCTGCGGCTTGTTCCAGTAGCCGGGCGTCACCGACGGCCCGCGCAGCCAGAATTCGCCGATCTCGCCCTCCTTCACTTCGCGACCCTCATCGTCGACGATGCGGATGTCGAGCAACGGCGCGGGAAGGCCGACGCTGCCGGGATTGTCCTCGACCGCGCGCCGGTCGATCGGCACATGCAGCGCCGTTCCCGCCTCGCTCATGCCGTAACCGTTGACCAGGGCAACGCCGTCGGCGAGATAGCTCTCGGTCAGCGCCTGGGTGAGCGGCGCGCCACCCACGATGAAGGCGCGAAGCCCGGCGAGCGCTGCGGCGCTATAGGTGGGATCGTCGCGCAACGCGAGCGCGATCTGCGGCACCGCGAAGTAATGGGTAATGGCAAGCTGCGGATCGGCAAGCGCTGCCAGCGTCCTGGCCGGGGTGAAGCGGTCGGAGATGACGAGCCTGCCGCCCAGCATCAAGGTGGTGCGCGCGACCGCGATCAGCCCGATCGTGTGGAAGAACGGCAGGTCGCACAGGGCGACCGAGCCGGGGCCGATCTCTCCGGCGAAGGAAAAATTGAGGGCGGCGAAGAAGGCGTTGCGACGGGTGATGATGACGCCCTTCGGCTGCCCCGTCGTACCCGACGTGTAAAGCAGGACGCAGGCCGCGTCGGCGTCGGCGGGCACCGGTCCGACCGGGACGCCCGCCTCGATCCGCGCGGCCAGGCCGTCCCGACCCTCCGCGGTGGATAGCGTCGTCATCTGCGGGACGGCGCCCGCGATGCTTTCCGCGGTTGCCGCAAATTCCTCGTCGTGGACCAGGAGCGCGGGCGCGCAATCGGCAAGGATCGGCCGAAGCTCGGTGGCGTTGAGGCGCCAGTTGAGTGGCACGTACACGGCGCCGGCGCGCTGGCAGGCGAAGGCGAGCACTAACGAGTCCATGGCGTTGCGCGCCAGCATGGCGACACGTGCGCCGTCCTGCCGTGGCCCGAGCAACGCCTGCAGGAAGCCCGCGCAGCGGGCGACGCGGGCATCGAGCGCGGCGTAGGTGAGCTGCCTGCCGGTGGCGATCTCGAACAGGGCCGGACGATCCGGCGCGACGCGGGCGCGGTAAAGGATCGGATCGTCCTTCACCAGTCCGCAATCCACCGGTGAAGCCATGCCGGAAAAGAACGGGGCCATTCTCTCCTCCCATGCCTGCCGCCCTTCCGCGACAGGCAGCAAATTGTATGCAACACATACTAATATTTTCTGGACGGAATGCAAGGGCCTCTGCAGCAGAACCGACGGTCGGATGAGCGCGGGAAAATATGGCCGGCCGCCACGACACGGATATCGACCAAACGACGGATTCCGAGGGTCCTGAGGCTTGGCGAGGCGGGCACTGCCCCCGCGATTGCCTGTTCAGGTGTTACCTTTGAGAGGAGACGCCATGAGCCGGGTGATGGAAGAAGCGGTCGAGCGATGAAGGGTGCGGCGCGGGTGCTGGAGATCATCCAGGACAGGACGACGGCCCGGGCCAGCCGGCCGTTGGACATGCCGCGCTCCAGGCGCGGGCCGGAGAATGTGCTGCGCGCCACGCCCGGGGATGTGCGCGAGCAGCACCAGCGGCAGCCCGAAGGGCTGGAGGCGTACGGCGAGGCGAAGCGGGAGCCGCGCGCGAGAAGATGTGGCGTGCCCTGCCGGGCAACGACGAGGCCTGGGGGTCACGATCCAGCAGGGCTTGCGGGCGGACCGGACCGCTGCGCCGCCGAAGGTGAGGCCCGGACGGGCCGAACCGACCAAGGTCTTGAAGGAACGATGGATACAAAACCACACCAGAACCATATCGAGAGTGCAGACGCTGCCGCGCCGGGGCTCGACGTCGGCCGGCTAGGCGGTCTGCTGGGGTTCCACCTGCGCATGGCGCATGTCGCGGTCTATCGCGATTTTGCCGAGACCATGGCCGAACTGGGTCTGACGCAGAAGCAACTGGCGGTGATGGAGTTGCTCGAGGGCAATCCCGGCTCGTCGCAGATCGATCTGGCCAACACGCTCGGTACCGACCGGGCAACGATGATGGCCCTGGTCAATCGACTGGCATCCCGGGACCTGATCGAGCGCCAGCCCTCCGTGGCAGACCGCCGGCGCCAGGAACTTCATCTGACGAAGGCAGGAACAGCGATCCTCGCGCAGGCGCGCAAGCTTATCGACCAGCATGAACAACGTTTCACCGCCCTTTTCGGAAGGGAGGAAATGGACGCGCTGCTGCTGGCATTGAAACGCATCTACACGGGGCACTGAAACCTGCATCGTTTTTCCGATGTCCCGGTTGCGGCCCGAGGTCCTGATCGACAAGCGTTCGGACGCCCAGCGCGGCTTGTCGACCGCCATGGGCCCGCACGCACCGGGCCGAGCCCTCCGGTTTCGCAGGCCATCGCCGTTCTCCCGGTGCATGCTGATACATCCAGCGCAGGGCGTGACGGGCGATGGCGCTTGCGAACCCTAGCCGCGCAGTTCCACCACCGGGGTGAATCCACCGAACACCATGCGCTGGCCGTCGAACGGCATCGGCGGATTGTCCTTGTTGGAAGGGTCCATGCGCGGGTCTTCCATCATCTTCCGCATGCCGGCATCGCGCGTGGCCTTGTCCGGCCATTCCACCCACGAGAACGCGACGGTCTCGTCGTCCCTGGCCTCCACCGCGCGGAAGAAATCCGTCTGTTTGCCGCGCGGCACGTCGTCGCCCCAGCCTTCGATGATGCGGGTGGCGCCGAAGCCCATGAAGAGGGTGTCGAAGGTGGTGGCGTAGTCGGTGAACGCCGCCTTGCCCCCGGTCGGCGCGGCGAGGATGAAGCCGTCCACGTAAGACGAGGGCGTGGCGCCGTCGCCCAGTTCCAGCGTCGGCACGAAACCGCCGTAGATCAGGCGCTTGCCGTCGAACGGCATGGGATTGTTCTCCGGCGACATGCGCGGGTCGTCCATCATCTTCTTCATGCCCGCGTCGCGCGTGGCCTTGTCGGGCCATTCGATCCACGAAAACACCACGCTCTCCTCGGGCGAGGCCTGCACGGCGCGGCGGAAGTCGGTGACCTTGCCGTCCGGCACGTCGTCGCCCCAGCACTCGACCACGCGGGTGGCGCCCTGTTCGATGAACACGGGGTCGCCCAGGCTGGCGTGGTCGATGAACTTCTGCTTGTTGGCGGTGGGCACCGCGGCCACGAAACCGTCGATGTACGGCATGGGGAAACCTCCGGAAGCACGGCGCCGGGATGGCGCCTTCCTGAACGCGACGAACGGGCGAGGCGGAATTCGACAGGCGGTTGGCCGGTGCCTGCCGGCCGGGGCGTTCAACCTGCCACGATCAGGACGAAGGTGGCGTGATGGCGGTTTCTGCAACGGGCGCGGCAGTGCGCCGGCCGGGCCCATGGGGCATCGGCAGCGGCGTATGGATGTGGGCTCTGCTGGCCCTGGTGGGTGTGGGCTTCTGGAAGACCTATTTCAGCAGGCTGGACTTGGCCGATGCGGTCACCCACCTGCATGCCGGCCTGATGCTGGCCTGGATGGCGATGCTGCTGGTGCAGCCCTGGCTGATCCGCACGCGGCGCACGGCGCTGCACCGGCAGGTGGGCCAGTTCTCCTACGGCGTGATGCCCGGCGTGCTGCTGACGGCGCTGTGGCTGTCGCAGTTGCGCATGGCGGCCGCCCCGCCGGAGATGTTCGGCCTGCAGTCGATGCTGCTGTACCTGGGCACCGCCGCGTCGCTGATGCTGGCGCTGTTCTGGGGCCTGGCCATCGTCCATCGCCGCGAGCCGGCGCTGCACGCGCGCTACATGGTCGCCACTGCGCTGGTGATGATCGATCCCGCGGCCGCCCGCCTGATGCTGGCGCTGCTGCCCGAGGGGGCGCGCTTCAATCCCTCCTGGGGAGGCTATGCGGTGACGTTCGCGATACTGGCGGTGTTGATCTGGTTCGACCGCGCCGCACCGCGCGGACGCGGCGTCTTCCGCTTCGTCGCCGTGGTGTTCGCGCTGAACTTCGTGCTGATGCACGTGGTGCCGG
This sequence comes from Pseudoxanthomonas sp. F37, assembly GCF_022965755.1. Classification (NCBI taxonomy): domain Bacteria; kingdom Pseudomonadati; phylum Pseudomonadota; class Gammaproteobacteria; order Lysobacterales; family Lysobacteraceae; genus Pseudoxanthomonas; species Pseudoxanthomonas sp. F37. The sequence goes on along the minus strand of NZ_CP095187.1, from coordinate 2,783,204 downwards.
GCACGGCCACGTGGCAGGCCTATGCCCGTTGGTGGGCGGGCCTGGGCGGCTAGCGCTGCAGGCAGCGCCGGTAGCGCTCATCCACGCGGGTGGCGAACCAGGCCGTGGTCAGCTCGCGGGTGATCTTCGGGCTCTCCAGCGCGATCCCGGGTATCACCGCACGCGGCAGCGGCCTGCCGGCGCGGGCCTCGGCCAGCGCATACAGCCGGCCGTAGAGCGCGGTGTCGTCGAAATCGAGGCGGTTGCCGCGCTGCAGGGCTTCGCGGATCGCGCGCTCATCCATGCGCAGCTGGCCGGCCAGGCTGCGCACGGCGCGTTCGGTCTGCCCGGGCTCATCCATCGGGGCGCCCGGGTCGAGCAGGTCGCCATCGAGCGCCAGGGTCACGCCGGCCGCGATGCCCACCGCACTCTGGAATGCGGCATTGCGGCTGGCGTACCAGCCGGCGTTGTAGTCGGCGAAGCGGTGCACCTTGCGGGTGTACGGCGTCCGGTAGCCCAACAGATGGGCGATGCCGAAGTACAGGCCGCCGCGCCGGGTGAAGACCTCGTCGCGGATGCTGCCCTCGACCGGATACGGGTAGTGCGAGGCATTGGCTTCGGCGAACGGGATGCTCACCTGCATGGGCCCGCCGGTCTGCACGGGGTTGTAGTCGGCGAACAGCCGCCTGCCCAGGGGTACGCTGCCGATCATGTCTTCGTAGATGTCGCTGAGGTCGCGCTCGGTGCGCACGTCGCGCAGGCGGTCGGCGTAGCGGCGGCCGTCGGGCGAACGTATCGCCAGCGCCGCGTCGACCATGAACGCCGGTACGTGCAGTGCGGCCGCACGCCGGTCGATCTCTGCGCGCGCGATCTTCGGCAGGTTGGCGACCGCCGGGTTGGCGACGTAGCCGGATTCCTGCTCGATGATGGCCAGCACCGAGCAGATGTTTTCGCGGGTGGGTTCGATGCGCTGCGCGGCGAAGGCGGTCTGGATGTCGGCCGCCCAGCGCTCGCGCTCGGCCACCTTCGCCGGCATGCGCCGCACGATTTCGCTGCGCGTGTCCGCCGGAGGGCGCGTGGGAGCGGGCGGGGCGGTGACGCAGCCGGCCAGCAGCAGGACGCATGCCAGGGTCGCGGCGCGGCGCAGGAAGCGGAAGGCGGGCGATGTCGTCATGCGCGCAGCATACGGAGCGCCCCCGTCGGATGCACCGGGGGCCCTTCGTGGATAATCCTGATTCCTGCCGCGTGCACGCCGATGACGACGCCCCTCGACAACCCGTTCTGGTCCGCCCTGGCTTCGATCCACGCCGGCATCGCCCTGCGCGCCGGCGACGTGGCGCGCTATCCGGCCGACCATGCGCCCTTCCTGGGCGTGGCCCATGCGGGGGTGCACGTGGGCGATGCGCTCGGACGCCTGGTGGCGCCGGGGGAGTCGGTGTACCTGCTCGGGGTGGTCCCCGCGCTGCCGGCAGGATGGCAGCTGCAGGCCTTCCGGCCGCTCGCGCAGATGGTCTGCGACGCGCCGCTGGCGCCGGTGGAGGGCCCGGAGATCGCGCCGCTGGGCGAGGCGCAGCGCGCCGACGTGCTGGCGCTGACCGCCCGGGTGTATCCGCACTATTTCCGCACGCGGACCATGGACATGGGGCGCTACTTCGGCATCTACCGCGATGGCCGCCTGGCCGCGATGATCGGTGAGCGGCTCGGCGACGACGGCCACCGCGAGATGAGCGCCATCTGCACGCATCCGGACTTCAACGGCCATGGCTACGCGCGGCGCCTCACCGCCTGGCTGAGCAACGACACCCTGGCGCACGGGCGGCAGCCGTTCCTGCACGTCAGCTACGAAAACGTGCGGGCGAAGGCGTTGTACGAGCGGCTGGGATACCGCGTGCGGCGCGACATCGGTTTCTGGTCGTTGCGCCGCGCCTGATCGGCTAGCGCGTACCTGCTTCCTGCAGCATCCGCCGCATGCCGCCGAAGCGCCGACGGTACTGGGCGGGCGACAGGCCCACCTTGCGACGGAACAACCGGCTGAAGTAGGCCGCGTCCTCGTAGCCCACGGCCTGGGCGATGGCTTCGACGGCATCGTCGCCGGCTTCCAACTGCTGCTTGGCTTCCTCCAGGCGCAGCGTGTGCACGTATTCCAGCGGCGACAGTCCGGTGGCCTGCTGGAAGCGGCGCGCGAACGTGCGCTCGGCCAGGCCGCTGGCCTGCAGCATGCCGGCGACGGGCGAGGGCGTGTCGTAGTGCTGCGCGATCCACACCTGCGCCTGCGAGACGGCCGCGTCGGACGTCGTCCGCGTGCGCGCCAGGCTCGCGAACGGCTGTTGACCGGTCTGGTGCCAGTCGATCAGGAACACGCGCGCGGTCTGCATGGCGCATTCGATCCCGGCCACGCGCGCGATCAGGTAAAGCGACAGGTCGTGCCAGCTGGAACCGCCGCCGCCCATCACCAGCCGCTGGTCGGGGCCGGCGCTGACGACCACGCGCTGCGGGTGCACGCGCACGTTGGGGTGGCGCGCGGCGAGCGCGTCGCAATACGCCCAGTGCGTGGTGGCGTCGTGGCCATCGAGCAGCCCGGTTTCGGCCAACAGCATGGCGCCGGTGCAGGCCGCGGCGATCACGCTGCCGCGCGCGTGGCAGTCGCGCAGCCAGCGCGCTTCCTCTTCGTAGCCGTGCAGAACGATGTCGCCGGGATAGATCGCCAGGTCGGGAATGCAGATGTAGTCGGGCGCGGGCAGGTCGCGCAGGGCGGCCTGGGGGGTGACGACGATGTCGTTGACGACGTTCAGCGGGGTGGTGTCGCGCGCCACGATCAGCGGATGGAAGACCGATTCGCCCGGGGGCAGGCCGATCATCGCGGGCCAGTCGCGACCGGCCGAGTGGAACAGGTCGTACATGCCGTACAGCACCGAGGCGGCGGCGCCGTGGGTGGCGAGCAGGGCGATGGTGGGGCGTTCGCGGCGCGGCATGACGGAAATGTCAGGTTGGCGGCGGAAATGGCTGCGGTGGCACGGCGCGAGGGCCCGTATCGTGCCGCCTCCCCCGTAGTAGACCAGAGCCGTTACCGCCATGCCAACGCCCCTCGAACTGCTTCTCCATCCGCTGTCCTTCGCCTTCTTCGGCATGTACGCCATGCTGATGCTGTGGGAGGCGATCGCCCCCGCGCGCACCCTGCCGCGCATCGCCCGCTGGCGCACGCGGGGCGTGCTGGCGGCGGTGTTCTACTTCCTGCTGTCCTCGTACCTGCCCATGCTGTGGACCCGGTTCCTGCTGCCGCTGCAGCTGTTCGACCTCAGCCATCTGGCGTGGCCGGCCGGTGGGCTGGTGGGTCTGCTGGTCTACCAGGCCTGCGCGTATGCGTGGCATCGCGCCATCCACGGCAACGACTGGCTGTGGCGCTTCGGCCACCAGCTGCACCACAGCACCGAGCGGCTGGATACCTTCAGCGCGTTCTGGTTCAGCCCGCTGGACACGTTGGGCTGGACGGCCGTGGGCAGCCTGGCCCTGACGGTGATCGTCGGCCTCAGTCCGGAAGCCACCACGGCGGCGCTGCTGGCGGCCACGCTGCTGGCCATGCTGACCCATACCAACGTGCGCACGCCACGCTGGCTGGGCTGGTTCGTCGAGCGGCCGGAAATGCATTCCTGGCACCATGCGCGAGGGCTGCACCGGCACAACTACTCCGAACTTCCGGTATTCGACCTGTTGTTCGGCACCTTCCACAATCCGCGCGAGTTCGCGCCGCGGACGGGCTTCCACGAGGGTGGTTCTTCGCGCGTCATCGAGATGGTGATGGGGCGCGACGTGGCCCGCGATCCAGCTTCGTGAAGCCTTGTTGACACCCTGGTGCGCGGCGGCGGCTATGGTCGCCGCTTCCGCATGAGGGAGTGGACGCATGATCGAAATCCTGGCCAGCCTGCCGCACGTCGCCGCCTACCGTTTCACCGGCCAGTTGACGGGCGAGGACTATGACGCCTGCATCGCGGACCTGGAGGCGCGGTTGGCGCGGTTCCCGCGCATCGCCGTGCTCAGCGACCTGAGCGACCTGCAGGGCATTTCGCTGGAAGCCGTCGGCAAGGACCTGCGCTATGCGGCCTCCAAGCTGGGCGAGCTTGGCCGTTTCGCGCGCGCAGCCCTGGTCACCGACAAGCGCTGGCTGGTGGCGGCCACCGGGGTCGCGGCGCACCTGCTGCCGCACACCGACCTGCGCACGTTCGCGCAGGATGAGCAGGGGCTGGCGCTTGCCTGGGCGGAGGAGTTGGACCCGCACGCCCCGTCGCCCTGATCCGCTAGGGGAACAAGGCGCCGCCGAGCACCGCCAGCGTCATCCCCAGGCCCATGAAGCCCAGGCGGTGGAGCAGCGTGAAGGGCACGGGAGCGGGTGAGCGGGGCATGGTGCTATCCAACCGTGAGTGGCGCGAACGCACCGTGAAGCCCCTGTGTCCATTCGAACGCCGCCGACGGACGGGACCGGCCAAGGGTCAGGCGGGCAGGGCGCAGCCCTCGGGCCCGCAGCCCGGCACGGTGTCCTGGGCCCGCGGCGACGCCCGCGCACTGCCCTGCGCCTCCAGCACCAGCGCCGCGGCCTGCGCGCCCAGCACCAGATCGCCGACCTGGCCGAAGTGCTGGTGGCGGATACGGCCTTGGGCGTCGATCAGCACCAGGGTCGGCGTGCCGCGCATGGCGTAGGCCGCCATGGTCTGCGGGATGCCGCCCTGCCCGCCGGGTCGGTCCACGCCGACCGGGAACGGGATGCGGTACTCGTGCAGGAAGGCTTCCAGCGCCAGCGGCGTCATCGCCGCGTGGTGCTCGAACACGGTGTGCAGTCCGACCACGGCCACCTGCTCCGCGGGGAACGTCGCGTGCACGCGCGCGGCCTGCGGCAGGCCGTGCGACACACAGCCGGGGCACAGCATCTGGAAGGCTTCCAGCACGATGACCTTGCCGCGGAGTGCGTCCAGCGAAAGCGGACGGGAGGTGTTGAACCAGCGGTCCACCTGCCACGGTGGCGCCGGGCGATCGAGGGTGTTCATGGAGATTGTCTCCGGGGGCGCGCGGCCGGTCCGGCATGGACCGGCCGCGCCGGGAGCCGGTTTACTGGTTGGGCTTGCCGGGCAGGCTGAGGTTGCCGGAGGCGACCTTGAACACGTCCACCACGCACAGCAGCGGCGCATGCACGCTGGCGTTGACGCGCAGGCCCGCGGTGACACCGTCGAAGCCGCCAGCGGTGACCACGCCGATATCGTCGAACGGCACCTTCACTTCCACCGTCCCGGCATTGAGCGTCGGGCTCCAGCCCGGGCTGTCGAGCAGGATCGGGAAGCCGGGCCAGGTCTTGGGCAGGCGCGGCTTGCTGCCTTCGGGAATGTCGACCACGCCCAGCGCGCCGGGACCGCAGGCGTCGTTCGGCTTCAGCACGACCCAATGGCTGTGCCAGAGGTTGCCGTCGTTGTCGCGCCTGCCGTCGCCGTTCTCGTCGTACAGCGGCGTGTCGTCGAAATCCGGATGCGCGGTGACCGCCATCGCCAGGATGCCGGCGCCCTTCTCGAAACCGACCTCGTAGGGATCCAGGGTGGTCGGCCACACGTAGGAGAACACGTCGCTGCCGGCCAGCTTGCCGGTGGCGGCAGGCGTGCTCTTGCCGGCCTTGCCGGACACGGCCATGTGGAACGTGGCGATGTTCCTGTCGGTGGTGATCCTGGTATGGACGATGTCGAAATCGGCGGTCACCGCCTTGTTGGCGGCAGACGGGATGCCGCCGTCGTGGGCGTGCACGCCGCCGATGGCCAGCGCGAGTGCGGCGGCCAACGCGAAACGTCGGGGGGTGTTCTGGCGCATAATGAAGTTCCTCTTGCTTGCTCTCGTAGGTGGGTGGGAGGTACCGGGCGGCGTCCGATTGCAGTCGGGCGCCGTCCTTCTTCTTTCCGCCTAGGGCGGAGTCTGTTGGCGGAAGCGAAGGACGCTTCCGCGGCGGATGTCGTCGTCGGCGGGCCGCTGCTCGGCACAGTCCACCCGTAGTTCAGCGTCGCCGAACGGCTTGTCGACGAACGCGCAGACGTGTGGGGCATCGCGCCGGCCCGAGGCGAACGGCCGGAAGAATTCGCAGCCCAGGCAGGTCCGCAGGCCGGTGGCCAGGCCCTGCTCCTGCGCTTCATTGACCAGCAGCTGGGTGACGCGCAGCAATGCGCCGAGATCGGCTTCGCCCAGCGCCTCGACCAGCGGGCCCATGCCCCGGTCCGGGCGCTGCAACTGTACCGCCATGCGCGATCCGGCCGCGGTCAGTCGTACGCGCGCGGCGCGCGCATCGACGGGGTCGGGCGTGCGGCGGATCCACCGCTTGCCTTCCATCGCCTTCAACGATTCGCTGAGACTGGCCGGCGACACGCCCAGGCGTGCGGCGATCTGCCGCGCGCGCATGCCGTCCGCCGTGCCTTCGAGCATGCTCAGGACGGCCGATTGGGTCGGCGGCAGCGAAGGCGTGCCGTCCTGCCGCCAGGATTGCGCACGCACCAGGTGGGCGAGCTGTTCCAGGCCCCGCGTGGCCTGCCTGCGTTGGAAGGACGGATCGTTCATGTCAATAAGTTAGGAGTCCTAACTATATAAGTCAACGGCCGTTCGTCGGCGCGGGAGGGCCGGCCCGTTCCCTCACCAATGCATCATCGGCAGGGGGTCCAGCGGATGCCGCCACAGCCGCCGCAGCGTCAGGGCCGCCAGGCGCCGGTGGAAGCCCGCATTGGGGAAGGCGGCGATGACCTCGCGCACCGCGGCGCGCGGCAGGCCGAAACGGCGCAGGCCGCGACTGACATCGACCCAGTCCGCGCGCCGGAACGTTTCCACGCTGGCGCGTGTTCCCGGCGGCGTCTGCCGGACCTTGTGGTGCGCATCGATCATCGCGTCGACGTCGTCGCACCAGTCGGTGCGGCCGGAGGTCTGCAGGTGGGCCCTCGCCAGTTCGCGCGACGGGGGCAGGTAGTCGAACGTGCCGGCCGTCCAGATGCCCAGGTCGTGGAAGGCCACGGCGATGCTCAGCTTCTCCAGCGCCTCCGCATCGCCCGGCGCCAACAGCCAGTAGAAGTTCGCCACCCGGTACGCATGGTGGCGGTACCCGATGGCGTCTTCGCCCAATGACGCCGCGTGCGCTTCGAGCAGTCCGTCCAGCGTGGGCAGCGCGGTCAGCATGGCCACCGCGTCCGGCCGGCTCAGGTGGCAGGCTGGGCCAGCGCCGTACGTGCGCGGCGCAGCGCGCGCACCTGCAGCACCATGCCGATCAGGAACACCATCAAGGTGCCGCCCACGAGCTTCTGCAGCAGCGGATCCTGCGGCCCGGACACCAGCGGCGCGCCGATCGGCACGCGCGTCAGCGTTTCGGTGAAACCGGGAATGAAATGGAAGTACACGGTCAGGGTGAACGCCAAGGCGGAGGCGACGTGCCGCCACGATCCGGGCACGGCGTTGCGCCCCAGCAGCACGGCCGCCGCCAGCACGACCAGCGTCAGCACGGTCAGGCCATGCGCTTCGCTGAGCCTGCCGGTGCGCATCAGGAAGAAGCTGGTCAGGCAGGTCGCGACGGTGAACCAGGTATACGCCTTGCCCAGCGGGGTCGCGTAGCGGATGTCGTGGTAGCGCAGCAGCGCGTACAGGCCGCCGAACAGCGAGACCAGGCTGATGGCGGTATGCAACCAACCGAACGGCGTGACGTTGAGCATGGCATGTTCCTCAGGGGGCAGGGGCGGGCGGCTCGGGAAGCTCGAACTGCATGAGGTTCCAGCGGGTGATGTCCTCTTCCCACTCGTCGCCGGTCGCGGCGCTGAGCGGAAGGGCGAGGTTGGCGACGATCATGCGGCGCCCCTGCACGGCGCTGGCCGCAGGAAACAGCAGGCCGCGCGGTGCGCCCTGCGCGTCCACGCCGGCGAAGTCGCCGGCGCGATGGCGCACGCGACCTCGCTCGTCCAGCGCCACCAGCGTATCGATCTGGTTGGCCGACACCCACAGCAGGCCGGCGTGGAAGAGCAGGCCGTCGGCACCGTACACGCCGTCGGCCAGCACGCCGATGGCGCCGTCCGGCATCGGCTTGCGCAGCACGCGGCCGTCGCCGGCGTTGTTGATGTAGAGGATGGATTGGTCGGCGTTGAAGGCCATGCCGTTCGCGCCGAACGGCAATGCGCCGGTCGTCGCCAGCAGCGGATCGCGCGCGAACAGCTCCACCTTGCACGGACGGCAGGTCGCTGCGTTCGCGATGCGGTAGACCGCGCCCTGGAACGAGTCGGAGACGTACAGCGTGCCGGCGCGGTCGAACACCAGGCCGTTGATCGCCGGAAAACCCTGCGACCCGAACGTGATCGTGTCCTGGCTGCCATCGGGATTGTCGATGCGCCGGGCCGGCGGCGCCGCCGGCGACAGGGCCGCGAAGGCGGCGACATCCTCGACCGCGCTGTCCGCATCGAATCGTGCGGGCAGGCGCTGCAGTTTCGACGCGCCGAAGTTCAGCACGTAGACGTGGCCGTCGTGGAAGGCCACGCCGGTCAGTGGCGTGGGTCCGAAGCGGCGCTGCGCCAGCACGCGGCCGTCGGCGGCCAAGCGCAGCAGCTGGTTGTTGCGTGCCGACGCCGGTGCGCGCGCGTCGAAGGTGCCGACGTAGAGCTCGCCGGTCGCGGGGTCCACGTCCAGGCTTTCCGGATGCCGCACGTCGGCGGGCAGGGTGGCGAACGGCGCCACCGGGAGGCGACCGGTATCCGCGGCGACGGCGGGTCCGGCGATCGACAGGACGGCGATGCCGAGGGCGAGCAGAGGGCGGCGGCGCATGCGGGGACTCCGCGAAGGGGCAGGGCGCACGCTGGCATGCCGCTTCCGGGCAGGCTTGTACCCGCGTGCGGGCAAGCGCCGGACGCGCGGAACGCCGGCAGGCGCCGGCGTTCCGGGCGATGCGTGGAGCGGACCGGCGTCAGCGGTTGTCGATGCTCCAGCCGCCGGCGCCGCGGGCGGCCAGGGTGATGAAGCCGCCGGCCAGGGCGAAGTTCTTCAGGAACATGATCTGCTGGATCTGGTCGCCCAGCTGGCTGTGGAACAGCACCGCGCTGGCGATCGAGAACACCGCCAGCAGGCCGGCGACCACGCGGGTCCTGTAGCCGACGACGATGGCCAGGCCGCCCAGCACTTCCAGCGCGATGACCAGCGGCAGCAGCGCGCCGGGGACGCCGACCGATTCCATGTAGCCGGCGGTGCCGGCGTAAGCGGCCAGTTTGCCCAGGCCGGAGATGATGAAGAGGGAGGCCAGCAGGCTGCGGCCGGCGAGGTCGGCGGCGCCACGCAGGGCGGAAACGCGGGGGGTGGTCGGGGTGACGGTAACGGTGGACATGGTGGACTCCGGGAATGGGTGGGTACAGCGGGTACGGTGCGCAGGTTAGGCCGTGGCGACCCATCGCGGAAGCCTATATATTCCGATGATATCCATCGTCAGGAGCGATATATGCTCGACGCCGTCACGCTCGACCAGCTCCGCACCTTCATCGCTGCCGCCGAGCAGGGCAGCTTTTCCGCCGCGGGCCGCAAGCTGCGCCGCGCGCAGTCGGTGGTCAGCCAGACGCTGGCCAACCTTGAACTGCAGCTGGGTGTCGGCCTGTTCGACCGCAGCGCCCGCTACCCGCAACTGACCGAGGCCGGCCGACTGCTGCTGGTCGAAGCGCGCGCGGTCGCCGAACACATGGACACCTTCAAGGCGCGCGCCCGCAGCGTGGCCGAAGGACTCGAGCCCGAACTTTCGGTCGCCGTGGACGTGATGTTCCCCATGGAGGCGCTGACGCGCGCCGCCACCCACAGCCGCGCGGCGTTTCCGCACACGCCGCTGCGGTTGTACGTGGAGGTGCTGGGGGGCGTGATCCAGCCGGTGCTGGAGGGCACGTGCCGCATCGGCGTGGTGGGCTCGCTGCCGGACCTGCCCGCCGACCTGGTGGCGGAACCGCTGCTGGCGGTGCCCTTCGTCACGGTCGCGGCGCCCACGCACGCGATGGCCGCGCAGCGCGGCACCGTGCCGGTGAAGACCGCGGCCAGGCATGTGCAACTGGTGCTCACCGACCGCACGCCGCTGACGGCCGGTCGCGATTTCGCGGTGCTCTCGCCGCTCACCTGGCGCCTGGCCGACCTGGGTGCGAAGCACGCCTTCCTGCGTGCGGGCCTGGGCTGGGGCCACATGCCGCTGCACATCGTCGAAGAGGATCTCGCCGCCGGACGCCTGAAGCGCCTGCGCATCGCCGATGCGGATCCGCGCTATGCGCAGATGCCGATGCGTGCGGTATGGCGCAAGGACACGCCGCCCGGACCGGCCGGACGCGTCTTCCTGGCGCAGCTGCGCGCGGATTGATCCGGCGTGTTCATGCCGATGAAGCCACGTCGACATCGCTGACCACGCGGCGCAGCTGTCAACCCCGGCGCAGGCCGCGCGTTGCCAGGAACATCGCCCCACGGGATGGCGTGATGATCCGACGCGAAACCACCAGCGCCGCCAACCGCTTCGGCCTGGGCGCACGGCCCGGCACCCTGGCGCAGGTCGACGACCCGCGCGCGTGGCTGCTGGCGCAGCTCGATGCCCCCGCCGCGCCGCGCGCGACGCTGCCGACCAGCGCGGATTACCTGCGGCAGGAGTACGACTACCTGCGCGACCGGCGTGCCGCGCGCGAGCGCGAGGGTGACGGCCGGGGCGGCGCGGCGATGGGATTCCGCCAGCGCTTCGCACGGCTGCAGCTGGGTGAACTCGGTTGGCGCTACCGGCAGGCGGTGGCCACCGAGCATGACTTCATCGAACGGCTGGTGCGGTTCTGGTCGAACCACTTCGCCGTGTCCGCCGACAAGCGCGCCGCAGCGCTGTATGCGGCGCCGATGGAGCGCGAGGCGATCCGCCCGCACGTGACCGGCACGTTCGCCGACCTGCTGCTCGCGGTAGAACGGCATCCGGCGATGCTGCGTTACCTCGACAACGTCCGCTCGGTGGGCGAGCAGTCGCGGCTGGCCCAGCGCCAGCGGCGCCGCATGGACGACAAGGCGCCACGGCGCGCGGGTCTCAACGAAAACCTCGCACGCGAGATCCTGGAACTGCATACGCTGGGCGTGGACGGCGGTTACGTGCAGGACGATGTGCGCGAACTGGCGCGCGCCATCACCGGCTGGAGCGTGGCGTCGGCGCGCGACCTGGACGCGGACGGCGCCACGACGTTCCGCTTCCGCGCCAACGCGCATGAAGCGGGTACGCGCAGGGTGCTCGGAAAGCGCTATGCGTCCGAGGGCGAAGCGCAAGGCCGCGCCATCCTGCGCGACCTTGCGGCGCACCCGGCCACCGCGCGCCACGTCTGCGGCAAGCTGGCGCGGCATTTCGTGAGCGATACGCCACCGCGCGCCCTGGTGGAACGCATGGCGTCGGCATGGGAGCGCAGCGGCGGCGCCTTGCGCGCCGTGTACGCGGCGATGGTCGGCAGTCCCGAGGCCTGGGCCGAAGACGCCCGCAAGCTGAAGACGCCGGACGACTTCGTGGTGTCGGCCTTGCGCAGCACCGCCACGCTGCCGAGCGAACAACCGCGCGCGCTGGTGGGGTTGCTCGGCCGGCTCGGACATCCCCCCTTCACGCCGCGTTCGCCGGCCGGCTTCGCCGACGATGCGGCGGAATGGAGCGGCGCCGACGCGGTGTGGAAGCGGATCCAGGCGGCGCAGACGCTGGCCGAAAGCGCGACGGGCACGGCACCGGATCCGCTGCGGACCGCGGGCGATGTCTTCGGTCCGCACCTGGACGCAGGGACGGCGCTGGCCCTGCGCCGAGCGGAATCGCCGCGCGAAGGGCTGGCGTTGCTGTTCGCCAGTCCCGTCTTCCAGTGGAGGAGCTGATCGTGAAACTGACCCGACGCCATTTCCTTGCCGCCGGCGGTGCCGCTACCACGCTGGGCCTTTGGCCACGCCTGGCGCGCCCGGCGGAGGCGCAGGACACACGCCTGCTGGTCGTGCTGCTGCGCGGCGGCCTTGATGGCCTGCATGCCGTCACGCCGGTTGGCGATCCCGCGATCGCACGCTTGCGTGGCGGCCTGCCGGTGGAGGGCCCGCGCGCGCTCGATGCCGACTTCGCGCTGCATCCGGCCCTGGCCTTCAGCCACCAGCTCCATGCGCGGCGCGAGTGGTTGCCGGTGCTCGCGGTCGCGCCGCCGTACCGCCAGCGCTCGCACTTCGAAGCGCAGGACAACCTTGAAAGCGGCACGCCCGCCGGTGGCGGCGTGGCGACCGGCTGGCTCAACCGCTGCGTCGCCGCGCTGCCGTCCTCGCGCGCGCTGTCGGTCAGCACGGTGATGCCGCTGATCCTGCGCGGCGCGGGCGATGCGACGACGTGGTCGCCGCCGTTGCCCGAGGACGTCAATCCGATCCTGCTGCAACGCCTCCGGACGCTGTACGCCGCCGATGCGCAGCTCGCGCATCCGTTCGAACAGGCCGTCGCGGCGCAGGGCATGCAGGCCGTCGGCAACGTGGCGCGGCTGCCGCAGGCGATGGCGGCGGCGGCGCGTTTCATGGCCGCGCCGGACGGACCGCGCATCGGTTTCGTCGAGAACGCCGGCTGGGATACGCATGCGCAGCAAGGGCCCGTACTGGCGCGCAAGCTGGCCGAACTGGACCAGGGCCTGCGCCAGTTCCACGACGGCGTTGGCGCGCTGTGGTCGCGCACGGTGGTGATGGTGGTCACCGAGTTCGGGCGCACCGTCGCGGTCAACGGCACGGGCGGTACCGACCATGGCACCGGTACCGTGGCGATGCTGGCCGGCGGCGCCGTGGCGGGTGGCCGCATCGCCGGCGACTGGCCCGGGGTGGCACCGGCGCAGCTCAACGAAGGCCGTGACCTGCGCGCGACCACCGACCTGCGCAGCGTGTTCAAGGGCGTGCTCGGCGACCACCTGGGCATCGCGACGTCGACGCTGGACGCGCGGGTGTTCCCGGACAGCCAGGGCGTGCGCGCGATGGCGGGATTGCTGCGCGGCTGATGCCGCGCCGGATCGTCAGATCATCGCCTGCCGCAGCTGGCCGCGGGCGAGGGCGGTGGCCTCGTCGACTTCCATCGGACGGCCGAAGAAATAGCCCTGCATCTCGTCGCAGCGCATCTGCTGCAATGCGCTCATCTGCTCGGCCGTCTCCACCCCTTCGGCGATGGTGCGCAGGCCCATTTCGTGGGCCAGCACCAGGATCGTGCGGGCGATGGCGCGGTCGGTGCTGTCCTCCGCGGCGATGCCGTCCACGAAGCTGCGGTCGATCTTGATGACGTCCAGCGGCAGGCGCTGCAGGTAGGACATGCTGGAATAGCCGGTGCCGAAGTCGTCCAGCGCCAGGCGTACGCCGAGCTCATGCAGCGACTGCAGGATCCGCTGCGCGGCGCCCATGTCCTCCACCAGCACGCTCTCGGTCAGTTCCAGGGTCAGCGCATCGGCCGGCAGCGCGTGCCGCTGCAGGCAGTCCGCGATCCACGGCGCCAGCGTCGGCTGGCCCAGCTGGCTGGGCGACAGGTTGACCGCCATGCACAGCGTACGCAGGCCCATCGCCCGCCAGCGGGCCAGCTGCTGGCAGGCCTGTTCCAGCACGAAGTGGCCGATGTCCTCCATCAGGCCGGCGCTTTCGGCCAGCGGGATGAAGACCGAAGGCGGGACCTCGCCCCATGCCGGGTGGCGCCAGCGCGCCAGCGCCTCGAAGCCGATCAGTTGCAGGCTGTCGCCGGCCACCACGGGCTGGTATGCCAGGCGCAGCTGGCCGCGGGCCACGGCCTCGCGCAGGGCGGTGACGCGGCTCAGGCGATCGTTGGCATCCTGCTGCGCGCCGGCCGACGGCAGCCGCACCTGGTTGCGTCCGGCGCGCTTGGCCAGGTGGCGCGCGTCGTCCGCGCTGCGGAGCAGGCTCTGCAGGTCGATGCCATGTTCCGGCGCATGGGCCAGGCCGATGCTGGCGGTGACGGTGAACGAGGGGTGGGTGGAGTACAGCGCGATCGGCTGTCCCACCGCGCGCCGGATCTCTTCCGCCCAGCGGCTGAGCTGGTCGATGTCGGTATCGGCGAAGTGCACCAGGAAGCCTTCGCCGCCATACCGGTACACGCGGCCCTGTGCGCCGACCGCGCCTGAGATGCGCTGGCCCATGCGGCGCAGCACTTCGTCGCCGCCGTCGTGTCCGAACGAATCGTTGACCATGCCGAACCCGTCCAGGTCGACGATGGCCAGCCCATGCCCGGACGGCGCCTGCATGCCGATCTGCTCGGTGATCAGGGGCGCCTGCGCCGAGAATCGCGGCAGGCCGGTGGCGCTGTCCATCGCGGCCGCATCGTTGAGCCGCCGCTGCGCATCGAGCCGGCGTTCGGTTTCGGTCAGCAGCGAGCGCGCCGTTTCCGCGGCCTCGGCGGAGCGGCGCCGCGACAGGTCGAGCAGGAACAGCACGAAGGCGATCAGCAGGCCGCTGCTCAGGCCGCCGACGACGAGCGCGCGCGGCAGCGCGAACGAGGTCAGCGAGGGCGGCGCCCACAACGAGAGCTCCACCTCGTGGCCGGGCAGGGCGACGGTCTGCACGGACAGCGGCTCGCCGAACGTCTGGCCCTGTTCCACCGTCGCCATGCCCTCGGCGGTCGCGCGTACCGGGCGGTCGGAGAACACCGCCTTGTTGAGCGTCATGACGAAGCCGTCCAGCGCGATGAAGGCCTGCGTGCGCCGCCCGGCTTCGTCCACCGTCAGCCACCAGCCGCCCGGCACCGGTTGCAGCAGGCCTTCGTCGGCGACAGGCAGCGGCGGCGAAGGCGCGGCAGGCGCGTCGAACCCCGGTTCGACCCAGCGGAACTCGCCCGCATCGCCCACGCTGCGCACCACCCGGAACGCGGCGAACGCGCGGACCATGTCGGCGACATGGCGGTCGAACAGCGCTTCCGCCAGCTCGGGGCGCGCGGCCACCAGCGACGACGACAATTGCCGCAGCGCGCCGCGGCGCAGTTCCACGCCGCGCAGGAACGTGGCCGATGCGCTCGCGGTCTGGGTTTCCATCACCCGGCGCGCCATCGCATCGCGGTCCGCGCCAGCGGCCAGCCAGAACATGCCGCCCAACGCCAGCGCGGCGGCCATCGGCAACACGCCGAAGAGACGCTCGCGCAGGGAGTTCTCGCCCGCGACCGCCAGCGCCAGGCCCATCGCGACCAGCTGCGCCGTCGCGGTCAGCGAAATCTGGTAGACCGACAGGCCTTCGCGCGGATACGGCAGCTGGAACAGCAGGCCCAGCGCCGCCATGCCCGCCACCGAGGCCATCGCGATGCCCAGCCCGCGCACCAGGCCCCAGCGCACGTTCTCCCAGCGCTGCAGCGCCTGCGGCAACAGGGCCACGCCCACCCACGCGGTCAGTACGCCGTAGTCGGTATAGCCGCCGATCAGCGGCGTGCTGGCGCGGGGCAGCCATCCCAGCCGGTGCAGCAGGGCGTTGAGCGGGGTGGTGACCTGGCCCAGTGTCTGCAGCAGCGTGAGCAGCAGGGGTACCGCCACGATGGCCATCAGCAGCCAGGCGGCACGGTCGCGGTCGCGCTGGCGCAGCAGCAGGGCCAGCGCCAGCAGGGCGACGGCCAGCGTCGAGACGGGGCGCATGGGCGGATAGTCCACCCCCATCCTGCCCACCAGGCTGCCGGGCACGTGCCAGCCCACCAGGGCCAGCACCGCGAACGCCAGCACGAAGGCGATCAGTTCGGCACT